>DASXVO010000059.1 GCA_036504215.1 Vicinamibacterales bacterium | reverse complement strand
CTCGGCGCTGGTTGCCAGCCGACTGGTTGTGGACTACTTCATCATCTCGACCGACGCGGACAAGGTGTACACCGACTACCGGAAGCCAACGCAGCGCGCGATCGACCGCGCGACCGTCGCGGAGATGGAGGCCTACCAGGCGGCCGGCCAGTTCCCACCGGGGAACATGGGGCCGAAGATCGAGTCGGCGCTCCGGTTCATGAGGAACGGCGGGAAGGAAGTCATCATCACGTCGTACAACTACCTTCGGGCTGCCGTGCACGGGGAGGCGGGCACGCACATCGTGCCGTCAGGGAAGCCAGGAGTCAGGAGCCCGGGTTCAGGAGCCTGAAAGACCGCCATGAAGCTTGACCACGTCGTCGAGTCGCAGCAGTTCACCGTGCCGCTTCTGATGGAGCTGTTCGACCGCACGCGCCAGATGGAGAAGGTGGCCGCGCGCGGCGGGACCCTCGACTACCAGCGCAAGATCATGGCGTCGCTGTTCTACCAGCCGTCCACGCGGACCCGCTTCTCGTTCGAGGCTGCCATGTACCGGCTGGGCGGTCGCGTGCTGTCCACCGAGCAGGCGGGGTTCTTCTCGTCCGAGGTGGAGGGCGAACAGCTCGAGGACACGATCCGGATCATCGGCGGCTACTCGGACGTGATCGTCATCCGCCACACGCAGGCGGGCGGCGCGCGCCGGGCAGCACAGGTCTCGGCGGTGCCGGTGATCAACGCCGGCGACGGCAACGGCGGCCAGCATCCGACACAGGCGCTGCTCGACCTCTACACCATCTACCGCGAGCGGCCGATCGAGGGGCTGAGCATCGCGTTCATCGGCGAGCTGGATCGCGGGCGCACGGCGCGATCGCTCGCCTACCTTCTGAGCAAGTTCGAGCGGGTGAAGATCTACTTCGTCAGTCCGCCCGAGATGCAGATGAAGGCGGACATCCTCGAGCACCTCGACGAGCACGACGTCTGGTTCGCGCTGGAGCGGGAAGCCGGCAAGGTGCTGCCGCAGGTGGATGTGGTCTACCAGACGCGGATCAGGCCGGAGCGAATGGCCGATCGTGGCGCACATGGACGCTATACGATAGATAGCACCGTCCTCCAGACCATGAAGCGAGATGCCCTGATCCTGCATCCGCTTCCGCGCACGGTCGAGATCGACAAGGCTGTTGATGCCGATCCGCGCGCGATGTACTTCCGGCAGGCGACAAACGGGTTGTACGTCCGGATGGCGCTGCTCACCATGTTGTGGGACGGTCAGTGAAGGAGATCCGCTCGATGCAGGTGCAGGACTACATCGAGCGGGCCTGCGCGTCCCGGCTGCGAGAGGCTGAAGGAAGAGAGGATATCGACTGGGCGATCGAGCGTATCGAGAAGGTCATTACGGCGTCATCACAAGGGAATCGGGCATCGGGATTCGGAATTCGTCGCGTACCTCGCTCCTGAATCCTGGCTCCTGACTCCTACTTCACTCTCAGAGAGGAACCGCATGCATCGGATCAAGACCGTCATCATGGGAGCCGCGGGGCGCGACTTCCACAACTTCAATACTGTGTACCGCGACAACGAGCGGTACGACGTGGTTGCCTTCACCGCCACCCAGATTCCGAACATCGACGGCCGCAAGTACCCGGCATCGCTCGCGGGGACGCTCTATCCGAAGGGCATTCCGATCGTCGCCGAGAACGAGCTGGAAAAGCTCATCCGCAAGCACCAGATCGAGGAAGTGGTTTTCGCGTACAGCGACGTCGCCTACAACTACGTGATGAGCCGCGGCTCGGTCGTGAATGCCGCCGGCGCCCACTTCAAGCTCCTCGGCGCGCAGCCGACGATGATCAAGAGCACGAAGCCGGTGATTTCGGTGTGCGCGGTTCGGACGGGATCGGGCAAGAGCCAGACCAGCCGGCGCGTGGCGCACCTGCTGCAGTCGCACGGCCTCAAGGTGGCGGCGATCCGGCATCCGATGCCCTACGGCGACCTCGAGAAGCAGAAGGTCCAGCGGTACGGCAGCCTCGCCGACCTCAAGAAGCACAAGTGCACGATCGAGGAGATGGAGGAGTACGAGCCGCACATCGTCGAGGGCATCATCATCTACGCCGGTGTGGACTACGGCGCCATCCTCGAGCAGGCGCAGGCCGAAGCGGACGTCATCTTGTGGGACGGCGGCAACAACGACATGCCGTTCTACAGGCCGGATCTCGCGATCGTCGTGGCCGATCCGCTGCGGGTCGGAAACGAACTGAGCTACTACCCGGCCGAGGCCAACCTCCGGATGGCCGACATCGTGATCATCAACAAGATCGACAGCGCGGAGCCGAAGGCCGTCGATCAGTTGCGCGCGAACATCCGCAAGGTCAATGCGAAGGCGGTGATGATCGATGCCGCGTCGCCCATCTTCATCGACCACCCCGAACGCCTGACCGGCAAGCGCGCCCTGGTGGTCGAGGACGGCCCGACGCTCACGCACGGTGAGATGAAGATCGGCGCCGGCGTGGTGGCGGCCAACAAGTACGGCGCCCGAGAACTCGTCGACCCGCGTCCGTACACGGTCCGGTCGATCACCGACACTTTCAAGAAGTACACCGGCATCGGCACGCTGCTGCCCGCGATGGGATATGGAGCCGGCCAGGTGAGGGACCTGGAAGAGACGATCAACAAGGTTCCGTGCGACGTGGTCGTGATCGGCACCCCGATTGATCTGAACCGGATCATCAAGATCAAGAAGCCCACCGTGCGCGTCACCTACCAGTTGCAGGAGATCGGCACGCCGAATCTCGACCAGACGGTTGGCCAGTTCGTGAAGAAGTTCGTCAAGAAGTAGGCAGGCCGTGCCCGCCTCGTGATCGCTCGGCCGCTCGTCCTTCGGGACGGGCGGCCTTTTCTTTCTGTTAAGATGCTTCCACCGTCACACGCGACAGCGGTCCGAACCGGGATGTCCATCCAGTTGGCTGGCACGTTCGATTCGGGCGGGATCCGTTGAAGGGCCAGTGGAGGCGCTGATGGCGAAGAGTACAGCGGCGAACGTGAAGGAGTACCTGGCCGAATTGTCCCCGGAGCGCCGCGAGTTTGTGGCCGCGCTCAGGAACGCCATCGTCCGGAGCCTGCCGAAGGGCTACCGTGAGTCGATGGGCTACGGCATGATCAGCTATGCCATCCCGCTCAGCCGCTATCCGAAGACCTACAACGGTCAGCCGCTCTGCTACGCGGCGCTCGCTTCTCAGAAGGGCTATGTCGCGCTCCACCTGATGTCCGTCTACATGAACCCGGCCGCCGAGAAGGCGCTGCAAAGCGGCTTCAGGAAGGCCGGCAAGAAACTCGACAAGGGCAAAGCGTGTCTCCGCTTCCGCACGCTGGAGGATGTGCCCATCGAGGTCATCGAAGAAACGATTGGCAGCGTGTCGGTGGACGAGTACGTCAGCCAGTACGAGGCGGGGCGCCGCCGCACCGCCGGGGCTCGGCGCCGCGCGGCCGCCGCGACGAGCAAGACGCCCGCGCGCCCGACAGCCCGGAAGAAGATCAGGGCGTGAGCCGCCGCGACGTCGAGGGTTCGGTCACGCCAATTCTTCGTGCAGGCGCGCCTCAGCGGCCTCGAGGTCGAGGCCGTGACGCAGACACATCGTGGCAACACCGACGGGCGGCGGGTAGGCCTTCCCCGCACGGCGACGCGGCTCGATGAAGTCGATGACCTCGAACAGCGCCTCGCACGCCCGTTCGTAGCTCACGTTGGCCAGGTCGCGGATATAGCGCGCGGACCGGTCAATCAGCTTCAGGTTGCTCGGCACCACCCAGATCATTCGATTGCCGATGACGCGCCCCAGCCGCACCATCGTGCAGGTGGATAGCGCGTTCAGCAGCATCTTGGCTCCCACGCGGGTGAGCGGGTCGAGCAGGAACCGGCCGTCGGGAATGCGAAGCGTCACCGTCAAACCAGCCAACTGAAACGCCGCTGACCGCTCGAGTTCCTCGAGAAAGGCCGCGCGACCGATCGCGACGAGCAGGGCCGCGGCACCGACCTCGCGGGCCTCCGCCAGCCTGGACGACAATGTCGAGTCGGCATCGCCCATCAGCACCATGTCGCGTTCGCACACGACTGCGAGCACGGCGTCCTGCGGTCGTGTCGGACGCTGGACGAGTCCGTCCAGGCCAATGCGGAACCGCATCAGTTCGCGGCAGCCGATCTCCCGAACGACGGCTTTCTGCCGAACCGCGGCCTCCGCGTCGAGAAGGGCCGCCAGGTCCCGATCGCTCCACTCGATCGTCTGCGGCGGCCTGCGAAGCAGGCGTGTCCACGCCTCGCCGGTGGACTCGACCGGAGTGAAGAGAAACGCCCACGACTCGGACGCATCGTGATCGTCCCACTTGCGGAACGACGGCGTGCAGAACGTCGGGCTTCGCTCGGTGGTGTCGGTGAGAACATCGATGCCGAGCGAATCCGCGAAGTACGACGTGCGCGCGCCAGACCGGTAGACCCGCTCTTCGGTCTCGACGATGCGCCCGAGGGCCTCCCGCACCCGGGCGCTGGCCAGTTCCGCGTTGACGTCTGCGAGCGCCGCCCGTACCGCGCCCGGGACCTGGCCGGCGGCGCCGAAACCCGCATCGAGCGCGCCTTCCCGGGCCAGGATCTCCCGCAGCACCATCTCGAGGATCGTCAGCATCACCGCGAGCTGGATGCTCGTCGCCTGCATGCGCGTCGATCCGGTGATGGCCATCGGCCCGGTCGTCAGGTTCACCTTCTGGATGCGCGCCTCGTCCAGCACCTCACGGCTTCGGCGGACGTGCGCACGCAGCAGGTCATCGGGGTTGTTGTAGACGAAGAAGACGCGAGCGCCGGCATCCAGCCCCTGCCAGGCCGTGCCGATGACGAATGATGTCTCGCCGCCCTCCGTGATTGCGAAGACGACGTCGCCGGTTTTCACGCCGAGGTCGCCAATCTGCTTGCGACCGAACGGGGCGAAATCCTCGAACCCCTCCACCGACTTGATCAGCGCGTAGTCACCCCCGGCCATCACGCTGCGGGTACGATTCTCCCAGCGGTCGGGACTGGGTGTGGCCCGGCCGCACGCGCGCCGCTCCTGCCAGAACGCGCGCCAGGCGGCGTCGAGTTGAATGCTGAGACGGCCGGTGGCGCCGCAGCCCGTGAAGAACACGCGGCCGCCGCCCAGGAGAGCCCCGAGGAGTTCCTGGACGATCTGTTCCGGCTGATTCGATCGCGACCACGTGTCGTACGTCTCCACCACGTCGCGGTCCACGTCGAAGAGCACGCCAAGACCCGCCGCCGCGTTCTCTCGTGCGACGCCGCAGAGACCGGCCGAACGCGGATGTGACGATTCGGTGAGGAGGTCGCCGAGGTGGAATTCGGCGGCGATCGTCAGAAAATCTTCAGCGCGATCGCGCGCTGTCTGCCCTGGTTGAGACATGAGCGCCAGTCCCCTGAACCGTGTCGCGTGCCCATTCTGACGAGCTTCGGGGCCGGCTGCAAGAACTACGGTCCGTCGCGAGGAGAGGCAGGACGCGCTCGTGCGGCTACTCGCGCGCCGCGGGCAGGGCGATGCCAACCGTGACAGTGTCCCGGCCGCTCGCGGCCCGGACCCGGCCGCCCTGTGCCTCGACGAGATGCTTCACGATCGCCAGGCCGAGCCCCGAGCCGCCGGTCACGCGCTGGCGAGCCGGATCCGCACGATAGAAGCGATCGAAGATCCTCTTCAGCTGGTCCTCGTCGAGATGGCTGCCGGTGTTCTCAACCTCGATCGCCGCCTCGCTGCCGTCGGCGCGGCTTCGAACCTCGATGCGCCCGGTCTGGGGCGTGTGGCGGACGGCGTTGGTGAGCAGGTTCAACACGACCTGCCGGAGACGGGCGGCGTCCGCGCGGGCGACGAGGCCTGGTGCGAGAAGAAGGCGCACGCGGCTGTCCTCGTCGAGACCAGCCGCCCGCACCGCCGACCGTACGACCGCATCGACGCCGACGTCCTGGATCTGCAACCTGAGTTCGCGTGCCTCCGCGGTGGCCAGTTCCTGGAGGTCGTCAACCAGGCGGCCGAGGTGGAGCACTTCCTCGTGCAGGTCGCGAATGGCCGCGGCGGGATCGGGCGAGAGGCCATCGAGCACGGTCTCGAGGCGGCAGCGGAGAGCCGTGAGAGGCGTGCGAAGCTCGTGGGCCACGTCGTTCACGAGATCCTGCCGCAGTTGGTGCTCGCGCTCGAGTGCCGACGCCATGTCGTTGAACGACGCGGCGAGATCTCGGGTCTCACGGCTGCCCCGAGGCACCACGCGATGCGAGCGGTGGCCGCGCGCCAGGGCCCCCGTCGCTGCACGCAACTCCTGCAGCGGGCGAACGACTCCCCGGGCCAGCAGCCAGGTCAGGAACACGGCAAGCACGGCCACGACCGCCGTCGCCACGAGCAGACGTCGATCGAGCGAGCCGAGAAACGCGCTCGCATTTCGATCTCGTTGCTCGTCCGGGAGTGGCAGCAGAAACAGGAAGGCCGGTCGGCCATCGCCAAGCCGAACGGGCAGCGGGCTGAGCCGGAACCGAAGGCCAATCCGGTTCACGATCCGCCCCCCGCGTCGGGTGGCGTCGAGGCTGATGACGTCTCCCGCGACGTGAACTGACAGGTCTTCGAGTTGGGCGACCGCCTTCCCGGCGGACGCCACCAACCCGCCGTCGGCGCCGGTCACGACCAGAAGCGCCGTCGCCGGCACGCGTCGCCCGATTGCCGCCATGGGCACCGGAGCGCAGCAATGGCCGTCGAGTTCGTGTGCCAGCTCGCGTGCCAGATCCGGCAGTCCAGAGGACTCGGCACGCCGTTCGGTTTCCTGGAATCGGATGAATTCCTGACGGGCGCCCTGCCGGGCGGCCAGCGCAACCGCGACGAGCGCGGCGAGCGCGAGGCCGCCGACGGTCAGGAGCAGCCTGGTCCGGAGGTTAGTCGTCATCGGACAGCGCCAGGCGGTACCCGAGCCCGTGAACCGTGACGATGTAGCGATGTCCGCCCTGCGGTTCGAGCTTCCGCCGCAGATTGGTCACGTGCGTGTCGACCGTGCGATCGAGTCCCTCGTAGTCGGGCCCGAAGGTCCTCGCGATGAGTTCTTCGCGCGTGAACGTTCGACCCGGATGCCGTGCCAGCGTTTCGAGCAGTCGGAACTCGGTCGGTGTGAGCCCGACCGCCTGGCCGGCCAGGCGGGCCTCGCGCCGCCAGTGATCCACTTCGAGGTCGCCGACGCGGGTCGGTTCGGCAGGCTCGGCGCCGGGGTCGCCCGCGCGGCGGAGCAGCGCGTGCACGCGGGCTACCACTTCCCTGGGACTGAACGGCTTCGGCACGTAGTCGTCGGCGCCGCCATCGAGGCCGCGGACGCGATCCTCCTCGGACGTCCGCGCCGTCAGCATGATGATGGGCACGTTGGACACCGCGCGAAGGCGACGACACACCTCGTAGCCGTTCAGTCCGGGAAGCATCCAATCGAGCACGACGAGGGAGACGTCCGACTGCGTGGCCCGTTCCAGTCCCGAGATGCCGTCCCGCGCGGTGGCCACGGTGTGGCCGGCGTGCTCGAGATACAGCACGAGCGTGTTGGCCACCACCTCGTCGTCTTCCACGATCAGCACCAGCGACACTGCGGCTCTATCCCTTGTTCCCGCCCGCGAGTTGCCGGTATATCGCGGCGCCCAACTGCTCGGCGGCCGGAGGGTCGGCGTTCTCGAGCACGACAACCGTCCAGGTGCCGTCGGACTCGAGCACGGCGTTGCAGCCAGGCGCCCCGCCGGCAATCCCCAGCGAGCCCATGGCCCGCCCCCCACCGACGCCATCGACATCGAGCACCCACGCGGTCATCTTGTCGTCGATCAGCCGTTTCTCCCGGAGGGCGTTGTCGAACGCCAGGAGGTCGGCAACCGTCGCGTAGGCGCCGCCGGCAGCGCTGCCCGCGGCGCCGTGCATCTGTTCGTTGCTGTGCAGGTCGACGGGTCCGTCGGGCCCGCGGCGTGTGTAGCCGACCGCCATGTCGGCGGGAGACCGGTCGGTCTGAAGGAATGCCGCGCTCTTCATCCCGGCAGGCTCGAACACGCGCCGGGCGATGTAGTCCTCGTAGGGCATGCCGGAAACCCGCTCGATGATAGCACCGAGGACGATGTAGCAGCCGTTGCAGTACTGCATGCGGGCGCCCGGTTCGAAGAGCAGCGGCTTGGCCGCGACGAAGCGGAAGTAGTCGTTGTTCGACCGGAACCCGGACTTCGGGGCCTTGGCGAAGTCGGGGCCGAAGAAGTCCGCGATGCCGGCCCGATGATGCAGCAGTTGATCGATTGTCGCCGCGCGTGCCTTCTCGTTCGGGTAGTCGGGCAGCAGCTTCCCGATCGTGTCGGTCAGGGCGACCTTGCCCTGCGCCATCAACTGGGCGATTGCGACCTTGGTGAAGCTCTTGTTGATCGATCCGAGGTTGAACCTGGTCGCCGGCGTGACCGCGACCTTCTTGTCTCGCTCTGCGAGGCCGAACGGCTTCTCGTAGACGGTCGTGCCGTTCTTCGCGACGAGCACGGCTCCGGAGAACGCTCCAGCGTCTGCAAGTTTCGCCAGGTGTCCATCGAGAGCTTGCGAGAGTTGCGCGGTCGTCATCGCACCGTTGACAGGCGGCGGTGGGCCCGCCGGCTCGGGATCCGGACGCGGGTCACCTCGGCGCCCGCCTCCCGCCTCGACCCTCATCCCCACTTTGACGATGCGGTACGGCGGTGCCGGCTCGAGCGTCAACTCGATGGTCCCCTCCATGCCGGTGGCGCCCGTCACGGCCATCTTCACCGGGTTCTGGTCGTCCACCGCGACGCTGGCGAGCGTCAGCTTGCCGAAGTCGGAGGCGACCCGCTGAACGAGCTGCTTCCGGTTCTCGGGCGAGCGTTGCGCGAGCGCTTCCGGTGTGAAGTTCTCCTGCGCCATCTTCTCGAATCGTCCGGCGTCGCCGCTGGCCAGCGCCTCGAAGAAAGCGTTCGCCCTCTCGCGCATTTGCGCGGGCGGCTCCGCGCCGGTCGCGAGAGGCGGCGGCGCCTGTTGCGCTCCGAGCGTGGTCATCAACACGCCCGTCAGGGCGATCACCAGCACTTCCACGATCCCGACCCTGCGTCCATTCATCATCGACCTGTACCTCCAACGCAGACAGGTTACATGGAAGTTGTGAAGAAATGATGGAGACCGGCTTGCCGACGTGACGGTACTCCATCTCACTCGAGTTGACGTCCGGGCGGGTCCTGTTCGGGCAGTCGCCACTTGCGGCATCCCACCACCTGAACGGTTCCTCGTCAACTCGTGTGATCACCGGTATAGAGACCGTTCGACGGAGCAGGCGGAACGGCAGCACCGGACGACAGGGTCTTCTGGGACACCAGCGACCGTTGCGCCGTGGATTGTGAGACACCTCGTTGCTCGGCAGCCTGCGGTACGGAGGGCCTTTTCGCCGACGGCATGCGCTCGACAGGCCTAACAGCATGGTGAAAGTCCCGCCGGCATTCGGCCGACGCTGCATCCCACCCGGCTGCGTTGCTCCTCCCTCGAATATGGCCCGATATTCTCGGTCGTCGCTCCTGGCCGGCTGGGCGCATCGTCGCCCTCGGTGCTGCGCCGCGACTTCCACCACGGGCTGCCAACCGCGACATGTCGCCCGAGTCGGGTGGCCTGCGCCCTCGCCCCGCGAGCCCGGCGTGGGCCTGCTTGCGGCACGTTCCGGCTGGATCTCCACGATGGCGCCGAGGCTGTGCAATTGCGGCTACCCTGCTGGCGGGGTGGCGCCGATGCCTTCGGACTTCGACACGACGGCGCTTCGCATCACGTCCAACCGCGCGCTTCAGCCTGGCGCCGAAGTTCCTGTGATTGATCCCCCGGCTCCCGATCGAGTGTCGAGGCCCTGGCGTATATCACGGCTCGGACCGTGTGGCTCATGTACGAAGGGTAGTACAAGAATCAAGAAACGTTCAACGCAACGTGGCCACTATCAGCGGCTGGATCGCCTTGGTCGGGGCGTCAAAACGGCTGCATGATTTCCGCCGGCGTTTCTGTCCTTCGTCCCTCTACTCCATCGTTTTTCGATCCGCAGCGTGCCCATCACTTGCCCTCGCGGGACAGGTGCGTTCCCCCCGGCCCGGGCGTACAAGAAGAGAGGCGGGCCCGAAGACCCGCCCCTGAGAATCCGACCGCGGGCGCGGCCTGCCTCGCCGGAGCCGTCCGGCGAAGGCGGCAGGCCCGCAACCAGTCGGTCCGCTACCCGTTCTTCTTCTCGAACTCCTTCATGAACGACACGAGGGCGTCCACGCCCTCCTCGGGGAAGGCGTTGTAGATCGAGGCGCGCAGGCCGCCCACCGACCGGTGGCCCTTGAGGCCGTCGAGCCCGGCCGCCTTCGACTCCTTCACGAACTTCGCCTCGAGCTCCTCGTTCGGGAGCCGGAACGTCACGTTCATCCGCGACCGGCAGTCCTTCGCCGCGTGCCCCTTGAAGAACCCCGTGCGGTCGATCTCGGCGTAGAGCTTGCCGGCCTTGCGCTCGTTGATCTTGTCGATCGCGTCGAGGCCGCCGAGCGACACCAGCCACTTCATCACGAGGCCGACCATGTAGATCGTGAAGACCGGCGGCGTGTTGTACAGCGACTTCTCGGGCACGTGCGTGCCGTACTGCAGCATGACCGGCAGGTTGGCGTACGACGGCCGCTCGGCGGCCTTCTTCACCAGGTCGTCACGGATGATGACGAGCGTGGCGCCGGCGGGGCCGATGTTCTTCTGCGCTCCCGCGTAGATCATCCCGTACTTCTGGATGTCGAGCGGGCGGCTGAACATGTGCGACGAGGTGTCGGCCACGACGGTGGCGTCGCCGAAATAGTCCGGCAGCTTGTGGAACTCGACGCCGTGGATCGTCTCGTTCGTCGTGATGTGCACGTAGGCCGAGTTCGGCGTGAGCTTGACCTCTTCCTTCTTCGGCAGGCGGAGGTAGTTCTCGGCCTTGTTGTCGAACGCCACGTTGACGGCGCCAACCTTCCTGGCTTCCTTCACGGCCTTCGACGACCACGCGCCGGTCACGATGTAGTCGGCATACTGGCCGGCCGGGAGCAGGTTCATCGGCACCATCGAGAACTGCGTCGTCGCGCCGCCCTGGAGGAACAGCACGTGGTAGTTCTCGGGGATGTTCGCGAGCTTCCGGATGTTCGCTTCGCACTCGCCGATGATGGCCTCGAACACCTTCGAGCGGTGGCTGATCTCGAGGACGGACATGCCGACGCCGGGCAGCGCCACCAGATCACGCTGTGCCTCCTCGAGGGCGGGCAGCGGCAGGACGGCGGGGCCGGCGGCGAAGTTGAAGATGCGGGCGGTTGTGGACATACAGCTGAACTCCTGAGATCGCGGGTCCGGGGACCCGCGCGACAGTGATTACTTCGCCGACAGGGCGACCACGCTCACTTCGATGATGCCGTTGCAGGTCTTGAGCGATTCGACCATGTCGGCCGGCGGTTCCTTGTCGATGTTCACGCGGGCAATCGCCGCCTCGGCGCTCTCGAAGACGATGTTCTCGGTCTCGTGGGCGTTGATGCCGGCGGACCCGAGCTTGCCGAACACGCACGCCAGCACGCCGGGCTGGTCCTTGTGGCGCACGATCATCGTGTAGCTGGCGGGGGTCTTCTTCACCAGGTTCACGACGTTCGGTACGCGGCCGGTCTCCTTGAACGTCTTGACGATGCGGACCGTCTCGGCCGCGATGGCTTCCTGGGCCTGGTCGGTGGACGCTCCGATGTGGTGCGTCCCGTACACGCCCGGCAGGCCGAGGATCTCGGTGGTGAAATCGGCCGTCGCGCCCGCCGGCTCGCCGGGGTACACGTCGACGCCCGCGCGAACGTTCTTCTCCTTCACGACCTTCGCCAGCGCCTTGTAGTCCACCACGTCCGCACGCGCGGTGTTGATCACATACGCGCCGGGCTTCAGGCGGCCGAGCACGTCGGCGTTGACGATGTTCTTGGTCAGCGGGCTCGACGCGAGGTGGATCGTGAGGATGTCGCACTTCTCCGCCACTTCGCCGGGTGTCTTGACGACGGTGATGCGCTCCTCGATGAGGGCGCCCGCACCGGGACGCACCTGGAGCAGCAGCGGCAGGTCAACCGGGATGGCGTCGCGATCCACCGTGACGCCCATCTCGCTCCAGATCACCAGGTTCATGCCGAACGCCATCGCGCGCTTGGCCACTTCCTGGCCGATCTTCCCGAAGCCGAGGATGCCGAGCGTGGCACCGTAGAGCCCCTTGGCCTTCGAGTATTCCTTCTTGTTCCACTTGCCGCGCGCGAGCTCCGCCACGTTGTCCGGAATCCGGCGATCGAGCGCCGTGATCAGCCCGAACGTCAGCTCGGCGACGGCAATCGAGTTCTTGCCGGGGCAGTTCGACACGTAGACGCCGCGCTTGCTCGCGGCCTTCACGTCGATCGTGTTGTACCCGGCACCCGCGCGGACGATCAGCTTCAGCTTGCCCGCATCGATCATCGGCTCGGTGACCTGTGTGGAGCGCACGACGAGGACTTCAGCACCCGTCTTGCCGATCGCCTCGGTCAGTGTCGCGTCCTTGAGGTCCGGTTCGAAGATGACCTCGCACCCGGTCGCCTTCAGTCCCTCGATTCCGCTCTTCTCGAACTTGTCAGCTACGAGCACTTTCATGGCTGCGCATCCTTGGTCCGCGGCCGGCCGCGGTCCTGTTAGATGAGATGGGTTAGGAGACCGTCACGAAGCTTGGGCTCGAACCACGTGGACTTGGGAGGCATGATCTCGCCGGCGTCGGCGATCCGCATCAGGTCGTCCACGCCGACCGGGAACAGCGAGAACGCGATCGCCGCCTTGCCGCTCTTCACGAGCTTCTCCAGCTCGCCGGTGCCACGAATCCCGCCGACGAAATCGATCCGCTTGTCGGTGCGCGGGTCGCCGACGTTCAGCAGCGGGGAAAGAACCTGATCCTGCAGCAGGCTGACGTCGAGCGTGCTGCCGACGTCCTTGCTGCCTGCGGGCGTCCGCAGCTTCAACGCGTACCAGCGGCCGTCGAGGTACATCGACACATCGCCCTTCTTCGTCGGGGTCGCCGCGCCGTCGGCCACCGACACGCGCTTGTTCAACTCCGCCAGGAACGTCTCGGGCGTGTGACCCGCAAGGTCCTTCACCACGCGGTTGTACGGGAGGATCTGCGTCTGGTTGTCGGGGAACGCCACCGCGAGCATCCAGTCCGCTTCCGCGTTGTTCGTGTCCGGCGACTTCTCCGCGAGGTACTTCCGCGTGCGGCCCGCGCTCGCCGCACGGTGGTGACCGTCGGCGATGAACAGGCACGGCAGCTCGCCGAAGGCCTCGATCACGGCGTCGAGGTCGGCGCCAGTCACTGCCCAGATCGTGTGGCGCACCTTGTCGGCGGATTCGAAATCGAACAGCGGCGCTCCGGACGTCACCTTCGCGGCCATCGCGTCGACGCTCTTCGACGCGCGGTAGGTGAGGAACACCGGCCCCGTCTGCGCCCGCAGCGTGCTGATGTGGCGCGTCCGGTCGTCCTCCTTGTCGCGGCGGGTCTTCTCGTGTTTCTTGATCAAGTCGCGGTCGTACTCGTCAACCGAGTAACAGGCCGCCAGGCCGGTCTGGTAGTGGTCGCCCATCTTCAGACGGTAGAAGTAGACGGCGGGCGTCTCCTCCACCACCAGCGGGGCGTTCGCGCGGAGCGCGTTGAAGTTCGCGTGCGCACGGTTGTAGACGGCATCCGAGTAGGGATCCGTCGCCGCGGGCAGATCGATCTCTGCGCGCGACACGTGCAGGAAGCTCAGAGGATTGCCGGCGGCCATCGCGCGCGCTTCTTCGGTGTTCACGACGTCGTATGGAACGGCCGACACGCGATCGACGTTTGCCGGAAGTGGTCTCAGTGCGTTGAACGGACGAATGGTAGACATCTGTTGGCTCGCGGCGGGCGACCCGCACGTCGGGTCGCGCAGAGGGTTACACGCCTGAACACGGGGCGGGGCCGAATAAACGGCCGCTGAATAGCCTAACGAACCAAATGACGTTAGGCAAGTGAGGCTTCGTGAAGTCTTCCTGAAGACGCGCCAACCCGCGAGGCCGTTGAATGGCCGGCCGATTCCGAATCAGTGGCCGTCGGCCGTCGCCGCCCGGGTGGAGGGCACGAGCCACGCCAGCACTCGGTCGCGTGCGGTCCTGAACTGCGCGAGAAGTGCCGGGGGAATCGGTTCGCCTGGCGGTAGCGACCGGTGCACGACCAGCGGGTTGAGATAGCTGCCGCCCTTCTTCACGCGGTAGTCGAGGTGGGGGCCGGTCGCCAGGCCGGTCATCCCCACCCGGCCGATAACGTCTCCCTGGCTCACGTGCGCGCCGACCCGCACGCCGGCCGAGATCGATGCCAGGTGCATGTAGAGCGTTTCGTACCCGCTGGCGTGCCGCAAGTGAATGAGCCGGCCGGCCTCCCCGCTCCAGCCCGCCGCCACGACTGTCCCGTTCGCCACCGCGACGACCGGCGCGCCGGCTGGCGCCCGGTAGTCCACGCCAAAATGCGGCCGTACGATGCGGAGGATCGGATGCTGGCGGGCCCTGGAGAACCCGGAACTGACCGACGCCGCGAACTTCAGCGGGGATTTCAGGAAGAACCGCCGCAACGACCGCCCGTCGGCGTCGTAGTAACCGGGCTTGCCGCCGGGCAGCGTATAGCGGACCGCCCTGAGCACCCGCCCGCTGTTGCTGAACTCGGCCGCCAGAATGCCGCCGTAGCCCGAGAACTGACCCTCCCGATAGATCTTCTCGAAGGTCAGACTGAACTCGTCACCTGGCTGCAGTTCCGAGTTGAAATCGATCTCGCCACCGAAGATGTCCGCCAGTTCGACGGACAGGTCCGGACCTTCCCCGGCTTCTTCCATGGCCGCGAAGAGGGATGGTGCGAACTCGTTGATCTCCCCGCGAAGCGAGACGAGGGCGCGCTGCTTGTGATACGCGACCAACTCGGCCTTCAGCTCCACCGGCCGCTCGTCGGACTGGCCGACGATCCGCAGAAACCGGTCAGTGTCGATCTGGCACTCGAAGCTGCGGAGCAGGCCGTCCACCGTGCGTTCGAGACGGTACCGGTTGTCGGCCTTGAGGCGTCGCGGGTCGAAGAGCGCGTTCGAGAGGGCGACCATCCGCTGGACGAGATCGTCGCGCAGGCGGACGTCGTGGAGCAGGCTCGCCAGCGTTGCCGCGCGCGGAATCCGCCCCTCGATCGTCTCGGTGTCCGATACCAGGAAGATGTCGGGCCGCCCGGATCGCGGCCGTTCGGCGTCCTGAACACACCCTGAGACGCCGAGAAGCAGAGCGAGGCCGAAACAGAACCGGCTGGCCGCTGGACAACGCATGCGGGGTCAGTGTATCGAAAAGGCGAATGGGGCGTCTATGACCTGCGGGCGGATCGCGCCGGGGCCTGGATCGGCGCCTGCAACAGCTCCCGTCCAGGTTGGCCGTGCGGTGCGGTGAGTTGGGGACGCGTGAGGCCGGGCCGCTGAGGCAGCCTCGTGGGATGCTCGTCGGACCACCAGTAGGCAGCGCCAGCGCCCATGAGCATCAGGAGCGGCACACCGACGAATGCCGCCGTGGCCGCCCGCCGGCGAGCCGACGGGCGGCGACCCCGCTGCGGAGGCCGTGCGGTCTCAACGCGCGGCTGGCCGCCGGTCTCCTCGCCCGGTCTCGCCGCCGCGGTGCGACAGCGCTCGTAGAGCGCCCGAACCGCCGCGTGGCGCTGGTTCGGGCCGAGGCGCGCGAGCGCCGAAGCCAGCAGGGTTACCGAGCGATACCTTGCCCGCGACGCCAGCCCGGCCCGCGTGGTCTCCGAGACAATCTCCCGGAGCCTGGGTGGCACGGCCTCGTCCCCGTCGTACCCAGGGAGCATCTCACGCAACAGGTGCCCCAGCAGGGGCACGGTCTGGTCGTCTTCCCCGGGCGCTCCACCGGCGACGATCACGGCGCCGCTCGGGTCGAGGAATGTCGTCTTCGAGGAGATGGGACGCGCAACCGCGTGGCTGGGCTCGTGACAGACGACCTGCGTACAGATTTCGAGGACGACCGCGACCGCTTCCGCCGGGCTCGGCCGCTGTCCCGACGCCACGAGGTCGGCGATGCTGACGGGAAAGCCCTCCCTCACGCCGCACGATCAGAGCGAAAGACACGCCAGCCGCGGACGATCGCGGCGGTACGTGAGAGTGTCGGAAATCCTGTGGGATCGCGAGCCGGGCGGCGACCGGGCGGCCGAGGCCCGGACGCTCACGGCCGCATCGCGTCAATGCAGTGTGTAGAACTTACTTGGGCCAACAAACGCCGCTAGCGCCTGGGCTCGCTCGACGGCGGCACGATGCCCTTGAGCCGCATATAGGTCACCAGGTTGCCGTAGTGCTCCCAGTCGTGGGTGATGTTGCCGAGTAGCAGCCTGACCTTGGGAGCCGGCGCCGGGGCGGGTCGGTTCGCGGCCACGCCAGCCGGCGCGGGCGGCACGGGCAGCAATTCGAGCGCCTTCGCGTCGGTCATGTCGGCATACGCCGTGGAGCAGTACGTGATCGAGTCGTTCAGCGCCTTGACGAGGTCCGCCTTGGCCGTCTTCTTCTCGATGTCATTGCCCTCGTTCGGGTTCTTCTCGCCCTTGATCCGCGCACAGTAGCTGAACTGCGAGTTCGCGACGTGGCCGAGGATCTCCCCGAAGCTCCGAACCTCGGGCGTCGGCTTGAACCCGAACTGCGCCTCGGGCATCTTCTCGGCCGACGCGGCGAGGAACCGCGTGATGCCGTCGAACGAGGTCTTGATGATCTTGGTGAAACCGTCGGGGCTCGGCGCCGCGGCGCCGGCCGGCGGTGCGGTCTGCGCGGCGGCAGGCAGGGCCAGGAGTGCGGCGAACAGGACGAGCGGCAGCAAACGCTTCATGGCTCGACTCTCCTTTGGCGGTGGACCCGCAAAGGACCATGCTACTGCTGGAGTCGAGCCGCAGGCAATGCTGGCGTCAATCCCGACTTCGGAGAGCGGCCACGCTGGCGAATCTCGACGCGCTCGACCTTGCGCGTCCCGGCGACGACGGTCACTGGAACGAGCGTGGTGCCGCGCGATGTGTGGAGCGCAATCGTGTGGTCGCCGGCGCTCAATTGAAGCGTGGCCGGAGTCGCTCCCTTGGCAAAGCCATCCACGATCAGGCTGGCGCCGGAGGGTCGTGACTCGACGACCAGGGTGCCGGTGCCGCCCGCGATCCCGGACAACCCGAGGTATCCGCGTGCGCCGAGGTAGGTGACGCCGAACAGCGCCATCAGCCCGCACGCGACCACGGCGACACGGAGCGCCGCGCGTACCGACATCCAGTTCAACCACGACATCTGCCCGGCCATCCAGCGGAAGACCGACTGAAGGGCATCGAGAGACACCGCGCCGGTCCTGACCGCCCGCGTGGCCCGTCTGTCCAGGGCTGACGAGGCGGCGGGGGCCGCAGCCGGCAGCATCGCCACCGTGCGCGAGGCGGTCGGCTTCGGATGAGGCACCGTCGCGTTGAAGATCCGGACGGTCGCGAACCGCTCGGCCTGGCGGGCGGTCTCGCTGGCCGACTCGCCGCGACGCCCGTCGCGTGGCGGCGCTCCCGCGCGGCCGTCGTCCTCGGCCGGTGTCGGCGCCGCGTTCGATTCGGGCAGGCAGGCCTCGAGGTACTGCCGAACAGCGGCGGGCGACGGCCTGCAGCCAGGCTCTCGCCCGAGGATCTCGGTCAGCGCGGACTCCGCCTCGATCGCCGTGCGGAACGACGAACGCGGCTCGAGCTGGAACGTCCGCGTGATCCACGAACGCATCGACCGCGACAGCACCGGACGTGCCGTCAAGGGATCGGCCGTCGACGCCTGTGCGAGCAGGTCCAACAGGCTGCGTGGGAACTCGTCGCGGCCCAGCAGCCTGCCGCTCACGAGCGCGAGCGCGAGCACGCCGATCTGCATCACGTCAGTCAGTTGATCGAATCGCGCGAAACCGGCGACCGAGGGGACGGGCACCCGGAACTGCGTCCAGAGCGGCGTGCGTCCCTTCTGCAGGCCCTCGAGAGCCGGACCGAGGACGCCATCGACGACCGATGACCTGCCGTCGGGCCCGAGGACAATTCGCTCGGGGCCGATCGCGCCGTGGGCCAGGTCACGTGAATGGCGATGGAGCGCCGCAATCGCGGCGGTCACCTGGCGGACCACTTCGACGGCCGCGTCGTGGTTCGGCTCGGCCCATCGCCTTTCGGCTCCACGCAGCACGTCCGACAGCCTCACTCCCCCGACGGCATCCGCGACGATCACAAGACCGCCGGACGGTGCCTGCACGCGCTCGATCCGCCTGACCGCGGGAAACGCCGGGTGCGAGAAGCCGGCGAGGCGGCCCGCTCGTTCGACGAGCGCTGCTTCGGTCGTCGGGGAATCGGACAACTCGCGACACAGGCGGAGTGATTCCGTCTGGACGCCGTCAGCGTCCGTTCCGCGAGACCGTCGTCCGAATCCATCGTCGAAGAATGAAGTGTTCATAGGTCCGGGCATTGGAACCGAACGGACGTTGTGCAAGACCGGCTCCAAGGTCGAGGCGCGAAGACAAGGCGAAGCTGACTGAAAACAGGAGATTTCAGGCGATCGAAAAAAAGGGCAGGCCGGGGCCCGCGAGCGGGTGGTTACAGTTTTCGGTCCGGCGCACCAAAAGCTGTGATCTGCCGCGAGCAGCGCTCCGTCCAGGCACGGAGGGCCCGACATCGTTCACGCGCGTCCGGTTGGGACGCCAGATCGTCGATTGGCCAGGGCAGGCGCCAGGTCCAATTGCGGTCGCCCTGGCTCCCGGGCACGTTGATGCGGTCGCGCCATCCGAACACATCCTGGATCGGCAGGAGCAGGAAGTCGGACCCGGACGCGAACAGGACTTCGAGGAAGATGTCGCGCAGGGCGGGCGTGAAGGCCTGCGTGGATCCGGTGTCCTGCGATGACTGAGTGGGACGGGCGTCCCGCCCGCCCGCTGCCGCCAGGCGCTCGGCCACTCCAGGCGCCTCGAGCACCTTCCTGCGCTCCACGTCGTCGAGGCCGTCCCACCAAGCCGCCGTCGGCTCGGTATCGTGCGTACCGGAGGTGGCCACGGATGAGGCCGGATATGCGGCCGGATCGCGGTAGGGCTGGCCATCCTTCGACCAATGGCGCTCCCAGCGGAAGACCTTGTAGCCGGGCACGTCCAGCCGCGCGAGCGAAGCCCTCACGAAGTCCGGCACGGTGCCGAGATCCTCGGCGATGATGCGCGCGCCAGGCTCGGCGAAGATCGTCAGCACGGTTTCGCCGAGGCGCAACTGCTCATCTTCGAGGGCCGGCGAGAAGTGAGCCGGGCTGCCGTCCAGAGGGAATTGGTACGTGCGGTAGAAACCGACGAGATGGTCGACGCGGTAGCCGTCGAAGATTGCCGCGCTCCGGCGCGCGCGTTCGCGCAGCCACCGGTAGTCCTGGCGTTGCATCACGTCCCAGCGATACGCGGGCATCCCCCAGTTCTGGCCAGTCACGCTGAACGCGTCGGGCGGCGCGCCCACCGACGCGTCGAGTCGAAACGCCTCCGCGTTGGCCCAGACGTCAGCGCTGTCGCCGTCGACCATGAAGGGCAGATCGCCCATGAGCGAAACGGGCCGCGCCAGCTCCTTGGCTTCGCACCACTGCGTGTCTGCGATCCATTGGAGCCACTGGCGGTAGAGGATCTCGTCGCGCAGGTCCCGGCGGGCGAGTGCGAGCGCTCCCGGCTCTCGATCGCGCAGCGCCGTGGGCCACTCCAGCCACGGCCGATCGCGGTCGGCGGCGCGGAGCGCCCGATACAAAGCGTAGTCGGAGAGCCACCACGACTGGTCCTCGCTCCAGGCGCGGAGAGCGGCCGCGCGCGACGATGCGGGCGCCCAGTGCTCGCGTTTGAACCGCGCGAAGGCGGCCCGGAGGGCTTCCGCCTTCACGCTCCGCACGGTCGCGTGGTCGATGGCTGGCGCCCGGCGGGCCGCCATCAGGCGGTCGCGCCAATCGGGCGTCATCCCGGCCTCCCCGCCGATCGCCCGGAATTCCTCGACCGCATGCACGCTGATGAAGATCGGATCGATTGCCATCGCCGTCATCGCCGAGTACGGCGATCGCTGCCCCACGGCCATCTCGTTGATCGGCAGCAACTGCAGGAGGTCCTGGTGCGCCCCGCGGAGCCAGGCGGCCATCAGCGGGATGTCACCGATCTCGCCAATGCCCCAGCTCTGACGCGAGGGCATCGAGAACAACGGGATGAGCAGGCCGGCATGGCGGCCGGCACGGAGGTGAGCGGAGGGGCTGATCATGGGCATGCGCGCGCCAGCAGGCACCTCACGCCGCGGCCGAACTCGTCGGGCCGCGGCAGCAGGCTGACGACCACGTAGGCTTCGCGCGGAAAATCGAAGAAGTAGCCCGGATGTGCGAGCACGTGATCGTGTTCGAGCAGATCGACGACGAGTTGCTCCTCGCTCTGCGTGGCCGGCACCCGGATGACCGCCGACCACCCTCCTTCGACGCGCAGCAGGCTGCACGCGGGGTACGCCAGGACGAGACGCGTCAGCGTCGTGAGGTTCTCGATAGTCCTGGCCGCGATGAGCTGGCGGACGTCGCGCGACGCGGCCAGGAGTGCGCCCGCTGCCTGCTGGACCGGCGTGGACACGGACAGATACGCGTCGCAGACAATTTCGAGCCGGGCCAGCGCCCGGTCGACGAGCGCCTCGGGTCCGCCCGCGATCATCCAGCCCAGCTTCACCTGCGGCAGGCCGCCGGACTTCGACAAGCCGCCAAGGCTGAAGGTCAGCGCCCGCTCCTGGTCGAGAACCCGGACCATATCGGCGCGTGGATCGATCAGGTACTCGGCGAACACCTCGTCGCCGATGAGCGCCAGATCGAGCTCGGCGCAGATCCCCGCCAGGCCGTCGAGATCGGCGCGACCGAGCACCGATCCCGTCGGGTTGTTCGGCGAGACGACCAGAATCGCCCGGGTCCGCGGCGTCACCAGCGATCGAAGTGCCGGCAGATCCACCGACCAGGTGCCGTGGTACTCGAGCGGGTAGGGCCGGACATCGACGAGGTCGAGGCGCGTCAGGTACTCGAAGAGCGGATAACTCGGCACCGGGACGAGAACCTGATCGCCGGGCTCGCACAGGAGCTTGAAGAGGAACGAATAGGCCTCGCTCGTGCTGGCGGTCAGGATGACGCGGGCCGGCTCGACGGTGGCGCCAGGTCCGCGGTACTCGCGCGCCACCGCTTCGCGAGCCGAGGGAAGACCGAACGGCTGAGGCTCGTATCGGAGCGATGCCGGGTCGCCGAGCGGCTGGAGCAATCCGTCCGGGTAGGCCAGGCCGACGCGCGTCGGGTTGGTTTCGGTGAGATCGACGAGCGCGACGCCGCGCGCACGAAGGCCGAGCTCGACCTCGGTGAGCCGATTGTGCGTCAGATTGGACGGCACGCGGGTCGAGAAGATCACGAAGACGGCTCCGGGACTCCAGCTGCTGGCTCCAACAGTCCTCGAGTTTACGTTAGACTACAAGCAGGCCGCAGCAACAGACTTTTTGAAGGATGAAGGCGGTAGGTTGAAGGATGAAGGCGGTAGGATGAAGGATGAAGGCGGTACCTCACCGACGCTCGATCTGTTCGAGGAGATCGCCCGGCGCAAGCGCGAGTTGAACGCGATCGTCCTCGCCCACTTCTACCAGGAACCCGATATCCAGGACATCGCGGACGTCATCGGCGACAGCCTCGCACTCGCGCAGTCGGCCGCGAAGACGCAGGCAGACGTCATCGTCTTCTGCGGCGTGCAC
Organism: Vicinamibacterales bacterium; assembly: GCA_036504215.1. NCBI lineage: Bacteria > Pseudomonadati > Acidobacteriota > Vicinamibacteria > Vicinamibacterales > Vicinamibacterales bacterium. The sequence goes on along the minus strand of DASXVO010000059.1, from coordinate 306,945 downwards.
TTCATGGCCGAGACCGCGAAGATCCTCAACCCGGACAAGCAGGTCCTGCTGCCCGATCTGGCCGCCGGCTGCTCCCTGGCAGACGGTTGCCCGGCGCCCGAGTTCGAGCGGTTCGTGCGAGCGCACCCGGGGCACACCGTCATCAGCTACATCAACTGCAGCGCGGGCGTGAAGGCGCTGAGCGACATCATCTGCACGTCGAGCAACGCCGAACGGATCATCCGGCAGGTTCCGGCCGATCGGCCGATCATCTTCGCACCGGATCAGCAGCTCGGTCGGTACCTGATCAAGAAGACGGGCCGCGAGATGCTCTTGTGGCCGGGGTCGTGCTCGGTTCACGTGACGTTCTCCGAGCGCCGGCTGCTGCGGCTGAAAGCCGAGCATCCAGACGCGCTCGTCCTGGCGCATCCCGAGTGCGAGGAGCGCATCCTGCGCCTGGCGGATCACATCGGATCGACGACCTCGATCCTGAACTACGCGACCGCCAGCCCCGCCTCCTCCTACATCGTCGTCACCGAGCCCGGCATCATCCACCAGATGATGAAGGCGTGCCCGGACAAGACATTCATCCCGGCGCCGCCCGAGAACCAATGCGCGTGCAACGAGTGCCCGCACATGCGGCTGAACACGCTGGAGAAGGTGTACCGTTGCATGCGTGACCGGCGACCGGAGATCACGCTCCCGGAGACCCTGCGGGCGCAATGTCTCGTGCCGCTCCAGCGGATGCTCGACTGCGGGTAGGGGTCCGGAAACCATGGCGACCGATGCGCTCTCACCCGCCGCGCTTCGCGAGGAGGCCCGCCGTTTCCTCGCGGAGGATGTCGGCACGGGCGACATCACCACCGAGTGGACCGTCCCGGCGGACGCCGTCGCGACGGCCTGGATTGTGGCGCGGGAGGCGTGTGTGGTGGCCGGCCTCGACATCGCGCGTCTCGTGTTCCACGAACTCGACGGTCGCCTCGCGGCCACGGCCGAGATGGCAGACGGTGCTGCCGTTGAAGCCGGCGCGAGGCTCCTGCGCCTGGCCGGTGACGCGAGGCCAATCCTCACCGGCGAGCGCGTCGCACTGAACCTGCTGCAGCGGATGTCCGGGATCGCGACCGTCACGAGACGCTATGTCGAGGCCCTCGCCGGAACGGGTGCGTCGGTATCCGACACCCGCAAGACGACACCTGGACTGCGACAACTCGAGAAGTACGCGGTGCGCATGGGCGGCGGCCGAAACCATCGGGTCGGACTGTTCGACGCGGTGCTGATCAAGGACAACCACATCGCGGCCGCCGGCGGGATCGGTTCCGCGCTTCGATCGGTTCTGGAGCATCGCAACCGTGACGTGCCGGTGCAGATCGAGGTGGACTCGCTCGACCAGCTCTCCGAGGCCCTCGACATCGGCGTGGACGCGGTGCTGCTCGACAACATGCCGCCCGCGCAGGTGGCAGCCGCGGTCGCTCGCATTCGTTCGACGCCCGCCGGCGCCTCGTGCTGGATCGAGGCGTCCGGCGGGATCACCCTGGCCAACATCCGGGCGTACGGCGAGGCCGGCGTCGACACGATCTCGGTCGGCGCCCTGACACATTCGGCCCCGTCAGTCGACATTGCCCTGGACTTCGACGTCTGATCAGACCATGGCCAACAACGACCAGATCGACGTGCTCGTGCTCGGAAGCGGACTGGCCGGATGCGCCGCGGCGCTGGCTGCAGCGCGGACCGGGGCACAGGTGCTGATGCTCACCAAGGCGGAGCGCCCCGAGCAGTGCAACACCTGGGACGCGCAAGGCGGCATCATCTACCGCGGCGCGAACGACTCGCCCGATCGTCTCGCCGCCGACATCATCACGGCTGGTGCAGGGCTGTGCGATCCCGCCGCGGTGGCCCTGCTCGCGGAAGAGGGCCCGACGCTCGTTCGCGAGGTTCTGCTGGAGGACGCCGGCGTCCCCTTCGACCGCACGCCGAACGGCGATCTGGATCTGACCGCCGAAGCCGCGCACTCCGTCCCGCGAATCATCCACCGCGCGGACGGGACGGGCCGATCGATCGAGGAATCGATGCTCGCGGCGGTCCGTCGCGAGCCGAACGTGACGATCCTCACCAGGCACTCGGCGATCGACCTGCTGTCCCTCTCGCACCACTCGCGCAACCCGCTCGACGTGTACCGGGAGCCAACGTGTGTCGGCGCGTACGTCTTCGACCACGAGAGCCGCCGCGTCCGCTCGCTCATGGCGAAAGAGACGATCCTCGCCACCGGCGGCCTCGGCCGGATCTTCCTGCACACGACGAATCCGCCGGGGGCGTGCGGTGACGGCGTCGCGATGGCCTATCGTGCGGGCGCACACTGCCTCAACATGCAGTTCGTGCAGTTCCACCCGACAACGCTCTTCCACAGCGACGAACGGTTCCTGATCTCGGAATCGCTGCGGGGAGAAGGCGCGCGTCTGGTCGATGACACGGGGCGCGAGTTCATGTCGGCGTACCACCCGGACGGCTCGCTCGCCCCCCGCGACATCGTCGCGCGCGGCATCCATCAGATGATGCACGAGACCGGCCTGCCGTGCGCCTATCTCGACATCAGCCACAAGCCCGCCGATTGGATCCGCCACCGCTTTCCGCTCATCTACGGCAAGTGCCGCGAGGTGGGGATCGACATCACGAGCCAGCCAATTCCGGTCGTGCCCGCCGCGCACTACAGCTGCGGGGGTATCACCGTGGACGGCTGGGGTCGATCGAGCATGCACCGCCTCCGCGCGGTCGGCGAAGTGTCGTGCACGGGCCTGCACGGAGCCAACCGGCTGGCCAGCACCTCGCTCCTCGAGTGTCTCGTCTGGGGGACACGGGCCGGGCGGGATGCGGCGCAGAACGTCACGTCGAAGGCCGGCTATTACATGCCGGAGATCGCGCCCTGGCAGAACGAGAACGAGCCGGTCGATCCGGCGCTCGTCGCACAGGATTGGCTGACGATTCGCCAGACCATGTGGAACTACGTCGGCCTGGTGCGAAGCCGGCGGCGCCTCGACCGCGCGCATCAGATCCTGAGGGAGTTGCAGCTCGAGATCGGCCGGTTCTACGCGCGGTCCGAGCTGAGCGACCCGCTGATCAGCCTGCGCAACGGAGTCCAGACGGCCTTGGCGGTGCTCCTCGCCGCGATCGAGTCGCGTGAAAGCCGGGGGTGCCACTACCGCATCGACTGAGCGGCTCTCGGCTGGCAACACCCCGGCCGCCTGGACGGATTGCGGGACACGAGGGCCGGACTACCCCGCCAGCGCCTCGACGTCCTCCATCTCGATCGGGATCGGTTTGCCGAGGACGCGGCAACCAGTCTCGGTGATGACGACATCGTCTTCCACACGGATCCCGCCGAACGTGCGGAACTGGTCGATCGCGTCGTAGTTCAGAGAATCGGTGAACTTCCCTTCGGCCCGCCACTTGTCCATCAGCGTCGGGATCATGTAGATGCCCGGCTCGACCGTCATCACCATGCCCGGCTCGAGTGCGCGCCCCATGCGGAGGGACTTGAGGCCGAACTGCGTGCTCCGCGTGACGGTGGAGTCGTAGCCGACGTACTGCTCGCCGAGCCCCTCCATGTCGTGCACGTCATAGCCCATCATGTGGCCGAGGCCGCACTGGAAGAACATCGCGTGCGCACCGGCCTGCACCGCCGCGTCGAGATCGCCCTTCATGCAGCCGATCGTCTTGAGGTCCTCGGCCAGGCTGCGGCACGCGAGCAGGTGGACGTCCATCCACTTCACGCCCGGCTTCGCGGCGGCCAGCGCCTTCTTGTGCGCGCGCAGCACGGCCTGGTACAGGTCGCGCTGCCGGCCGACGAACTTCCCGCCGATCGGGACCGTGCGCGTGATGTCGCTGGCGTAGTGCAGCGGAGAATCGGCGCCGCAGTCGTTCACCGCCATCTGCCCGGCTTCCATCCGGTTGCCGTGGTAGTGGTTGTGCAGCGTCTCCCCGTGCACCGAGAAGATGATCGGGAACGCGAGCTGCACGCCGCGCGACTCCACCAACCCGGTCATCGCGCCGGCAACCTCGCGCTCGTACATGCCCGGCCGGGCGATCCTCATCGCCAGGACGTGCATGTCGTGGGACACTTCGAGGGCGGTCTCGATTTCCTGGATTTCCTCGGCGCCCTTGTACGCCCGCTGTGCCACGACGGCCTTGATGAGCGACACCGACGCGTGCTGATTGATGGCCTCCGCCCTGATCCCAATCAGGTGCGTCAGCCACTGCACGTTGTCGGCGCGGTACTGCGGCAGGTAGTGAATTCGGCGTCCCTGACGGACCGCCTCGTTCAGCGCCTTCGCCAGTTCGTCACGTGAGCCGGTGCCCGTCACCCCGGCCCTGGCCGCGCGTTCGGCGATGGTCGGCTGCGGTCCCCGCCAGACGATGTCGTCGATGGTGAAGTCGTGGCCGTAGATCGTGTGCCGGCCGGCGTCCACATCGATCACCGCCGCCAGTTCGGGATCGTCGACGCCCCAGTAGTAGAGGAACGACGAATCCTGGCGGAAGTGATACGTGTTGTCCGTGTAGTTCATCGGCGAATCGTTGTTGCCCATGAACAACAGCAGACCATTCCTGAACTGCTTCTGAAGAGCCGCCCGTCTCGCTGTGTAGATCTCACGGTCGAACATAGCGCTCCTTCTGTCATTCAACACAGGGCACCCAGGCCGCAGAGAGCTGTATCTGTGTATCTTGCAGATCGTGTCCCTGCGATCTTCGCGATCCCGGCGTGAGAACGAGTCTCGTCCACGGTCCCTATCGATGGCCTGCCACCAGGATCCGGGCCTTCTGCGTCAGTGTCTTGTCCCCCACGTGAAGCGTCACCGTGTACTCGCCCGGCTGTGCCTGCCGGTTCCGCCCGGTCGTCATGTCCCAGCTGACGCGGTTCAGCCCCGCCGCACCCGTGCCTTCGAGCGCGCGGACTTCCTTGCCGGCGGCGTCGCTCACGCTCACCGTGATCTTCCCTTCCGCCTTGTTCTTGAGGAAGTAGTCGAAGTTCAACCCGTCGTCATTCGGTACGACCAGGTGGCGGTCGCCATAGAGCTCGTAGTTGCCCCAGGCGCCGTCTCCCGGGAGCGGTCGGGGGATCACGGCGAAGAAGTGGGAGTCCCCGGAGAGCGCGCCCTGCTTCACCTCGGCGAGCCACGAGGTGTTCGCCACCCAGAGGCCTCGACCGTACGACGCCACAACGAGGTCGCGCTCCCGCGGGTGGATGAGCATGTCGGTCACGGGCACCGTGGGCATGTTGCCCTTCAGCGCCGTCCACGACCGTCCCGTATCGAGCGAGACGTAGACACCGCGGTTCGTGCCCAGGTACAGGATCTCCGGGTCCTTCACGTCCTCGACGATGACATCCACCGCGCGCTGCTGGAGGTTTGCCGCAATCGACGTCCACGTTGCACCGTAGTCCGTCGTCTTCATCACCACGGGACGGAACTCATCGAAACGGCGGCCCGACTTCGTGACGTAGGCGGCTCCCGGCGCGTGGCGCGAGGCCACTACGCGCGTCACCCAGTAGTTCTCGGGTCCCCCGGCGGCGGCGATCTTCGGTGTGACGTCGGTCCAGGTCGCGCCGTGGTTCTTCGTCACCTGCACCTTGCCGTCGTCGGCGCCCACCCAGATTACGCCGGCGGTCATGGGCGACTCCGAGATCGTCGTGATGGTGCAGTACTGAACAGTGCTCCCCGGCGGCGAAATCTTCGACGCGTCGTTCGTCGTCAGATCGGGGCTGATCTCCTCCCAGTGGTCGCCCTGATCCAGCGATCGGAACAGAACCTGCGCACCGGTGTAGAGGATGTGACTGTTGAAGGGCGACAGCGCGAGCGGCGGCGTCCAGTTGTAGCGCAGGGGCGGCTGGCCGGCCGGCCGCGTCGGCGCGATCGATTTCCGCGTATGCGTGCGTTGATCGGCCCGGTAGTGGCCGCCCCACTGGAACGTGTTGTAGACCCAGCGGCTGTCGGTCGGATCGACACGGTTGTACATCCCGTCGTTGTCGCCGACGGTGACCCAATCTTCGGGGCCGACCCGGCCGGCTGGACCGTTGATCGGTCCGCGCCAGGAGTCGTGGTCCTGGAGACCGGCGTAGATGTGGTACGGGTTGTCCATGTCCACATCGATCGAGTAGATCTCGCCGCCCGGGATGTTGGCGTAGTGATCGCACGTCTTCCCGGCGTCGTACGAGATGTGTACCCCGCCGTCGCTGCCGAGAATCCACCGGTCGGAGTTCTGTGGGTCGATCCACATCGTGCGGAAATCGCCGAATCCCTTCCCGAACAGGCTCCGTGAATTCCAGGTCAGGCCGGCCCACGTCTTCCCGCCATCGTCCGAACTGAGGAGGGAGTCGCAGTTGATGATGAGACGCTTGTCGTTGTTCTGGTCGACGCGAAGCTGGTTGAAGGAATAGCCGGCCTTCGAGCTGACGTCGTCCTTCGCGGCGTTCACCTTTCGCCACGCCCGGCCGCCATCGTCGGTCCGGTACACCTCGCCACCGATGTTCCGCTCCTGCGGCTCGATCTTCCGTGCGCGGTCGCGCTTGGCCTCTTCCTCGGTCGGCGGCCGCTTGCCGAAGTTCTCGGTCACGGCGTAGAGGACATTCGGATTCTTCTGGTAGATGTCGAGGCCGATGCGTCCCTGTGGGGTTGAGGGGAATCCGCCCGCGAGTTTCGTCCACGTCTTGCCGCCATCCGTCGTCTTGTGGATGCCGCTTCCGGCGCCGCCTTCGATGAGTTTCCACGGACGCCGCTGCACGTCATACGTCGCCGCATAGAGCGTGTTCGGGTCGCGACGGTTGATGACGATGTCGATTGCGCCGGTCGTGTCGCTGATGTAGAGGACCTTCTTCCACGTCTTGCCGCCGTCGGTCGTCTTGTAGACGCCGCGCTCTTCGTTCGGTGACCACAGGCGTCCCATTGCCGCAACGTAGACGATCTCCGGCTTTGTCGGGTGTACGACGATGCGGCCGATGTGCTGGGTGTCGCCGAGCCCCATCTTCTGCCACGACTTGCCGGCGTCGACCGACTTGTAGACACCGTCGCCTGGGTAAGCCACGCGGACACTCGCGGCGTCCCCGGTCCCGACCCACACGATGTTCTCGTTGGAGGGGGCGATTGTCAGGCACCCGATGCCGGTGACGTCCTGCCCGTCGAACACGGGCTGGAAGGTGGTGCCGTTGTTCGTCGTCTTCCAAATGCCGCCGTAGCGCACGCCGACATAAAACGTGTAGAGGTGCGACTTGAGCGGCGTGTCGGGGACCGCGATATCGGCAATCCACGATCCGGCACGGAACGGTCCGAGGTTGCGGTACGTGAAGCCGGCGAGGCTGGACTCCGAAACCGCGGGCGCTGGTGTCTGAGCCAGGAGGCCGACGGCCGCTGCGGCAAGGCCAACGAGGATGATGGAGAGAATGAGTCGGTTCTTCATGGTGTTCACGCCACCGCCTTGTCGATGGCCGGGCTGGGCGTGCTGAAGAACTTCGGTCCCTGCTCGGTCATGTGGAAGCAGTCTTCGATTCGGACGCCGAACTCGCCGGGAACGACGACCATTGGTTCGTTGGAGAAGCACATGCCGGGCGCGAGCTTCGTCGTGTTGCCGCGCACGAGATTCGTCCACTCGTGACCGTCGAGGCCGATTCCGTGCCCGGTGCGGTGCGGCAGACCGGGCAGCTTGTAGTCCGGTCCGAAGCCGAAATCGGCCTGCACCTTCCGCGCCGCGGCATCGACGTCCTCGCACGTCGCGCCGAGCTTTGCTGCGGCAAAGGCCGCCGCCTGCGATCGCTTGGCCAGATCCCAGATCTCCATCTGCCGCTTGGTCGGCTTGCCGAGCACCACCGTCCGGCTGATGTCGGAGCTGTAGCCATCCACCTTGCAGCCGCCGTCCATGAGCACGACGTCGCCCTCCCTCAGCGGCCGCCGCTTGATGCTGCCGTGCGGCGAAGACGTCATCTCGCCGAAACTCGCGCCGATGCCGCCGTCGGCGCCGAGCGCCCGATGAGCGGCGGTCGCCAGCGCGCTGACCTCGTCCTCGGCCATCCCGGCCCGCAACAGCGGAATGAGCGCCCGGTAGGCCTCGATGGTGATGTCCGTCGCCCGTTGCATGAGCGCGATTTCCTTGGGCGACTTGATCACGCGGCATCCCGCGGTGATCGGCGTGGCGCTCACGTACCGAAGGGTCGGTGCGGCCTGGCGGAGACCGTCGAAGACGAAGAAGCGCGCGTACTCCTCGAAGCCAATCGTCGACGCGCCGCGATCGCGCAACACCTGCGCGATCCGCTCGAACGGGCTCTCGTGCTCTTCCCACGTGCGCACATCGCTGCCGATCGCGATCAGCTCGCGCGCGCGGCCTTCCTCGAATTTCGGGCAGACATAGGCCACCTCGCCCTTGGCCGGGAGAATCGCGACGAACGTCCGTTCGCTCGCCCACCACCTGACGCCCGTGAAATAGCCGAGACTCGTCCCGGAGTCGAGAATGATCGCGTCGATCTTGTTCTCGCCCATCAGCCGCCGCGCCTGCTCGACACGCGCCTTGCGGTCATCCGTGGTGATTCTGGAAATGCCGTCGATCATCGGCTTCAGGTGCCCGAAGGGACTTGCGGACGACGCCTGTCCGGAGGACGCCTGCGCGGTGGCGAACGCGTCGCCTGTCAGCCCAACGCCTGCTGCCACCGCCGACGTCTGAAGAAACCTCCGCCTGTCAATGGTCATGCGTATCTCCTGTAAGGGGCATCGTGACCGCGTCAACCTTGCCCATAATATGCCTTGGGGCCGTGCTTCCGCAGGAAGTGTTTGTCGCGGAGCGGCGTCGGAAGCGGCTCGGCGTCGGGGCGAATCGCCATCGTGTGCCAGGCGATGCACGCAACCTCCTCGAGGACGACGGCGATGTCCACCGCCGATCCCGCGGAGGTTCCCCAGCAGAACGGTCCGTGGCCCGACACGAGGACGGCCGGGATCTCTGCCGGGTCGAGTGGGGCAAACCGTCGAACGATGGCCTGGCCGGTGTTCCACTCGTACTCGGACCCGATCTCGTCGGGCGTCATCGGATCGGTGATCGGCACGGCGCCCCGGAAGTAGTCGGCGTGCGTCGTGCCCAGGCAGGGAATCTCGCGACCGGCCTGCGCCCACACGGTGGCGAACCGGGAGTGCGTGTGAACGACACCGCCAATGTCCGGGAATGCACGATAGAGCGCCAGATGCGTGGGCAGATCGGACGATGGACGGAACGGCCCCTCGACAATCTTCCCGTCGAGGTCCGTGACCACGAGGTGGTCCGGCGACAGATCCCCGTACGGCACACCGCTCGGCTTGATGACGACCAGACCGGTGTCGCGGTCGATCGCGCTGGCGTTGCCGAACGCCTGCACGACGAGGCCGCGTCTGACGAGCTCCAGGTTGGCATCGTGGACTTCGCCGCGCAACAGTCCGATCGTACTCATGCCTGCCTCACTTCCGCGGCGATGCGCCGCAACGCCGGCAGCACGTCGCCGACATGGATCGCCTCTGACGTCTGGCGGCCGAACCCGAAGTACAGCCGGCGGTAGAGCGAGAACAGTTGCTCGCAGACGGCTGCCTGCTTCGGGTCGGGCTCGATCACGTCGAATGCCGGGCAGAGCGCATCCTGCGCGTCCTCGATTGTGGCGAAGGTGCCGGCGGCGAGGAACGCGAAGATCGACGACCCGAGGCTGGTGACCTCGGTCCTCGGGACGAGGATCGGCTTGTTCAGCACGTTGGCATACACGGCATTGAGCGTCGTGTTCTTCCGTGGGATGCCGCCGCCGTTGATCACGCGGCGGATCGGCACGCCGTGCTGTTCCATCCGCTCCAGGATGATTCGTGTATGGAACGCGGTTCCCTCGATGGCCGCGAACAGATCGTCCTGCGGCGAGTGCGACAGGTTCCAGCCGAGCGTCACGCCGCCGAGCTCCGGGTTCACCAGCACCGTCCGGTCGCCGTTGTCCCATGTGAGGCGCAACAGCCCGGTCTCTCCCGCGCGGTACCGTTCGAGTCCCTCGCTGAGTGCGGCAACCGTTGTCTGCGCGCGACGCGCGATCGCATCGAAGATGTCGCCGGTTGCCGACAGGCCGGCCTCGATGCCGGTCAGTGTCGGGATCACGGACCCGGGAACCACGCCGCACAGGCCGGGAATGCACGCCGCCTTGTCGCCCACCGCGATGATGCACGTCGACGTGCCTATCACGTTCACGATGTCGCCGAGCCGGACGCCGGCGCCGACCGCGTCCCAATGGGCGTCGAACGCCCCGACCGGGATCGGGATGCCTGCGCTCAGCCCCAACCGTCCGGCCCATGACGGCGTCAGGCTGCCGGCGCGCCGGTCCGAGGTCTGGTACACCCCGGCGATCTTGTCGCGTACGCCGGCGAGCAACGGGTCCACGGCGGCGAGGAACGACTCGGGCGGCAACCCACCCAGCGCTTCGTTCCACAGCCACTTGTGTCCCATCGCGCAGATGCTGCGCGGGATACGTGCCGGGTCGGTGACGCCGGTCAGCACCGCAGCCACCATGTCGCAGTGCTCGAGCGCCGTGACGAACCGCGGCCGCTTGTCCGGGTTGTTGCGGAGCCAATGGAGCAGCTTGGCCCAGCCCCACTCGCTGGAGTAGACGTCACCGCACCAGTGGATGGCGTCGAGGCCGGTCTGGTGCGCGACCTCGGTGATGCGCGCCGCCTCGCGCCACGCCCGGTGGTCGCACCAGAGGTAGTAGTCGTCGAGCGGCACGAGGCCTTCGCCCACCGGGATCACGCTCGAGCCCGTCGTGTCGAGCGCGATGGCCTCCACGTGGTGGCCGTCCACGCCGGCGGCCTCGATCGCCCGGTGCGTCGCCTGGACGAGTGCGTCCATGTGAGCGTCGTGGCTTTGTGTCGCGTGGTCGGGGTCGTTCTTCCTCCGATTGAGCGGATACTCCGCCACCCCGGAGCCCAGGCGGCCCTTCGTCGAGTCGACAACCGACACCCGCACGCTCAAGGTGCCGAAATCCACGCCGGCCACGATGGACATAATCGCGCCCCCAAACAGAGTCAGGCGGAAAGGCGGCAGACCAGGGACCGATCCGGCCCGCCGCCTGCCAGTCTGCCCGCCTACTTCCCGTGATAGTACACGTCCCACCCGAGGTACTTCGTCGTCGCCTCGTACACGACGGCGGCGACCGACGAGAGATTCGCGGCCACGTGGTGCTCGAAGCCGTTCTCGCAGATGTGGCGCAGCAGGCGCTGCATCCCGGGAATGTGCACGACGCCCGCGCCTCCGAAGGTCTGCAGTGAGTCGGTGGTGAACGCGCCCTCTCCCAGGTACCCGCGAATCCGCCCCGTCGCATCGTCGGTCGAGAAACGCGCGAAGCTCATCGGGCCTGGTTTCACGCGGCCCACGCACGTGCCGTACGTGTTGTCGCGGCCGACGGTGCCCGCGATGATGGCCTGGTAGTCCATCCGCACGTCCTCGAAGAAGTGCTTCGGCAGGTTGCTGCAGTGGAAGCAGACAGCCTTGTCGGGATCGTCGCCGTAGTTGTTGTTCCAGTCGAGCAGCGCGCTCGGCGTGCCGGAAGCCAGCCGCAAGGCGTGCATCGCGATCACGCCGCAGATGTCCACTTCGCACGCGCTGGACATCAGCTCGTTGCTCATCATGCTCATGACCGTGCACGGGACCACGCCGAAGAACTCCTCGAGGGAGGTCCAGCACTGCACGGCACTGATGGCCACCTCGGTCTCCCGCATCCAGCCGTCGATGACCGCGCCGAGCTTCGCCATCTTCAGCAGTGCGGGCGCCGGAACGCCAGATGTCGCCACGTAGGCCTCGATGGCGGCCAGCTTCGCCTGTGCGGCGGGGTCGTCGTCTTTCATCCGGCCGATACGGCCGACGATCTCCGACAGGTCGATCGGTTCGACCGAGATGCCGGCGGTCTCGAGCAGTTTCTCGCTGAAGCGCACGGTGTTGAAGGCCGCGGGCCGCGCGCCGATGGCGCCCACGCGCAGGCGGCGGAGCCCCTTGACGACGCGGCAGACCCCGGTGAACCAGTCGAGGTCGCGGCGGAACTCGTCGGACGAAGGCGTCTCGGTGTGGAGCGACGTCAGCGAGTACTTGATGCCGTACTGCTTCAGGTTGTTGCAGGCGGACATCTTGCCGCAGAAGCTGTCGCGGCGGTCGCTGATGGTCATCAGCGACGGCGTGTCGGGTGTCGCCTGGACGAGCACCGGAACGTTCAACTCGGACATCCGGAGCGCGTCGACGATCGCCCGCTCCTCGCCGAAGTTCGGCAGCGTGACGAGCACGCCGTCGATCGAGTCGCGATGCCGGCGGAACAGCGTCGCACACTTCCCCGCCTCCTCGCGCGTCTCGACCGCCCCGAACTTCGACTCCCCGGGTGTCAGCGCGACCACCGAGATGCCCGCCTTCTCGAGGACGGCACTCATGTCCTCGCGGCCGCTCCTCGCGAGATGGTCCGGGAAGAATCCCCGGTTGCCGACAATCAGACCCAGCGTCATGCGAGCGTCAGCAGCGCACATCTATTTTTGTCTCCATGGAGAGAAATGGAAGGTGTAGAACGCGCCGAGCACGAGGGTCAGCGCCCCCCACCAGATGCCGGCGTGAAGGTTGGCGAGGACGACGGTCCGCTCGGGCGGCGCCACGAGTTCGTAGAGACCGCTGCCGGTGATGAGCACGCCGTACGCCAGCAGCAGCACGCCGATGAAGAACCAGATCGAGATCAAGCCTGGGCGATGCATGGCCCCTCCTCCCTGCTACCAGAACAGGACGTTGAGTACAACGAACACGACGCCGACCAGGCCAGCCCAGAAGATCGGCCGTTGGTAGATCCGCAGATGGCCTTCGGACGGCACGTCGGTGCAGCCGTACACGAGGCCAGTCAGTTCGCTGTCTGGCTTCGGGCGCGTCAGCAAGCTCACGACCACGGTGACGACGACGCAGATGATCCAGGACCACAACGCCCGGTACATGTTCTCGGCCATGTCACGCGCGTTCGACGAAAGCGCGATGTAGCGCACCGCCGCCGGATCGAGTTTCACCCACGCCCACATCCCGACCGACGAGACCGTGCCCGCCAGCAGCCCCCAGAACCCGCCGGCAGGCGAGCACCGCTTCCACAGCATGCCGAGCAGGACGGTCCCGAACAGCGGCGCGATGAAGAAGCTGAACAGCGCCTGCACGTAGTCCATGATGCTGAGGAACTGCATCACGAGGTAGGCCGTCCCGATGCTGACCAGGACGCCGAGGACCGTGCACCAGCGTCCCATCGACACGTAGTGCGCGTCGGGCGCTTCCTTCCGAATCAGCGCCTTGTAGATGTCGTAGGTCCAGACCGTGGCGAACGCGCTGACGTTGCCCGCCATGCCCGACATGAACCCGGCAATGAGCGCCGTGATGCCGAGGCCGAGGAGGCCGGGCCCACAGTATCGCGCGAGCATCAGCGGGAGCACTTCGTTGTAGCTGTGTCCTCCGGTCGCCACCGCCTGTGCCTCGCCCATCAGCTTCGGCTGGAGGAGCGCCAGGCCGAGCAGGCCGGGCAGGATGACGATGAACGGCACCATCATCTTGAAGCCGGCACCGATGATCGGAGCCATCTTCGCCGATCGCAGGTCCTTCGCGCTCAACACGCGCTGGACGACGAGGAAGTCGGTCGTCCAATAGCCGAACGAGATCACCCATCCGAGGCCGAGCACGATCCCCGTCCAGTGGATGCCCATCGGGTTGTCGGTGAACGACCCCATCGTCCGCCACAGGTGCGTGTAGTCACCGCCGGGGAAATTGGCGTGGATGCGCGCCACCATCCCGCTCCAGCCGCCCGTCTCGATCAGGCCGATGATCGAGATCAGCATCGCGCCGAGCCAGATGAGGACGAACTGCAGCACCTCGTTGAAGATGGCCGACCGCAGGCCGCCGAGGCCGACGTAGATCGCCACGGTGATCGACGAGACCCAGATGCTGAAGTTGATATCCCAGCCGAGCACCACCTTCATCACGAGCGCCATCGAGTACATGTTGATGCCGCTCATGAGGACCGTCATGAAGCCAAAGGTCACGGCCGAGAGCGCGCGCGAGGGCTCGCCGAAGCGGAGCTTCAGGTAGCCCGGCACCGAGTGCGTCTTCGAGATGTAGTAGAACGGCATCATCACGATGCCGAGGAACAGCATCGCGGGAATCGCGCCGATCCAGTACCAATGGGTGGCGAGGATGCCGTACTGATAGGCCGCCGCGGCCCAGCCCATCAACTCGAGCGCGCCCAGGTTGGCGGCCAGGAAGCTCAGCCCGGCCACCCAGGCCGTCATCTCGCGGCCCGCCAGGAAGAAGTCGTCACCGGTCTTCGTGTATCTCTTCAGGTAGAAGCCGATCCCGAGCACCATCGCGAAGTAGATGGCGATGATCGCGATGTCCACCGGCGACAGCACGATGAGGCGGGACGGCGATTCCAACGACAGACCCAGGAGGAAGAACGGCATCGGAGAACCTCGCTCGCGCAGGGAACGGCAACCGCGCCAGCCGCGGCACGGAGCCGTTCGCGTTCACTTGCCGGCTGACACCACCGCGATCTCGTACACCTGGCCCGTCGCCGCGCCCGGCCGTGGCTGGAACCTGACCGTCACCCGCGTCTTGCCGCGCGTCAGCGTGATCGGCACGGCGTACTCGACGTCGAGGAACTCGGTCGGATGGTATGGCAGCGTCTCCGATGCCACCTTCTCGCCGTCCACGAGGACATCGAACGTTCGCGTACTGCCCTCGCTCCCGCGGTACAGGCAGACCAACTTCAGCGGCTGATCCGGAACGACCTTCAGTTCGTAGCTGAACCAGCCGGTTCCCGTTGCCTCGCGGCCGAAGCGGCCGTCGAAGTCGGATTTCACGGCGCCCTGGTGCTGGAAGTGATGCGTGCTCTCGCTCTCCGGCTTGCCGGTGTCGACGGTGTCGATCGTCCGGGTGCCCAGTTGCGCGCGCCGCGCGTCGGCCGCTGCGCGCTCGGCAGATCGCTTCTCCCACGCCGCAGCGTTCATGACTTCCCAATACACCGTGTAGCGCACGTCGGACGCGCGATAGAAAGGAATCAGCGTCACGTCGGTGGGGCGGCCGATGCCAGACGTGCGGAACGTCAGAGGGTGGTCGGGCACTGGCTTGACTGCGGAGGCCACCGCTGCCACGGTCGTGACGAATGCGGGTACGGCGGGCACCGCCATTCGGCGGACCGGCGGCGCACTGGGTCCGTACCGCACGGCGGGCGTCAGACCGTCCTTGCCGAGGTCTCCGGCCAGGAGGATCGGACCATACAGGACGGCGACGAGGTTCGGATTATCCGGCATTGCCTCGGTGTGCACCGCCATCGGCAGGCGGACCTGCACGGTGTCGCCGCTCTTCCATTCACGATCGACCGAGACGTACGACCCGGGCTGTTCGGAGATCGTCTGCGGCGCGCCGTTCACGGCGAGGGTCATGCCGTTGGTCGCCCACGACGGGAATCGGATCTTCAGCGCCAGGCGTATCGGTCTGTCGGCTGTGAACGACAGTCTCGTCGAGTCATCCTCCGGGAACTTCGTGTCCTGGCGCACGCGCAGCCCCTTGGCGCGCCAGTTCAGCTCCGACGCGAGGAACAGGTTCACGAAGAGGGACTTGTCATCGTGGAAGTAGATGGTGTCCGGGTACTTCCCGTGGTTCTCCATGCCCGTGCCGACGCAGCACCAAAACGAGGCGTCCGGCGTGGAGTACGACCTGAATCCGCCCGGCAGCAGCGGACAGTAGTAGATCATCATGCCCGTGGCCGGATCCTGCGACGCCAGGATGTGATTGAACAGTCCCCGCTCGTAGAAATCCATCAACCGCGCCGACGGCGACCAGGAGAACAGGTGGCGCGTCAGCTTGAGCATGTTGTAGGTGTTGCAGGTCTCGGAACTCGACGCGCCCAGGTGCTCCGAGAAGTTCTCCACAGGGAAGAACAGCTCGTCGTCGCTGTGTCCGCCGTTCGCGTACGACCGGCGGAGCGCGACGCGTTCCCAGAAGAACGTGGCGATCTCCCGGTAGCGCGGCTCGCCGGTCAGCTCGTATTCGCGCGCGGCACCGATGGCCTTGGGGATCTGCGTGTTCGCGTGGAGGCCGTTCAGGGTGTCCTCGTGTCGGGCGAGGGGGTCGATCAGGAACGCGTGGTCGAACAGCCGGGCGACCCGAAGATGCTCCGGGTTGCCGGTCACGGCCGACAGATTTGCGAGCACTTCCGTCATGCCGCCGTGCTCGGTCATCAGCATGGCCTGCTGCTGCTCGCGCGTGAGCCGGTCCATGCGGAACTTCACCCAGTCGGCGCTCTTCGTCACCACCTCGAGCGCCTGTTGGTTGCCGCAGAGCTGATACGTGTCGAGCAGCCCCGCCATGATCTTGTGGAGCGTGTAATACGGCGCCCAGACCTTGCGGCGGCCGTCCACGCGGTCGATGAACGCCTCTGGGAACGCCGAGAGGTAGCCCTTGTTCGCGCCCTTGGCGGCGAGCGCATCCTGTACCTTGGCCAGCTCGGTGACCATGATGTCGCCGCGTGCCTTGAATCGTCCGTCACCCGTGCTCGCGTACATCAGCGCGAGCGCCGACAGGTAGTGACCGACCGAGTGGCCCCGCAGCTCGACATCGGGCGCCTCCCAACCGCCGAGCGGTTGTGCCGTCGACGGAAGGCCGGCGTTCACGCGGAAGTTGTGGAGCAGTCGGTCGGGGTCGAGATCGAGCAGATACCTCTGGTCGCGGAGCATCGCCTCGCGGAAGGGACCATCGAGAAGGCGGACGTCCTGGAGCGGAAATGGTTCCGCCCGGTAGGCGACGATGTCCGCCCTGGATCCGCGAGCCTGCGTGGATCCGGACATCGACAGCGCCACAACGAGTACTGCAGCCGCGGTCACGGTGGTGAACAGAATGGACGAGTGGCTGGAGCGCCAGAGGGTCACGGCTGTCTCCTTGGACAGAAGCCAGGAACCAGAAGCCAGGAGTCGGAATTCAGCAGTCAGGCGCCCGGAGCCGGGGGGTCGACGTACGTGAACGTTCACGTATAATACACATCCGCGGTCGGCAGGACAACGGAAGGGCGCTCGGCCCAAGACGCTCGGCCAGATGGAAGGTGGACCCATGACTCCTCGACTGCGAACACCGATCGCGGCGGCACTCGCGGCGGCGGTGATCGGATGCTGGGTGGCGTCGAGACCCCTGCTCGGCGTGGCTCAGACTCAGCCAGCGCCCGCCCACGACTACCCCGTGCAGCCGGTGCCCTTCACTGCCGTTCACCTGACCGACGAATTCTGGACTCCGCGAATCGAGACCAACCGCCAGGTGAGCGTCCCGTTCGCGTTTCAGCAGTGCGAATTGTCGGGCCGTGTGGACAACTTCGAGCGCGCAGCCAAGGCCCTGCGCGGCGAGGAACTGATCGACCGCAAGCCGCCCGGCTATCCGTTCGACGACACCGACCTCTACAAGGTCATCGAAGGCGCGTCGTACACGCTCAGCGTGCATCCGGACCCGAAACTGGATGCCTACGTGGACGCACTCATCGTGAAGATCGGTGCGGCGCAGGAGAGGGACGGGTACCTCTACACCACGCGCACGATCGATCCCGCGCACCCGCATCCGTGGGCCGGCGCCAACAGGTGGCAGCTCGAGAAGGTGAACAGCCACGAACTCTACAACCTCGGGCATCTCTACGAAGCAGCGGTCGCGCACTACCAGGCGACCGGCAAGCGTACGCTGCTCGACATCGCACTGAAGACGGCCGACCTGCTGGTCGGCACCTTCGGCCCCGGCAAGCGGTCGATCTGGCCGGGCCACCAAATCACCGAGATGGGACTGGTGAAGCTGTACCGGGTGACAGGCGACGAGCGGTACCTCCGCCTCGCGAGATTCCTGCTCGATGAGCGGGGCCCGGACGGCGATAAGGGCGGCGGCCGCACCTACAACCAGTCGCAGACGAAGATCGTCGAGCAGACCGAGGCGGTCGGCCACGCGGTGCGAGCGACCTACATGTACTCAGGAATCGCCGACGTGGCCGCGCTCACCGGCGACGCCGCCTACCTGAAGACGGTCGATACGATCTGGAACAACCTGGTCGCCAGGAAGCTCTATATCACCGGCGGCATCGGTGCGACCGGCAGAGGCGAGGCGTTCGGCGCCGACTACGAGATGCCGAACATGACGGCCTACAACGAGACATGCGCGGCGATCGGCAACGATTTCTGGAACCACCGGCTGTTCCTGCTGCACGCCGACGCGAAGTACATCGACGTCATGGAGCGCACGCTCTACAACGGCCTCATCTCGGGCGTCTCGCTCGACGGCAAATCGTTCTTCTACCCGAACCCGCTCGAATCCGCGGGACAGCACGGCCGCAGCCCGTGGTTCGGCGTCGCCTGCTGCCCCGGCAACATGACCCGCTTCATGGCGTCCGTTCCAGGGTACGTCTACGCGCGGCGCGGCTCGACGATCTTCGTCAACCTCTTCGCGGCCGGATCCGCCGACATTGCCCTGGAGAACGGTCCGACCGTGACCGTGCGCCAGGAGACGCGGTACCCGTGGGACGGCACCGTCCGGATGGTCGTCAGGCCCGACCGCGAGGCCGCGTTCGCCGTCAAGGTCAGGATCCCCGGCTGGGCCCGGAACGAACCGGTGCCGACCGATCTCTATCGCTTCCTCGATCGCCTGGACGAACCGGCTGCGCTGAAGGTCAACGGCCGGCCGGTGCCCATCGTGCTCGAGGACGGATACGCGACAGTCGAACGCCGCTGGCGTCCTGGCGACATGCTCGACCTCTCGTTGCCCATGCCGATCCGCCGCGTGGTTGCTCACGAGAAAGTCGAGGCCGATCGCAACCGCGTGGCGCTCCAGCGAGGCCCCGTGGTCTACGCGGCCGAATGGCCGGACAGCCCCGACGGACATGTCCGTAACCTGGTGCTGCCCGACGCGGCGACGCTCCGCGCGGAGTTCCGACCGCAACTCCTGAACGGCGTCATGGTCATCGCGGGCAGGGCGGTCGGCCTCTCCAAGGATGCGCAAGGCAAGGTCGTCAGCGCCGATCGCCCGTTCACCGCCATCCCGTATTACGCCTGGGCGAATCGCGGGCGGGGCGAGATGATGGTCTGGATTCCGCGGGTCGAATCGGTGGCCCGGCCCACGCCGTGGCCAACGCCCGCGACGACGAGCACCGTGACGACGTCAGGGAAATCCAGGAAGAACGCGCGGATGATCAACGACGGCGAGGAGCCCGCCTCGTCGAACGATCCGGCTTCGTACTTCGACTGGTGGCCGACAAAGGGGGCGACCGAGTGGGTCGAGTACGCGTTCCCGAAGACCGCCACGGTCTCCGAGGCCGACGTCTACTGGTTCGATGACACGGGTGCGGGCGGCGTGCGGGTGCCTGCGTCGTGGCGGCTCCTGTATCGCGACGGCGACCAGTGGCGGCCGGTTGAGGCGCTCGACCCGTATGGCCTCGCAAAGGACCGGTACAATAAGATCCGCTTCAAGCCGGTCACCTCGTCCGGGCTGCGCCTGGAGCTCACGATGCAACCGGACTGGTCGGCGGGCATCCAGGAGTGGAAGGTGCGATGAAGCGACAGGCTCCCGCGGCGCCCGGTAAACAGGGTACGCCCGTCGGCATCAAGGACATCGCCCGGAGGCTCGGCATCTCGATCGGAACGGTCGATCGCGCGCTCCACGACAAGCGCGGGATCAGCGTGGCGACCAGGGCTCGCGTGCTCGCGATGGCCGAGTCGCTCGGCTATCGGCCGAACCTCGCCGCCCGGTTTCTCAAGTCCGGCACCGCCTTTCGCATCTCCGTCCATCTGCCGCGCGAGATCGCGCTCTTCTGGGACTCGCTTCGCGAGGGCATTCGCGAGGCGGCCGCTCCGTTCGCCCCGGCGCTCCAGGTGGAGTTCCGCAGCTACCCTGGGCTCGGCGAGGGTGACATCCCGCTGTTCGAGCAGGCCCTCCAGCGCGGCGTGCACGGATTGATCGTCGCGCCTGGCGATCCGCACGCGCTGGCCCCGTGGATTCACAGGGCCGCTCTCCAGAAGGCAGCCGTCGCGTGCGTCGTCACCGACGCCCCGGAAACGGAGCGTCTGACGTTCGTGTCCGCCGATCCCTTCACGGTGGGAGCGGTCGCAGGCGAACTGATGGCCCGCTTTCTGCCTGGCGGCCGGCACGTGGCGTTCTTCACCGGCTGGCTTGGCACCCAGGATCACGCGGAGAAACTGCGCGGGTTCAACGGGAGCCTCGGCATGCTCGCTGGTCAACTGACCCTCGCGGCCACGGTCGAAGCGCACGATGACGAGAGGGCGGCGTATCGGCAGGCAGTGAGGCTGCTGAAGGCGAACCCCGGGCTCGACGGGATTTACGTGAGCACCGTGAACTCGCTGCCGGTGCTTCGCGCCATCGAGAGCCAGGGACGGCTCGGCCGGATAGCCGTCATCGCGACCGATCTGTTTCCTGCGTTGGTCCCCTGGATTCGCCGTGGCGCTGTCGCTGCCACGGTGTACCAGCGCCCGGTGCGCCAGGGCAGCCTGGCCCTGCACGCGCTCTACAAGTTCCTCGTGGACGGGACCACGCCGCCGGCGCGCATCAAAGTCGTGCCGCACGTCGTCATGCGGAGCAACCTGGATCTCGTGTTGGAGCGGCTGCAGACCGCCGCGGAAAACGACGATTCGGCCGAGGTGCAGACGCCGCCGATCACAGGCCCGCCCGATCGGCACTGTCACTCCGCGCCGCCGCGGCGTGGCAGGCTCGCCTGACGTTCGATACAGAACTCGCGGAGATCGCCGTGTTCCGCCTTCCCGCCTTGCCGCCTACTGTCTCGTATACCCCGCCGGCAGCTCGAATGCGTCGGCGGGGATGGGATCCGCCGAGACCGAGGTGACCTTGAGCGTGATGGTCATGTTGCCCATCTGGCTCATCATGGCCGCCATCTGCCCCGTCCCCTCGATCGTGATCTTCAGCTCCTGCTCGTAGCTGATCCCGTTCTGGCCCAGGAGCTTCTGCGCCTCGGACAACGCCTTGCCCTGAGGTCCCTGACCGAGCCCGGACACCATCATCCCGGCGTCGGCTGCCGCTTTGTAGAACGTCTTCATGTCCGCCACGCCCGGAGCCGACTTGGCCGTCCACGCCGTCCCGCCCATGTTCATCGTGACCGACTCGTTGCCGATGGCGATCGGCAGAGTCATCTCGACGGTGAAGCCGTTGCAGGTTTGGCCCAGGATCGTCCTGGTCTGCCCGTTCGGCTTCACGCTGATCTTCGGCTCACCGAAGGTCATCGGCATCGGCGAGGTCGGTTTCTGCGGGTCGATCGCCTGAATCTGCCTGGCGGTGTGGTTCACCATCCACTGCTGCCTGGCCGCGGCATCGACAATGATGGACATCTCCTGGTTCATCACCTTCGAGTCGGCCCGCATCTTCGTGCCCTTGATCTTCGTGGCCGTCGTGCCGTTGATGGCCATGCCGCCGGCGTTCATGGCCATCGACGAGTTGATGGTGACGTCAGCGAACGCCGCCGGGACCAGCACGAAGAGCGCGACCAGAACGAGACAGGCAGTACGCGTCATGCACTCCTCCTCAGAACTTCCATGAACTCCCAAAGGCCGGCGTCAACGGCTGCCTGGTCAGCAGCGCGCGCAGCATCTCGATCGGCATTTCGTTGGCCTGCAGCACGGCATCGTGAAACTGTCGCCATGTCAGCCTCCCGGACCCGACCAGTTCCTTCGACAGAGCCCGCAGCTGCAACCCACCGATCATGTATGCCGCCTGGTAGAGCGGCGGGTAGCTGCCGTTGAACGAGCGACGCACCTCGGCGGTCGCGTTCGCGCGCTCGTGCCCGACGCGGTCCACCAGGAAGTCGATGCACTCCTGCGGCGTCATCTGGCCGAGATGGAACTTCAAGGAGAAGATGATACGCGCCGCACGGTGCATGCGCCAGAAGAGCATGCCGACGCGGTTCTCGGCCGACTGGGGGAACCCGAGGTCCCATAGCAGCATCTCCCAGTAGAGCGACCACCCCTCGCCGTAGAACGGCGTGCTGAACAGCTGCCGGTGCGGGTTGTAGCGATCGGCCATGAAGCCCTGCAGGTGATGTCCGGGGACGAGCTCGTGGTGCACCGTGGCGCGGGCGAAATGGATGTTGTTCCCGCGCAGGCTCATGAGCTTGTCTTCGTGCTCCATGCCGTCGGTGGGGAACGAAACGGAGATGACCTCGCCACCCGTGAAGAACGGGTTCACCTTCTGGCGGGCCGGCGACATCATCTCGATGCGCCACATGTCGCGGGCGAGCGGCGGGATCGTGACGAGGTCGCGCTTCTCGAGGAACGCGATCGCTTCGAGCGCTTGGTCTCGAATCAGGTCCGATTGCCTGCCGGGCTCGACGTGCAGTGTCTTCACCTTCTCGAGTGCCGCCTTCCAGTCGTCGCCGAAACCCATGTCGCGGGCGGCCTTCTTCATCTCCGCCTCGCACCACGCGAATTCCCGCTCGCCAATCGCCACGAGCTCGTCGGGCGAGTACGGAATCATCTCGAAGGCAAGATCGGCGCGGAGCGCGTCGCGCCCGATCGGATCGCCGACAATCGGGTCGGCCTCGCCGTCCCTGGCGCCCACGACGCTTTCGCGCAGGAACTTCGCATAGGCCTTCAGCGAGTCGTCGGCCTTCTTGAAAGGCTGCGCCGCCCACCACGTGAACAGCGGGTCGTAGCCGTTGTAGTAGGAGAACCACTCGGTCAGCGCTCGTTCGAGCCGGACGGCCATCTGGGCGCTTCGCAAGCCAATCACCCGCGAGGTGCGCACACGTCCCGGGCCGGCGTCGGCACCCAAGCCATCCTCGATCGACTTGCGCGTCCTCGCGATCTCGCCGGCAAGAGCGGCCATCGACGAGGCCGCGGCCTTGGCATCGATGCTCCCCATCCGGCGCCGCGCGTCGTCCAGCCCGATGATGCGGGTGGCGAACGGCAGAAGCGGCGCGGTTTCGGCGAGGAGTTTCTCGTCGCGGGCAAGGCGCGCTTCTTCGCGGCCGATTCGATTCAGGAGCAGCAGGAAATCGACCTTCCCGTCCTGGCTGAGCTTCTCGAACGCCATCTGGCCCAACTGCGTCCGCCAACCGGCCAGGAACGCCTTCAGCCGCACGGCGCGCTCGGGTGAGTAGGGTGTGTCCCAGCTCCGGTTGATCGCCTCGCGGTCGAGGGTGAACCGATCGACGAGGGTCCGGAGTTCGCTCGTCGAGGCTGACGCGAGCGCCCTGCTATCGACGACGTACGATGGGACTGGAGCCTGAGCGAACCCGGGACCAGCCGGCACACTCAGACAGGCAACGACGGCGACGAGGCAAAGAGAGGTTTTCGGGATCATCGTAGTTCCGTCGGCGGGGTGAGGGGTGGGTCGGGGCCCTCTCCGCCCGGCGACGACAAATGCGCGGTGCAGATGTGCCGGCCGGAGCGAAGAATTGGTCCCGACCCCCGATGACTATTTCCTGGCCTGGACCGGCACGGCGTCCAGCACCCACAGGCCCCGGCCGTGGGTGGCGACGACGACGACGCGGTCGCGCGGGTGGATGACGATGTCCTGCACGTACGTGGACGGCAGGTTGGCGCCGAGCACGTTCCACGTGGCGCCGCCGTCGGTCGTCACGAAGACCGCCATGTCCGTACCGACATAGAGGATCTTCGGGTTCGCGGGATCCTCGCGGATCACGTTGACCGGACCGCACGGGATGTTGCCCGCGATGTTCTTGAACGTCTTGCCGAAATCGGTGGACTTGTAGATGTAGGCCGCGAACTCATCGTCACGCTTGCCGTTCTGCGTCACGTAGACCGTGCCCTCGTCGAACGCCGACGGCACGACGCGGGAGATCCACTTCTTCTGCGGCAGGTTCGCCGTCAGCTCCGTCCACACCTTGCCGCCGTCCCGCGTGATGTGCAGCCGCCCATCGTCGGTCCCCGCGTAGAGCAGGCCGAAGCGCTTCGGCGACTCGGCCAGCGCATACAGCGTCTGGTACGGGATGTCCCCGAGCATCGACGGAACGTTGCCGGTGAGGTCAGGACTGATTCGCTCCCAGGCGTCGCCCTTGTGCATCGACCGGTAGACGTACTGCAGGCCGTGGTAGACGACGTTCGGATCGTGCGGTGACACCAGTGTCGGCGCCATCCACTGACCACGAAGGACCTCGCCCTCGCCAGCCTTCGGCATGATGTTGGTTGTCAGGAACGACGAGGGCCGCCATCCCCTCGCGGTCCCGGGCTTCGTGAGGTCGGCGCGGTCGAGATTGCCGTAGAAGCTCGATGCGTACACCGTGTTGTTGTCGCTCGTGTCGATCGCGTGGGTCGTTCCCTCACCGCCCAACGCATCTTCGAACACCTGCACCGGAATTTTGTCGCGGCCCTTGCTCAGGTCGACGATCGCGCGATAGCTGCCGTGGTCCTGCACCGAGCCGTAGACGTGGAAGGGTTCCGCCATGTCGTACGCGACGTTGAAGAACGTCACGACTGGCAGGTTGGTGGTGAACTGCCGCCACGTCTTCCCGAAGTCGTACGACATCACGATGCCGCCGTCGTTGCCGTTGATGATGTTGTCCGAATTTGCCGGGTCAATCCACATCGCGTGGTGGTCGGTGTGCATGCCGCGCAGCACCTTCCACGTCTTCCCGCCGTCGGTGGACTGGTTGATCTGGAGCCCCATGAAATACACGACGTTCTCGTTGTTCGGATCGACACGGACCTGAGAGAACACCCAGCCGTAGGTCGCGGCGGAGCCCTCCATGTAGGCGTTCGACTCGCTCACCTTCTTCCAGGTCTGGCCCTTGTTGTCGGAGCGGTAGATCTCCGCGCCCTTGATCGTGCCCTGCCTCGGGCGTCCATAGGAGTCCATCTCGCCGGGCTTGGCCTGCCGCGCAATCTCGTAATTGTCCACGAAGGCGTACACCACGTTCGGGTTGGAGCGGGCGACGTCGATCCCGATGCGCCCGCGAAATTCGGCGCCCGGCAGGCCTTCGTTGATGGGCGTCCACGTCTTGCCGCCGTCAGTGGTCTTGTGGATGCCGCTCCCCGTATAGCCGGCCTCGTTGCGCGGATCGTTCCACTTCTTCCGGATGCGCTGCCAGGTCGTCGCGTAGAGCGTGTTCGGGTCGGTCGGATCCATTACGAGGTCGTTCGCGGCTGTCCTGGCGTTGACGAACAGGATCTTGTCCCACGTCTTGCCCCCATCAATCGTCTTGTAGACGCCGCGCTCTTCGTTGTCCGTCCACTCGTGGCCGCCGGCCGCGACGTAGACAATTTCCGGGTTCGTCGGGTGGACGACGATGCGCGGAATCGTATGGGTGGGCGCGAGGCCCATGTGCTGCCACGTCTTCCCCGCGTCGGTCGACTTGTAGATCCCGACGCCGGCGTTCGAGCTGCGGAAGATGTTCGCCTCGCCGGTTCCAAACCAGATGATGTTCGGATCCGACGGCGCGACCGTGACGTCGCCGCCCTGTACCGACGGCCCCTGTTCGAAGATCGGCTCGAAGGTCGTTCCTTCGTTCTCGGTCTTCCACAACCCGCCGGAGGCCGACGCCACGTAGATGACGCGGGTCTTGCCCTTGCGATTCGCAACGGCGACGTCCACCACCCTGCCGCTGATGTTCGTCGGGCCGATGAACTGCCACTTCAGATCCCTGAAGGGCGACGTCGCCTTCATGCTCACCACCTGGTCGAAGGCCTTGACGCGAAACTGCGCGTCAGCGACGACGGCTGGAGCGGCGGGTGCGGCGGCGGCCGTCTTCCCAGAAGCCTTGGCCGGCGCTTGCGCCCCCACGGGCATCTGCGCCAGGACGATGAAGCCGAGCACTGACAGGAGCGCCACGACTGCGGGCGCCGCGCGTCGATACGTACGGATCTGGAACATGCAGCAATCTCCGTGTGATTACCGACCGACCTCGATCACTCTGGCCCCGCCCGCTCGCTCGGTCCACGCCGAGCGGAGCATCATGACGGCAGCATACACAACGACGAAGACGACCAGCCAGCGAACGGCTCCGAGCGAGAGGGACTTTACCAGGAACGCGGCCAGGAGCACACCGGGTATGCCCCCGATGGTCAGGCCGAGCGCCGCCCGCAGACTGTACTTGTCGAGGGAGATGAACCGCAGGCTTCCGACGGGCATCAGGAAGGCGCACGATCCCATCATGATCGGGAAGGCCGCGGTGGGGTTCATGCCGAGCAGGCTCACGAGAATCATGCACGGCGCGTAGAGGCCGATTCCGAGCGTCATCAGCGCGCCCAGGACGAAGTTGGCGGTGACGCCGACGGCAAACCGGAGTCCCGACAGGCTCAGCGTCTCGCCGGTGAGGCGCGCGAGCACGCCGAACTGGGTGAGCAGCATCAGCGTGGCCGCCACGAGCAGCGCACAGCCCATCCCGATCTGGATGGCCCGCCGCGGCAGGCGCGCGACGATACCCGCACCGAGCCAGGCGCCCGCGACGGCCGCGCCGATCATGGCAACGAGCGTCGTCATGTCAACCTGGAGGATCGCCACGTAGATCAGCGCCTCGGCAACGACCGGCAGCGTGTGGCCGGCGTTGAGCGTGCCGGGAATCCGCTCGTCCGGCACGAGGCGAAAGAGCTTGAAGGCCGCCGTTGTGGTAGCGAAGTTGCCGATGCCGAGCGTGTCGAAGAAGTCGGTGACAAGGCCGATGGCCAGTTCGATCGGGCCCGGCCAGGGGCGGCACCGAGAGGCGTCGGCCTGTTGGCGGCGCGAGCGGACGAGCATCACGATCCAGGCGGCGACGTAGAGGATCGTGAGCGCGACGAGCACCGCGAGCAACGCAATCGTCCCGTTCATCATGCGGGTCTCCAGCTCGAGGGGGGACTCGGTGGGCGTAGTGTATACCGAATTGTGTGCAGTGCAACGTTCAACTGGTGTACATTGAAACCGTACACGAGCCGACCGCATGTCTCCAGCCGCCAGCAGACCCACCGCAAAGCTCATCAGGCACCCTGGCCGTTCGGCCCGGGCCAGCGGAGAATCTCCGGCGGACCAAGCCCCGGTGGCCGCGGGCCTCCGCGCCCGCGCAAAGGGTGGTTTGCTCCGCATCGACATCACCGTCTCCGCTTACCAGCGGCTGCATGACCTCATCGTGTCCGGCCGCCTGGCGCCCGGCACGCCGCTCGTCGAAACCGATTTGTCCGCGCGTCTCGGCGTGAGCCGCACCCCCGTCCGCGCCGCGCTGCAACGCTTGCTGCAGGAGGGATTCGTGACGGCTCAGCCGGCCGGGCAGATGCTGCGTGCCAGCGTGGCTCCGTTGACGGCGGCCGACATGCGGGAGGTCTTCCTGATTACCGGCGCGCTCGAAGCGGCTGGCGCGCGGCTGGCGGCCGCGCTCGAGGCGCCGCAGCGCGAGGCGCTGGCCGACGAGTTGGCGCGGCTGGCCGACTTGCTGCACCAGGCTGCGGCCGATCGCCCGCCCGACCTGCTTCGCGCCCAGGACCTGCACGCGTGTTTCCACCGCACGTATGCGACGGCGGCGGCGGGCCCGCGGTTGATCGCGGAACTCGAGGTCCTGCAGCCGCAAGCCGAACGGTACGAGCGGGTCTACACGACGGCGATCATCTCGGCCTTTGACGAGGCGGAGCGCGAGCGCGCCGCCATCATCGAAGCCCTGCGCCGCGGCGACGCCGATGCGGTCGAGACGGCGGTCTCGCGCACGTGGCGCGGGGCGGTGGAACGGTACGCACGGGTGGTGACGATTCTCGGCGAACGGGGAAACTGGTAACGGACGAAGCGGCGGGGACTTGGCGAGAGTGATGGGAGCATGCAGTGACGTGCGCGACGTGGTCTGATCCGGCGTTCGTGGGGCGGTCGGTGATCGAGGGGCGAGTGCTCCGGATCGAGCGGTTTGCGATCCACGACGGACCGGGCATCCGGACGACCGTGTTCCTGAAGGGTTGTCCGCTGCGCTGCGCATGGTGCCATAGCCCGGAGAGCCAGCTTTCGTCCCCGGAATTCATGCCCCGCGCCGAGCGGTGCGTCCGCTGCGGCGCGTGCACGGCCGTCTGCCCGCATCACGCGGTTCAGCCGGCCGCCGACGGCGGCATGGTCACACCGGACGCCTGCGATACGTGCGGCGCCTGCGCCGAGGCGTGCCCGACGGGCGCGCGCGAGCTGGTCGGCCGCAGCATGAGCGTGGACGCGCTGATGGCCGAGATCGAGCGCGACCGGATCTTCTACGACGAGTCGGGAGGGGGGGTCACGTTCTCCGGCGGCGAACCGTTGATGCAGCCCGTCTTCACGCTCGAGATGCTCGCGGCGTGTCGCGCGGCGGGCGTCCACGTCGCGGTCGACACGTGCGGCCAGGTGGACCCGGACGTCCTGATGGAGGCCGCGGGCGACGCGGACCTGTTCCTCTTCGATCTCAAGATCATCGACGAGGACCGCCATCGTGCCTTCACCGGCGCCTCCAACTTCCGCATCCTGCAGAACCTCGAACGACTCGCGGCCGTGCACTCGCAGGTGCTGGTCCGCTTCCCGCTCATCCCGGGCGTCAACGACGACGACGAGAACGTTCGCGCGATGGGCGCCTTCCTCGCGTCGCTGCACCTGACGCGCGTGGATGTGCTGCCGTATCACCGCGCCGGCCTCGCCAAGTACGAGCGCCTGCAACGGCCCTATCGCCTGGGCCACGTTCAACCGCCATCCACCGACCAGGTCGCGCGCGCGGTCCGGCTGCTGGAAGGGTGCGGCTTGATCGTCCGACCTGGAGGATCGTCATGACGGAACGGGTGGCACGCCTGCGACAGATCAGCCTGGAGACCAAGCCCACGCTCTCGACGGAGCGTGCGGAATTGATGACCGAGTTCTACCGGAACGCGCCCTCGGTATCGCTGCCAATCCTGCGTGCGCTGTCGTTCCAGCACCTGGCGGCGCACAAGGCGCTGTACATCGAGCCCGGCGAGTTGATTGTCGGCGAGCGCGGACCGGTGCCGAAGGCGACGCCCACGTATCCGGAGCTCTGCTGCCACACGCTCGAGGATCTCGAGATCCTCGATACCCGCGAGAAGATCTCGTTTGCCGTGGCGCCCGAGGCTCGTGAGGCGTACCGTGACCGCGTCATTCCCTTCTGGCGCGAGCGCTCGATGCGCCACCGGATGTTCCTGGAACTGGCCGACGAATGGAAGGCGGCGTACGAGGCCGGCGTGTTCACCGAGTTCATGGAGCAACGGGCGCCCGGCCACACGGTGACGGACGGGAAGATCTACCAGAAGGGCATGATCGACTTTCAGGCGGACATCGATCGCGAGGTGGCCGCGCTCGACGATCTCCACGATCTCGAGGCCTACGACAAGCGGCAGCAGTTGAAGGGCATGCGCCTCGCCGCCGACGCGATGGTCCGCTGGGCCAAGAGGTACTCGGCCGAGGCCCGTCGGCTTGCCGCCGTCGAGGTCGACCCCGTCCGGCGGGTGGAACTCGAACAGATCGCGGCCAATTGCGACTGGGTTCCGGAACGGGCGCCCCGCACCTTCTGGGAAGCCCTGCAGGCGTACTGGTTCGTGCATCTCGGCGTCATCACCGAACTGAACACCTGGGACTCGTTCTGTCCCGGGCGCCTCGATCAGCACCTCTATCCGTTCTACAAACGGGAGGTCCAGGCGGGCACGCTGACACGCGAGCGGGCCAAGGAACTGCTGCAGTGTTTCTGGGTGAAGTTCAACAACCAGCCGGCGCCGCCGAAGGTGGGTGTGACGGCGGCCGAGAGCGGCACGTACACCGACTTCTCCAACATCAACACCGGCGGCCTCAAGGCCGACGGGAGCGACGGCGTCAACGACGTGACGTATCTCGTGCTCGAAGTGATCGACGAGATGCGCCTGCTGCAGCCATCGTCGAACGTGCAGCTCAGCAAGAAGAGCCCGGATCGGTTCCTCAGGAAGGCGTGCGAGATCATCCGCAAGGGCTGGGGCCAGCCGTCGATCTTCAACGCCGACATGGTCGTGGCGGAACTGGTGCGCCAGGGGAAGTCGGTCGAGGACGCGCGCTGCGGCGGCACCAGCGGGTGCGTCGAGGTGGGGGCGTTCGGCAAGGAGAGCTACATCCTCACCGGGTACTTCAACCTGCCGAAGGTCATCGAGGTGACGCTCGACAACGGGTACGACCCGCGGACCGAGCGGCAGATTGGGCCGAAGACGGGCGACCCGGCGACGTTCACGACGTTCGACCAGTTCCTCGACGCCTTCCGGGCGCAACTGAACCACTTCATCGACATCAAGATCCGCGGCAGCCACATCATCGAGCGGATGTACGCGACGATGATGCCGGCTCCGTTTCTCTCGCTGATCACCGACGATTGCATCCGCAACGGCCGCGACTACAACGCCGGCGGGGCGCGGTACAACACGCGCTACATCATGCCGGTCGGCCCTGGCACCGCGGCCGACAGCCTCGCGGCGATCAAGTACCACGTCTTCGATCACAAGGCCGTCACGATGGAGGCGCTCGTTCAGGCGGTGCGCGCGGACTTCATCGGCCACGAGGGGTTGCGTCAACTGCTCGTCAACAAGTCGCCGAAGTACGGCAACGACGACGAGTACGCGGACGCGTTCGTGACGCAGTTGTGCGACTGGCTGTTCACGTCGATCGACGCGCGCCGCGGGCCGACCGGCTCGACCTATCACGTCAACTATCTCTCGACCACCTGCCACGTCTATTTCGGATCGGTGTGCGGCGCCACACCGGATGGGCGGCACGCCTGGGTGCCCGTGTCGGACGGGATCTCGCCGGCGCACGGCGCCGACCGCTGCGGCCCGACGGCGGTCATCAAGTCCGCGTCTCGGATGGACCACGCACGGTCGGGCGGCACGCTCCTCAACCAGAAGTTCACGCCCTCTCTGCTCGACGGCGCGGAGGGCATCGAACAACTCGCTCACCTCGTCCGCGCCTACTTCAAGCTCGACGGCCATCACATCCAGTTCAACGTGGTGACGGCTGACACGCTGCGTGCGGCACAGAAGGAGCCCGAGAAGTATCGCGACCTGATCGTTCGCGTGGCCGGCTACAGCGACTACTTCTGCGACCTCACGAAGGGCCTGCAGGAGGAAATCATCTCGCGGACCGAGCAGAAGGGGTTCTAGATCTCACAAGGATGAAGGCGCTCCACCTTCATCCTTCCTCCTTCCTCCTTCCTCCTTCCTCCTTCATCCTTCCTCCTTCATCCTTCCTCCTTCATCCTTCCTCCTTTATCCCTTATCCTCTCCTAATGCCCATGGCTGGCTCGAAGCGTCCGATATCGGCGGCCACCCGCTCCCGAGTCGGCACGCTCGCCGACGAAGCCTATGCCCACCTTCGTGACCCCATCGTCACGCTTCGCCTCGCACCGGGCGCCCCGCTGACGGAAGTCGAGGTGAGCCGGCGGCTGGGCATGAGCCGCACGCCAGTGCGGGCGGCGCTGCTTCGGCTGCAGCAGGAAGGACTCGTGATCGGCAACGACGCGACGCGACCGGGCCGCGTCATCGTTGCGCCGCTGACCGCCGACGACATGCGCGAACTGTTCCTGATGGTGGGCGCGCTCGACGGCGTGGCTGCCCGCCTCGCCGCGGAACTGCCGGCCGAGCGGCGGGCGGCGATTGTCGTGCAGGGCGGATTGCTGACCGGGCAGTTGCGCGCGCTCGAGGCAACCGAGGTTTCGGATATCCGCGCCGCACAGGAACTGGACCTGCAGTTCCATCGCTGCTACGAGGAGGCCGCGGCCGGCCCGCGCCTGCTGGTCAAGCTCCGCGCGCTCCACGCGCGACGCGAGCGCTACGTCCGCGTGTACACGGAGGCCCTCATCCACACGCAAGGCGTCAGGGAATCACTCGACGAGCACGGGCGGATTCTGGACGCGATCAAGGCCGGCGACGGGGACGCCGCCGAGCAGGCGGCACGGTTCAACTATCGCAACGCGATCGAACGGTACCGCCGGATCGTGGCGGTCCACGGGGAACGGGGAAGCTGGGGATAGGAGCTCACATGTCGCTCATCCGGGAGAAGATCGCTCAAGCGGTGGAGATTCTGCGCGAACTGGAGATGCCGTGCTGGCTGACCTTCGTGCGTGAGACCGGCATGAACGGCGATCCCGTGATGCCGTTCCTGGCGCCCAGCCACCTCACGTGGCACAGCGCCTTCCTCATCATGGCGACGGGCGAGGCGCACGCGATCGTCGGGCAGTACGACAAGCAGACGCTCGAGGACACGGGCGCCTACCGGGTGGTCGAGGCCTACGTCCAGGGCGTGAAGCAGCCGCTGCTCGACTTCCTGCGCGACCGCAACCCGCGGCAGATTGCAGTCAATTTCTCGAAGGACAGCGAGGTCTGCGACGGCCTCACCCACGGCATGTTCCTCACGCTCCAGGACTTCTTCGCGGAGATCGGCTTCCAGGATCGTCTGGTGTCGTCCGAGCGGCTCATCTCCGCGCTCCGGGCCAGGAAGACGGCGACTGAAGTCTCCCGCATGAAGGAAGCCATCCGCCTGACCGAGGAGATCTTCACGAGGGTGGGACAGTTCCTGGCGCCGGGCCGGACCGAGCGTGACGTGGCCGAGTACGTCGCCGGCCTCGTTCGACGAGACGGCCTCGACCTCGCGTGGGAGGCGGGCACGTGTCCAGCCGTCTTCACGGGCCCGGACACGGCCGGGGCGCACTATTCTCCCACCGGCCGGGTGGTCGAGCGTGGCCACCTCGTCAACATGGATTTTGGCATCAAGCACGAGGACTACTGCGCGGACCTGCAGCGGACGTTCTACGTGCTCTCGCAGGGCGAGACCGTGGCGCCGCCGGACGTTCAGCGCGGGTTCGATACGATCGTCAGGTCGATCGAGGAGGCGCGAACGGTCATCAAACCCGGCGTCACCGGCCAGGCCGTGGATGCGGTTGCACGTACTCTCATCACCGGCGCGGGCTACGCCGAGTTCCCGCACGCCCTCGGACATCAGGTCGGACGCTTCGCGCACGACGGCACGGCGATCCTCGGCCCGGCGTGGGAGAAATACGCCGGAAGGCCGTTCGTTCCTATCGAGCGGGGCATGGTCTTCACGATCGAGCCGCGCCTGACCGTACCAGGCTGCGGGATCGCGACGGTCGAAGAAATGGTCGTCGTGACCGAAGTCGGGGCGGAATATCTCTCCGACCCGCAGACCACGTTGCGTCTGGTCCGCTGAAGTTCCTCGGACGACGCTACGGCGCGATGTCGGCATTCCCGCGAGAAACAGAGGGAAAACGAACGTCCCGGTAAGATCGTTTTCGCGGGCACAGTCGTCTCTGCTTTCAGAGGCCGGAATCACCAAGATCCTGGCCTGTTTGCGGAGGCGACCATGCGCCCTGCGTTCTTCGTCGCTCTCCTCGCGCTGCTCGTCGCGACTTCAGTCCAAGCGGCCCACGCCTCGGACGGCGAACCGCACCTGCGCGGACTTTCGCCGGGCGCGCGACGCGTGATCCAGGAGGCCCTCGAGCGGTCGGCCGTCTTCCGCGGGCTGTCACGTCGCCTCGCCAACACCGACGTCGTCGTCTACGTGACCGAGCAGATTCCGACAGGCGTCGCAGTCTCGGACGTTCACGCCAACCTGCGGTATCTCACGAGCACGGGCGGCCTCCGGTTCGTGCTGGTCTGGGTGGATCGCTGGAACGTCACACCGGATACCCGCATCGAGCTGCTGGGACACGAACTGCAGCACGCACTCGAGGTGGCGGCCGCACCTGAGGTGAAAGACGCGGCGAGCCTTGCCGCCTGCTACAGGCGCATCGGATACGAGTCGCAGTCCGGCCGCTTCGAAACGAAAGCGGCGCGAACCGTCTCGCATCGGATTCGTCAGGACCTGGGGTAGCCGCGGGTGGCGTCACTCCGGGAGTGATGACGCTTTCAGCCAGGACGCGATCGGTGTTTGCGGTCCATGCCCGGTGACTCCGGACGATCCGGGCCGGATCACAGGTACCGGACGAGGGCGCGGAACGCGCTGGCAAGCGCGTGGGACAGCAGCGAGAAGACCGAGGACAGGTCGCCCTGGTTGACAGCGGTGGCCACCGTAACGGGGTCGGTCATCATCACCCAGATGGTCGCGATCGCCAGAACCGTGCACATCACGGCAAGGGCGCCGGTTGCTCTGACGGTTGTGGCTGCAAGTGTCATTGGAGGCTCTCCCGCGCCCGTCGGGCTGCCGACGATGGGACATCGCCCAGCATGCGCAAGAGCGATACCACTAATACGCGCGGGCGGAGGGAAAGGTTGCATCGCGATTTTCGCCATGATCTGCGGAGCAGGCCGCGCCGGCCGCCTTCGGCCTGTGCGGCGTCGGGCACCATCCGTCCGATTCCGGACGGTTCGCTCGCCGGCCAGCGGGCCGGTACGACAAGCACCCTGGAGCGCTGCCAGAACCTGCGCGAGTGCCCTGGCTTGCGGGTGAGGTCTACGACGTTCGAAGCGTACTGATTGGGTCCACTTTCGCCGCGGACCGGGCGGGCAAGTAGCAGGCTGCCAGCGCCGCCACCAGGACCGCCAGACAGGTCAGCCCGAACACGAGCGGATCGGCCGGCTGCACCTGATAGAGCACGGAGGTCATCAGCCGCGTGAGCGCAAAGGCCGTGGCCGCGCCGGTGGCCATGCCGACAAGCGCCAGAAGCCCTCCGCGCTTCACGACGAGGCCAATCAGCGCATGGGGAGACGCCCCGATGGCCATTCGGATGCCGAATTCCGGCATCTGCTGGCTGACTGCATATGCGACCAGTCCGTAGACGCCGACCAGCGCCAGCAGTGCCGCGAGGCCGGCGAACACCGAAATCAGCACCGACAACAACCGCGGACGCGACAATGAGGTTCGCACCACCTCTTCCATTGTCTGCAACTTCGAGATCGGCTGCGTGGCGTCGACCTCAGCCAGTTCGCGGCGGATGGATGCGGTCAGCGTGGTTGGGTCTGCAGTGGCCGAGCGCAGTACGAACGTCATCTGCGGCGACGGCCCCTGGCTGAGCGGGCCTGAGATTTCGTAGCGGGGCGTGTCGGCGGCGCTGTACGTCCGCACGTCGCCCACGACGCCGACGACCTCGTACCAATCAGGCGAGCCAACGCTGAGCCGCTTGCCGATGGGATTCTCGCCGGGCCAGCAGCGACGCGCCAGCGACTCATTCACGATCACAACCTGCTTGCTCCTGGCATCGTCCCGGGGCGTGAAGAACCGGCCCCGGATCAGGGGGATACCCATCGTCTGGTAGTACGCGCCATCCACGACGCGGGTCTCGGCAAGCGGCGCCTGGTTCGCCTTCCACAGCGTCTTGCCCTCGACATGGAACTCGGCGTTGTTGCCGAACGCCCGCAGCGGCAGGAGCGTGATGGCGCCGGCGGACTGCACCCCCGGTATCGCCCGCAGATGCTCGAGCGCTGCGGCGAAGTAGATCCGCACGCGGTCGTCGGTGTCGTAGCGGGCCTTCGGGAGTGCGACGTCGAACGCCAGCACGCGCTCGACCACGACGCCCAGGCCCTGGTGCTGGAGATTGATCAGGCTCTTCACCGTCAGGCCGGCGCCGACGAGCAGCGTGACCGAGAGAGCGATCTCGGCGACAACCAGCGCGGCACCCGCACGACGGGATACCAGATTGCCCGTGCTGCGCCCTGTCTCTTCCTTCAGGGCGTCGGCCGGCCCACCGCGGGCGTGGAGCACGGGCGCGAGGCCGAACAGGATCCCGGTGGCAATGGCCACACCCAGCGTGAACAGCAGCACGCTGCCATCGATCGCAATTGACGCCATCCTCGGGACGACCGGCGGCGCGGTGGCCACGAACAGGCGCACGCCGCCCCAGGCCAGGGCGAGGCCGACGGTGGCGCCCGCGAGCGACAGCATCACGCTTTCGGTCAGCAACTGGCGGACCAGGCGGCCCTTGGTCATGCCGAGCGCGGTTCGAACGGCGACCTCGCGCCGCCGGGCCGCGGCGCGGGCCAGCAACAGGTTGGCCACGTTCGCGCAGGCGATCAACAGGACGAATGCCACGCTGCCGAAGAGCACCAGCAGCGGGGTGGCAGCGTCACCAACCACCTGATCGCGCAGCGGACGGACGTCGATTCCGTGGTTCGTGCCGTGCTCGCGCGCCAACCGGTGGCCAAGCGCGATCATTTCGCGTTTGGCGCGTTCCACCGTCACCCCCGTCTTCAGGCGTCCCCAGGTCGCGAGGAAGTGAGTCCCACGCTGCCGTTCGTCGAGCTGGCGAGCGAGCGGGACGAAGGCATCCGCCATCCGGTGGGTGAAGCCCTGGGGCATCACGCCCACCACGGTCCGTGGCACCTCGTCCAGGACGAGCGTCTGGCCGATGATTCGCGCGTCCTTGCCGAATCGGCGCTCCCAGAATCCGTAGCTGAGCACCGTGACCTTGGGTCCTCCCGGTCGGTCTTCATCCTCCGAGAACGCGCGGCCGAGCACGGGGTTGATGCCGTAGACCCTGAACAAGGAAGCTGTCGCATTCGCGATCGGCACGCGCTCCGGGTCGCCCCGGCCAGTCAGCACGGCGCTGCCACCCGAGGACCCGCCAATGACCTGGAAGACGCGATTCTGTTCTCGCCAGTCCACGTATTTCGGGTAGGAAGCAGGGCAGGAGTCACAGTCGGGCTGCGTGTCGTAAATGGTGACCAGCCGGTCGGGCTCAGGATACGGCAGCGGCTTCAGCAGCACGCTGTAGACGACGCTGAAGACGGCGGTGTTCGCGCCGATACCCAAGCCCAGCGCGAGGATCGTCATGGCGAGGAAGCCAGGCGTTTTCCTGAAAAGCCGGAGGCCAAACCGCACGTCCTGCCAGAATCCGTCCATGTGTTCCCCCTGGTTTCCGCCCGGGACGCGCTGGCCGTCCCTCCCTCGGCACGTTGGACGGAGAATTGTCGGCATCGGTTTGCCTTCCTCCTTCCTCCTTCATCCTTCCCCCTTCATCCTTCCTCCTTCATCCTTCCTCCTTTCTCTCGTATCCTTGTCCCTATGCGTCACGCCCGATCTCGACGCCTTCGTCGCGCGCGTGATGAAGTCGTTTGATGTCCCCGGGATTGGCCTGGCGGTCGTGAAGGACGGGGCGGGCCGCGCGGCTCCTGGCTCGAGGCTGGCGAAAGGGCGGGTTGGATTAGGAGTGTTATGAGAAAACGTCACATCGTTGCGATCCTGGTTGGAGTTATGAGCCTCTCAGCTTCTCCCCGCGCGGCCGAGCCGCAGAAGTACACCTATCCGCCCGCGAAGAGAGCGGCACAGGTGGACGAGTTCTTCGGCGTGAAGGTGGCCGACCCGTACCGTTGGCTCGAGAATTCGGACGCGCCGGACACGCGCGCGTGGATCGACGCCGAGAACAAGGTGACCGACGCGTACCTCGCGCAGATTCCGGATCGCGCCCGGATCAAGTCGCGGCTGACCGAGATCTGGAACTACGAACGCTACGGCGTGCCGTCACGCGAAGGCGCGTGGTACGTCTTCTCGAAGAACTCGGGGTTGCAGCGCCAGGCGATGGTCTACAAGGCCAGGGCGCTCGACGCACAGCCGGAGGTGCTCATCGATCCCAACTCGCTGTCCGCGGATGGTACCGTCGCGCTCGGCGGCACGTCGTTCACCGAGGATGGCCGCTATATGGCGTATTCGCTCGCGGCGAGCGGCTCCGACTGGATCGAGTGGCGCGTCCGGGATGTCGCAACATCGAAGGACTTGCCGGATCTCGTGAAGTGGTCCAAGTTCAGCGGCGCGTCGTGGCTGAAGGACGGATCGGGCTTCTTCTACAGTCGGTACGACGAGCCGAAGGCCGGCGATGCGCTCCAGGAACTCAACAAGAACCAGAAGGTGTTCTTCCACAAACTGGGCACCACGCAGGACAAGGACCCGCTGGTCTACGAGCGGCCGGACAAGCCCGACTGGGGATTCGGAGCCGACGTGACCGAGGACGGCCGGTTCCTGGTCGTCGTGCAGACGGAAGGCACCGACAATCGCAACCGCGTGTTCGTCCGCGATCTGCAGGACCCGGCCGGCAAGATCCAGCCGTTCCTCGACGCCTTCGACGCGACGTACACCGTCGTCGGCAACGATGGTCCGACCTTCTACGTGCTCACCAACCAGGACGCGCCGCGGTTCCGCCTCGTGGCCATCACGCTCGGCAAGCCCGAGCCTGCCGGGTGGAAGACGCTGGTTTCGGAGGCGCCAGGCAAGGTGGTGCTCGAGGCCGTCACCATGGTCGACAACCAGTTCGTCACGCTCTGGATGACCGACGCGCACCACACTGTTCGTCTCTACAGCCTGGATGGAACGGCAGGGCAGGCGATCGCGATGCCGACGCTCGGCAGCGTCGGTGGGTTGACGGGGCGACGGAAGGACACGGAGACGTTCTATTCCTTCGGCTCGTATCTCTATCCCACGACGATCTACCGCTACGACTTCGCGACGCACGCGAGCACGATGCACCGGAAGCCGTCGTTGAAGTTCGATCCAAGCCGGTACGAGACCGTACAGGTGTTCTACCCGTCGAAGGACGGCACGAAGATCCCGATGTTCCTCACGTATCGGAAGGGCCTCGACCGCAACGCACAGAACCCGACGCTGCTGTACGGTTACGGTGGCTTCAACATCGCCACCCTCCCAGGCTTCACGCCGGCGGCCGCCGGCTGGCTCGAAATGGGCGGTGTCTACGCCGTGGCAAACCTCCGCGGCGGCGGCGAATACGGCCAGGAGTGGTACGACGCGGGACGGCTGAAGACCAAGCAGAATGTGTTCGACGACTTCATCGCGGCAGCCGAGTACCTGATCCGCGAGAAATACACCTCTACACCGAAGCTCGCCATCCAGGGTGGCAGCAACGGCGGGCTCCTCGTCGGCGCGTGCCTCACGCAGCGGCCGGATCTGTTCGGAGCCGCGCTCCCGGCGGTCGGCGTGATGGACATGCTGCGCTTCGACAAGTTCACGATTGGCTGGGCGTGGCGGTCGGATTACGGACAGCCCGACAAGAACAAGGAAGACTTCGACACGGTGATGAAGTACTCCCCGCTGCACACCATCAAGCCGGGCACCACATACCCCGCCACGTTGGTGACGACGGCCGATCACGATGACCGGGTGGTGCCGCTTCACAGCTTCAAGTTCACGGCGACGCTGCAGGCCGCGCAGGCCGGGCCGGCGCCAGTGCTGATTCGGATCGAGACCAAGGCGGGGCACGGCGCGGGCAAGCCGACCGACAAGATCATCGAGGAGCGCGCGGATATGTACGGCTTCCTGCTGCGCGAGCTGAAGATGACGCTGCCGGCGGAGTTTGGATGGGCGAAGTAGGGGCGGGTTCGAAGACCGCCCCCACTCCGGACGCTGGGTTCCTCCTGGCTGCTGCGTTAGAACCGGTAGTTCAGCTTGGCGTAGACGACGTTCGCCTTGTAGTTGCCGTTGTCCGGCTTCATGAAGATCAACGTCGCCTGCGGGAACATCGTCGTGCCGCTCGTCCAGGCGTCACCGTACGTGTACTTCTCGTACCAGTAGCCGCCGGTCAGCTTCCAGGACTTGTTGAGGCTGTACTCCAACTGCGCGATGACCGTGGTGAGGTGCGTGTCATCCCAGTCGTTGATCGGCCAGACGGCTGCCGGGTTGAGATACTGGGGATACGCCGTGCGGCCCAGCGCGTAAGTGCCGGTCGGGGTCGCGTTGATGTCCTCGAACCCGTCCACCTTCTGATCCGTGACGTTGACGGTCACGGTCCACTTGTCGGGGACGACGTGGAACACCGCGCCCAGGCCGAACGTGTTCGTCTTGTCCTGGCCGGAGTGGTTCCACAGGTTGTTCAGCCCGTATGTCGGTGCCGTCGGGTTGGAGACCCACTGGTTGACGGTCACGTCCTTCTCGTACTGATAGAAGGCCGTCAGCTCAACCTTGTTGGACACCGCGTAGTCGAAGTCCACCGCGAAGCTGTCGTACTTCGCGCTCAGCAGACCGCTGGGCGTTCCGGGAATCGGTTGCGCGCCGACGACAGGCACACCGCCAGACACCGCCACCCGGTTCGGACGGTTCGGGTAGGCAACGTCCCGGCGGAAGTAGGAGAGCGTCACACCCATGTTGTTCATCGGTGACAGTTCGACGTCGAACACCGTGCGCTTCGAGCGGCGCTCGGCTTCGTCGGTCTGGAAACCGTAGACGGTCGTGCCCTCGGCCGTCCGCTTGGCGTCGTCGTAGCTCAGCCGCAGGCCGAGCCAGTCCTTGGCGTGGTACGTGGCCGCCAGCGTGTAGCCCCTGTCCGTGCCCGATTCGGCTTCGCGGTACGTCCGCTTGAGGCTCGCCGCCCGATACAGGCCCTCGAGCGTCAGGGCTCCCACGTCGTACGTGACGGACCCCTGGAAGCGCTTGTTGCTGTTGTCGTAGTTGACCGCAGTCGGGTGGCCGTAGGGCGCGTCCGCGCTGGGTGCGTCGGCTGCCGCCCACGAACGATCCGGCGCCGCCGACAGGTCGCCGTTGATGATGTACCGGCTGGTCTTGTTCGTCAGGTCCCAGCTCCGATAGCTCATCCTGATCCCGAGGTTTTCGGCCGGCCGTGATGAGAACCACACGTTGAACGTAGTGGTGTCCATCTTGCCGTTGAACGACGGCTGCTGGAGCGACGACGTGAGGTACGCCGGCGCGTTGCTGCCCGTCAACACCGTTGTGTTCGACGTGTAGGGAAGGTAGTTCTGGTTCTGGGTGTACTGCCCCAGGGCCACATCGGCCGCCACGCGGGTCTGTTTGGCGAACTTGAAGAGCGCGCCGAACGACTCGTTCATCATGCTGTTGTCCGGCATGCCGGTGATCATGATCGTCCCGGGGCCGCCGGAGGCCGGAGTGGACCCCACCGCCGCCTTGTACGCCAGGTCGGACGGCCTGAACGGGTTGTCGATCAACTGGTTGTTCTGGTCGTTCGTGTACACGTTCCTGTTGAGCGCGGCGTGGACGTTGCCGGTCTTCAGCTTGTACTCGAACTTGATCGCGTAGTCCTGCGTCAGCTCGTTCAGCGTCTCGGGGACGTCAACCACCGGTGACACGGGACCGGCGATGATGTCGCCGCCACCCTGGCCGCGATAGCCGGCCTTGCGCTCGCGGGTATACGTGAAGCTCAAGTTGAACGGCAGGTTCTTGCTGAAGTCGAAGTCGTAGAGGCCCCGCTTGCGCAGCGACGTCAGGTCGACCGTGCCGGCAGCGGCGAACGACGGTGCCAGCAGGTTGTTGTAGAAGCTATACACCCGGCCCGAGGTTGGCGTCGCGTCGACCCGGTCGGAGTAGTACTGCCGCAACGAGGCCGGCATGCTCCATACGCCCGGCGCCGTTTCGGCCCAGATCACGTGAGCGTCGTTGCCCATGCGGTGGACGACCTGGTTGTAGTCGAACCCGAAGTCCATCCAGCTGAAGTTCGCCCAGCCCTTGTATTGCTGGTCCTGCTGCCCCACGTTGAAGGCGCTCAGGTTGAAGTCGAGCGCCGAGTTCGTCGTGAAGAGATTGACGAACGGCATCGATACGCCCTTCGGCACGTCCCGGTATTCCCGGAACTTCGACGAGGAGATGTCATCGACCGTCAGCGTCTGGATGGTCACCTGACCGCCGGCGGTGGTGGCGGGTTTGTCCTGCGCCGCCGCGAAAGAGGTCGCCATGAAGAGTCCCATGGCGACGAGCGCAATCATGGAGGTTGCTCGTTTCATGGGTTACCTCAAGAAAGCAGCGCCCGAAGGCGAGTTGGTGCCGTGCAGGTTCACGTGGCAGTTCTTGCACGATTTCTCGATCATCCGCGAGTTGGTCGTCGGGAAGTTCGTGGTTCCGCTCGGGGCCACCTGGTACTTGCCTTGTTCGGTCCCGTGGTTGTCGGCACCGGTGTTCTGCGCGAAGTGGCCGGAACCCGTGAATTGGCAGTTCCAGCAGAGATTCGGAAGCTTCTGCGCGAGCAGGCGCCGGTGATTCGTCCCGTGCGGCTCGTGGCAGGTCGTGCACTCCTCGCGAACAGGTGCGTGCTCGAACAGGAACGGGCCGCGCTTCTCGGCGTGGCACTTGTAGCAGAGGTCATTGACCGAATCCGCCAGGATCATCTTCGGGCGGCTGCCGTCGTGCGGGTTGTGGCAGCTCGTGCAGTTCATCTTGCCCTCGCGGACCGGGTGGTGCGACGTGCGCTGCGACTTGGCGCGCTCGGACTTGTGGCACGTGAAGCAGGTCTCGGAGTCGACCTTGGTCTTCAGCTGTGCCCTGACCGACTTCGCATCGTGCACGCTGTGGCAGGACGTGCAGGCCACATTGCGGCGCGCGTGCATGCTGGAGATGTAGTTGGCCTGGTTGGCCTTCTCGTGGCACTTCAGGCAGGTGTCGTTGACCTGACGCGCGGTCAGCTTCTTCAACGACGGCACCGGACCGTTCTTGTCGCCATTCATCTGAGCCTTGGCGTGCTCAGCGACATTGGCGTGGCAGTTCGCACAGCTGTGGTCGACTTTCGCGTGGCGCGACTGCGCGAATGGTGGCCCAAGCACTCTCTCGTGGCACGCCTGGCAGTCGGAGGCACTCCATGCCGCCGCCGGTGGTGTCGCCTGGGCAGCGGCCAGTCCGCTTGTCAACAGCACCACCAACCCTGCCAGCGCCAGCAACCGATACGGTAGGCGCATAAGAACTCCCTTTCAAGTCAGGCCCCGACTAGTTCAGGGCTAGTAGGACGATGCGAACTTGGCGACCGACGACTCTACAATTGAACACTGCAATTGTCAACATGGAGTGTTGAAATATTCACCACTCCGGTGTGCGCAGACGTCCAATGCTGAATGAGCGGGTCGCGTCCTGCAGGTATGGATCAGGTATAGATATAGGAGCGGACGGCAGCGCGTGCAACCCGGACAGGTCAGACCTCGTATCCATGCACTGACCGAACGAACGCTGGCCACGCGAGGGACACGCGTCACAAGGAGGAGCCATGCCCGGGACCGAGCAGCAGTGGTACATCGCGGTGGGTGGACAGCAGGTGGGCCCTGTCAGTGAGGAAGAGATCGTCCGGCGCGTTCAGACCGGGGCCGCCGACGGCGGCACGCTCGTGTTCACCGCCGGCATGACGAACTGGACGCCCGTATCGGCAGTACCCCAGCTTGCTTCGCATCTGGCTGCGCCACCTCCGGTCGCCGGTCCAGCGTCCAGCCAGGCAGCCAGCTCAGCATTGGGCCCGGCCGTCAGCCCGGCGGCACCCGCGCCCGACCGGCGTGCGAACGAAATCGAGTTCAAGGTGTACGGGAACGAGATGCAGTTCGTCGAGATCTACCTGGATCCCGGTGAGAGCGTCGTCGCCGAGGCGGGCGCGATGATGTTCATGACCGGCGGGGTCCAGATGGAAACGGTGTTTGGCGACGGCAGCGGCCGGCAGCAGCAGGGCGGCCTCATGGGCGCGCTTCTCGGTGCGGGCAAGCGCCTCCTCACCGGCGAGAGCCTGTTCATGACGGTGTTCACCAACGCTGGTGGTCGCGGTGTCGAGCGCGTCGCCTTCGCCGCGCCGTACGCCGGCAAGATCCTGCCGATGGATCTCTCCAAGCTGGGTGGCACGCTCATCTGCCAGAAGGACTCGTATCTCTGCGCGGCCAAGGGCGTGTCGATTGGCATCGCCTTCCAGAAGAAGATCGGGGTGGGCCTGTTCGGCGGTGAGGGCTTCATCATGCAGAGACTCGACGGCGACGGCCTGGTGTTCGCGCACGCGGGCGGCACGGTTCACTCCTACGACCTGGCGGTCGGTGAAACCCTTCGTGTCGACACCGGCTGCATTGTCGCCCTCCAGCAGTCGGTGAACTACGATGTGCAGTTGGTCGGCGGGGTCAAGACGGCGCTCTTCGGCGGCGAAGGACTCTTCTTCGCGACACTGACCGGGCCCGGCAAGGTATGGCTCCAGTCGCTGCCGCTCAGCCGGCTCGCGGACCGGATCTACAAGGCCATCCCCGGCATCGGCAAGGGGGGCAAGGAAGAAGGGTCGGTGCTCGGGAATGTCGGGCTCGGACGGATCCTCGGATCCGATTAGATCGTGATCGTGCCTTCCAGATACGGCACGGCCCGACCCGCGATGTCGACGCGGTTGCCGACGAGCGTACAGCGCAGGCTGCCCTGACGCTTCGACAACTGGCGGGCCGTCAACTCGTTCTTGCCGAGGCGGGCGGCCCAGTAGGGCGTCAGCGTCGTGTGTGCCGACCCGGTCACGGGATCCTCCGGCACGCCGACCTGCGGTGCGAAGAACCGCGACACGAAGTCCACCTGGCGGCCGGGTGCCGTGACGATGATGCCGCGCGCCGGCACGGTGGCCAGATCGACGAGGTCGGGTGTGAGTCCGGCCACGTGCTCCTCGACGCCGTAGACGAGCATGTAATCCGTCTTGCCCCTGTAGGACTCGATGGGCTCGCGACCGAGCGCGTCGATCAGGATCTGCGGCACGGTCACCGGTTCAACCGTGTCCACGGGAAAGTCGAGCACGAGCCGATCGCCGTCGCGCCGAACGCGCAGAATCCCGCTCTTCGACGTGAACTGGATCGTGTCGTGGGGAAAGCAATCGTGGGTGAAGACCACGTGCGCCGCGGCCAGCGTGGCGTGTCCGCACAGATCGACTTCGACAGCCGGCGTGAACCAGCGGAGATCGAAGCCGCCGTCGTGCCGAATGTAGAACGCCGTCTCGGCGAGGTTGTTCTCCGCCGCGATTTGCTGCATGACCTCGTCCGGAAGCCACGACTCGAGCGGACAGACGGCCGCCGGGTTCCCGCTGAAGAGCCGATCGGCAAACGCATCGATCTGGTACATCCGCAGTTCCATCAGGACCTCCAGTGACGGACGGATTGTAGCAGGACCGACTCTCCGCTCCTGTAG
Organism: Vicinamibacterales bacterium; assembly: GCA_036504215.1. NCBI lineage: Bacteria > Pseudomonadati > Acidobacteriota > Vicinamibacteria > Vicinamibacterales > Vicinamibacterales bacterium. The sequence continues at coordinate 262,155 of DASXVO010000059.1, read as the reverse complement.
TAAAGTTCCCCCATGAAACTCCGTCTCCTCTTCGTCCTGCCGCTCCTGGTCGTCCTTGGCGTCGCGGTGACCGCGCAGCGAACGGTGAAGCCGGTGCTGCACGGACGGCACTGGGTCGCCGTGACCGGCAAGCCGCTTGGCGCAACGGCCGGCGCGATGATCTTCCAAAAGGGTGGCAACGCTGTTGACGCGACCTGCGCCATGCTCGCAGCGGTCTGCACCATGTGGGATACGCTCGGCTGGGGCGGCGAAACCCAGGCGCTCATCTACAATCCACATACCGGAAAGGTGATCGGCATCAACGCGCTCGGCGTCGCACCGACGGGCGCCACTCCCGAGTTCTTCCGCGCCAAGGGCATGGCCTATCCGCCCGAATACGGCCCGCTGGCGGCCGTCACTCCGGGCACGCCGGGCGGCCTGATGACGATGCTCGCGGAGTTCGGCACGATGAGCCTGAAGGATGTGCTGGCGCCGGCGATCCAGATGGCTGACGGGTACCCGATCGAGCAGCAGGCGGCCGACGCGATCGAGCGACAGAAGAAGGAAATCAAGAAGTGGCCCCCGTCGGCGAAGGTCTTCCTCACCCACCCCGGCGAAACGCGCGAGGCGCCCCAGCCTGGCGAGGTCTTCAAGCAGGGCGATCTCGCGGCCACGCTACGCAAGCTGGTGGACGCCGAACAGCAGGCCCTCGCCTCAGGCAAGAACAGGAAGGATGCGATCTACGCCGCCTATGACCGGTTCTACAAGGGCGACATCGCGCGCGACTTCGTTCGCGGATCCAGGGAGTTGGGCGGCCTCCACACACTCGACGATCTTGCCAACTGGAAGGTCCACCTCGAGGAACCGGTCGCCAGCAACTACAAGGGGATCGACGTCTACAAGCTGACCACCTGGGTGCAGGGCCCCGTCATGCTGCAGGCGCTCAACATGCTCGAGCCGATGGATCTGAAGTCCATGGGCTACAACAGCGCCCGCTACATCCACACGCTCTACCAGGTGATGAACCTGACGTACGCGGACCGCGATTTCTACTACGGCGATCCGTACATGCCGCCGGCGACGCCGATCAAGGGGTTGCTCTCGAAGGACTACGCCCGTGAACGGTCCAAACTGATCAACTGGGATCGCAACGATCCAACCATCAAGCCGGGCGACCCGTACCCGTTCCAGAACGGCACGAATCCGTACTCGAAGCTGCTGGCCAGTTGGCCGCCACCACCACCCAAGCCGACCGGCGCGGAGGGCGACCGCTCGTTCGAAGAGTCCTTCACCGCCGGCACGACGTCCATCGAGGCGGCGGACGAACAGGGCTGGGTCGTGTCCGTCACGCCGAGCGGCGGCTGGATTCCCGCGACGATTGCCGGCACCACCGGCATTGGCATGAGCCAGCGGATGCAGGCCTTCGTGCTCGACGAGGCGATGTGCCCGTTCAACGTGGTCACGCCCGGTAAGCGCCCGCGCTCCACGCTGACGCCGAGTCTTGCGCTGAAGGACGGAAAGCCGTACCTCGCGTTCGCGGTGCAGGGCGGCGACACGCAGGATCAGAACCTCCTTCAGTTCTTCCTCAACGTCGTCGAGTTCGGAATGAACGTGCAGCAGGCGACCGAGGCAGCCAATTTCAACAGCTACCAGATGCACAGCACGTTCGGCGACCACAAGGCCGAGCCTGGCCGCTTGACGCTCAACGACGACATGCCGCCGTGGGTTCGCGGGGACCTCGCGCGGCGTGGCTACAAGCTGGACTACCAGAAGCTGACCTCGGGACCCATCAACGCCATCTTCTTCGACCGGCTCCACGGGACCATGTGGGGAGGGTCGAGCAATCATGGAGAGGATTACGGGATAGCGTGGTGAGCGGTGCGCTGTCGCGCTGTCATGCCGAGGGGGCGGCCGTGCGGGCGTCATGGGGATCGCGCACCAGTGCGTGCGCGTCCAGTCGGACTACCCACAGCACCGTGAACGTCGTGTAGACGATGTCGAGGGTGGCGTCGAGGGCCAGCGGCAGGATGGGTGAGATCGCACCCAGGCGGTCGCGGAACAGGGCGAAAACGAACAACACCGCAAACAGCGGCACGTAGAACCGCGCCAGCATGCCGAGCGCGCGGCGCCACTCGGCATGCTGCATGAGCGGCGCCTTGCGCTGCATCTGGATGGCCACAACGAGCGCGACCGGATACACGGTCAGCCCGATCACGCGCCGCAGCAGGATGAACAGCACACCGTCGCTGTTGAAATGGTAGGCGCTCCACCCCACCACCAGGAGCGCCGCCGTGCCCAGGCCGCCGACAAGTGCGAGACGCCGGGCAATCCGCCCCGGGCGGCTTGGCAGCGCCTCGTCGGTGGCTGCAATCCATGCGTAGAGCCACCCAATCGACAGGAGGCTGGCGTTCAGCAACAGGAAAGCCACCAGCCGCAGCGCGGTCACGGGCTCCATCTGCGTGAGCACCCACAGGCGCAGGCACTCGAACAGGAACCAGGCCGCCAGCCACAGGTTGTAGCAGAGCACCGAGAGAGAGACGTGGCCCACCGCGCGGGGCGAGCGCGTGAGCCAGCCGTGAACGAGCAGCGCGAGCGCCGACAACGCGCCGACGACAGCCAGCACGAGTCCCAGAATTGCAACCAACGCCACGGGCGAATGGTATCACCGGCGTTCGGAAACGGCCCGTCGTTGTTCGCTCCCGGACGGTCCCGGGGAGCCGCCGCGAGGGACGGCAGACCCTAACGTCTGTATTGGCAGCTGGTTAGGCTGCATCTTGATCGTGGCCCGTCTTTCGCTCTTGTCCCTTCCGCACTGGAGGTTTCCGGATGACCACCTTCGTTCAGAACCTGAAGTACGCCGCCCGTACGCTGGTAAAGGCGCCCGGCTTTGCGTTCGTGGTCGTCTTGACCCTGGCGCTTGGCATCGGCGCCAATACGGCCATCTTCACGTTGATGGACCAGGTGCTCCTGCGGGCCCTCCCGGTCAAAGAGCCGGCACAATTGGTGATACTTGGCGCGCCGGGTACGAACCGGGGCCGCTTCGACGGCGGCGAGGACGCGTTCTCGTACCCGATGTACACCGACTTCCGGGACCGCGGCCGGGTCTTCAGCGGCGTGCTCGCGCGCGCAACCTATCCGCTGACCATGCTGTACGAGAGCCGGTCGGAGCGCGTGCGGGGCGAACTCGTCAGCGGCAATTACTTCGCCCTGCTCGGCGTTGCGCCCGCGTATGGCCGCCTCTTCACGTCGGCCGACGAGCAGGCGCCGGGCGGACACCCGATCGCGGTGCTGGCGCACGGCTTTTGGACGACGCGCTTCGCCCGTGATCCGGCCGTCGTCGGGCGGACGATCCGGCTGAACGGGCATCCGATGACGATCGTTGGCGTGGCCGGAGCCGGCTTCAACGGGCTTCAGGTCGGGTACGTTCCGGATGTCTTCGTGCCGCTGATGATGAAGGCGCAGATGACGCCCGTCTACGACGGCCTGGACACCCGCCGGTACATGTGGCTCAACGTCATGGCGCGGCTGCGCCCGGACGTCTCGCGCGAACAGGCCGAGGCGCAGATGAACGTCCTGTTCCGACAGATCCGCGAGCAGGAATTGAAGGAGATGCCGACAACCTCGGCGCGCTTCCGCAAGGGGTTCCTCGACACGCGCCTGCTCCTGCTCCCGGGCCACAAAGGCCTGTCGCCGCTTCGCGACCAGTTCTCGGCCCCGCTCATCCTCCTGATGTCGATGGTGGGGCTCGTGCTGCTCATCGCCTGTGCGAACGTCGCCAACCTGCTCATGGCCCGCTCCCCATCTCGTCAGCGCGAAGTCGCCATCCGGCTCGCGCTCGGCGCCTCGCGGTCGAGGATTGTCGGCCAGTTGCTCGTCGAGAGCCTCCTGCTCGCGGTGCTCGGCGGCGCCATCGGCGTGCTGGTGGCGATCTGGTCGGGCGATTTGCTCCTGACCATCTTGCCATTCGACAACGCCGCGCGCGCCTTCACCTCGACGCCCGACGCTCGGGTGCTGGGCTTCGCCCTGGTCGTGTCGTTGCTGACGGGCGTCCTGTTCGGCCTGGCGCCGGCGTGGCAGACAGCACGCCCTCAGCTCGTGCCGGCACTGAAGGAGGAAGGCGGCTCGGTCGTGAGCACCGGTCACGTGCGCCTCCGAAAGGGCCTCGTGATCACACAGGTGGCGCTTTCGCTGCTGCTCCTGATCGGCGCCGGCCTGTTTGCGCGGAGCCTGTGGAATCTGCGCTCGCTCAATCCCGGGTTCCAGGTCGACCACCTCGTCACCTTCTCGCTCGATCCCGCGCTCAACGGCTACTCGACTGAACAGATCCGCGGCTTCTACCAGCGTCTGCAGGAGCGCCTCGCCAAGCAGCCTGGCATCCGAAGCGTGTCGCTGGCCTCGACCACACCGCTGACGGACAACCTGACCATGTCCACCATCACGGTCGACGGCTATCAGGCGAAAGAGGGCGAGGACATGAACCCGCACGTGAACAGCGTCGGTCCGGACTTCTTCCGGACGATGGGGATTCCCCTGATCGCCGGTCGCGAGTTCACGGACGCTGACGGGGCCGGGGCGCCGAAGGTCGCAATCATCAGCGAGAAGATGGCGCACTACTTCTTCGGGAACTCGAATCCAATCGGCCGACGCTTCGGCTTCCGGCGCGCCACGGCAACGGACATCGAAATCGTGGCCGTCGCCAAGGATGGCCGCGACACGAGCCTGCGTGAAGAGATTGCCCGCGTCGTCTACATCCCGTATCAGCAGGACCCGGACCTCGGGCAGATGTCCTTCTTCGTGAGGACGGCCGGCGATACGGGCGTCACCGGCGACTCGCTGCGACGGGTGGCGAGTCAGCTCGATGCGGCCATTCCGGTGTTCGACGTGAAGACGATGCAGGTGGTGGCCGACGAGTCGCTGTTCCTCGAGCGGATGGTGTCGCTGCTGTCGGCGTCCTTCGGCGCGCTCGCGACACTGCTGGCAGCGATCGGACTCTACGGCGTGATGAGCTACGCCGTCGCGCGCCGCACCCGGGAGATTGGTCTCCGCATGGCGCTCGGGGCCGCGCAGTCCAGCGTGGTCTGGCTCGTGATGCGCGAGGTGACGACGCTGGCTGTTGTCGGCGTGGCCATCGGCCTTCCGGCCGCCATGGCTGTCAGTCGGCTGATCCAGGCTCAGTTATTCAGCGTCGCGCCGACCGACCCGGCGACGCTGATTGGCTCGACCGTCACGCTGCTTGCGGTTGCCCTCGTGTCCGGATACGTGCCGGCCCGCCACGCCGCACAGGTCGATCCGATGCTGGCGCTGAGGCACGAATAGGGAGAGAGGCGTGATGCTATGTGTCCCGTCGCGACTGGCTGGCGGCGATGCGACCGGCTCGAGCGGCGCACTCGTCGCAGAGCAGCGCCCCGGCCCGCAGCAGGAATCCCCCCTCGCCCTCCAGTGCGCGGCTGCACCACGCGCACGAGGACGCGGAATTGAATCCATCGGAGATCGGAATTGCTGGAGGCATTCGCGTCACGGCCGGTGTCATTGAGGCGCGCCGGCGGGTCCTGGCGCCCTTCTTGGCCTCCGGCGGCGTCATCCCTCTGCCCTCCTTTTGCCCGTACCATCGTGTCAGGACCCTGCCCTGGTCACTTCACGCGCTGCCCCACGTCGCGGTGAATGGGTCGAAGACCCGCAGGGCGGCAGCCCGGGGCGCGAAGGTCGGCGGTCAGTCCACGTCGATGGTGAGGCGCTCCCCGAAATTCCCGAAACGATCCTTGGGAATCGACCCGGACCACACCAACCCCTGGGTCGCATCCTTCAACAGACGTTGGATGGTGCCGGCACGCCCGAGCCGATAGACGCCCCGGCGCTGCGACGACAGGCTCTCGGTTGAGCCTAGCGCGGTGAAGAACGTCCCGGGCTCCAACTCGGCGAACTCGACCGGCACGGGACTGTGCTTCGCGGTGTCCTTCGCGGCGGCCCAGGCCCGGGGATCGACCTCTGGCACGAACAGGATCTCGCAGAATTGCGCGAATCTCTCCAGATCGACGAGCGGCGAGAACTGAAACGCACCGGCCTTGGTGATCAGCACCCGGCGGGTGGATCCGGTCGGGTCCTTGTAGAACAGGCCGGGCGGACGGGCCGCCGGATCGCCGCCCACTCTGGCGCTGAAGAAGACGCTGCCTGGCAAGTCGGCGACTTCTTCTTGCGCATCGATGCTGGCCGTTGCCTGGTTGCCAAGATGATGGTGCTGCCGGTCGCCGAGAGACTTGTACATGGACATGCCGTGGGCCATTGTACGGCCGAGAGCATCCGTTCGCCCAAGAATCGCGGCGAGGTCGTTCGGGCCGCCGTCGCGGCGCTTCACGCTGACGAGTTGGCGGGGCTCCGCGACAGGTTCTGGCGTACCAGCATTCCCCACCCGGCGTTTCTCGCCGTGCTACGCTGTGCTGTTCACTTCTTCTGAGGAGCACCATGCGCCACCTGTTTGCGGCCCTGTGCGTGTCTTTCTGGGCGGCGGCATCGGCAGCCACGCCGTCGGCTCCGCTGCTACTCCAGCAGCCAACCATCAATCGCACACACATCGTCTTCGTCTTCGCCGGCGACCTCTGGACGGTGCCGCGCGAGGGCGGAGCGGCGATCCGGCTGACGTCCGGACCGGGTATCGAGACTGGTCCGGTCTTCTCGCCGGACGGGACCGAGGTAGCGTTCACAGGGGAGTACGACGGCAACGTGGATGTGTTCGTGGTGCCGGCCGCAGGCGGCGTCCCGAAGCGCTTGACGTGGCATCCGGCCGCAGACCTTGCGCTCGGATGGACGCCGGACGGCAAGCGCATCCTCTTCAGCTCGACACGCACTGCGTACTCCCGGTTCGCGGAGTTGTTCACTGTGCCGGTGACCGGCGGTCCGGAGGAAAAGCTGCCGCTGCCTCAGGGGTTCGAGGGGAGCTACTCCGCCGACGGGTTGAGCCTGGCATACGTTCCGAAGGCCAGGGCGTTCCGCGCATGGAAACGCTACCGCGGTGGTCAGGCGACGTCGATCCGGATCGTGTCTTTGGCCACATCGCGTGTCGAGACACTGCCGCACGAGAAAGCGAACGAGTTCAACCCGATGTGGGTGGGCGATACCATCTACTTCCTGTCCGACCGGAATGGACCGGTCACGTTGTTCTCCTATCACGTGCCGACCAAGAGGCTCACGCAGGTCGTCGAGAATCGCGGCCTCGACTTCAAGGCGGCGTCCGCCGGTCCCGACGCGATCGCCTATGAACAGTTCGGAGCCATCGGGCTGTACGACCTGAAGACCGGAAAGGCGCGGACGGTGGCAATCACCGTGGCAGGCGACCTGCCGGAGGTGCGCGAGCGGCTCGTGAAGGCGGGCAACAGGCTCGAGAACGCGGGCATTTCGCCCAGCGGGGCACGGGCGGTGTTCGAGGCGCGCGGCGAGATCGTGACGGTTCCGGCGGAAAAGGGCGATGTTCGGAACATCACGAACACAACCGGCGTGATGGAGCGCGACCCGGCCTGGTCACCCGACGGCAAGCGAATCGCGTACTTCTCCGACGAGTCCGGCGAGTACGCGCTGCACATCAGGAATCAGGACGCATCGGGAGAGGTCGTCAAGATTGCTCTCGCCGAGCGGCCCACGTTCTACTCGTCGCCGACGTGGTCGCCCGACAGCCGGAAGATTGCGTACAACGACGCCCACCTCGGACTGTGGTACGTGGACGTCGAGACGAAGAAACCCGTCAGGACCGACACCGCCGAGAGGAACAGCAACCTCACTCCCGCATGGTCACCGGACTCGAAGTGGCTGACATACACGAAGCGGTTGCGGAGCGGCCTCTCGGCGATCTACCTGTGCTCGCTGGCCGACGGGAAGGTGACCCAGTTGACCGACGGCATGAGCGACGCGCGCAGTCCCGTCTTCGACAAGGACGGCAAGTTCCTGTACTTCACCGCGAGCACCGACTCGGGGGCTTCCATGGAGTTCGATCTCCATGCCTCGACACGCCCCGTCTCGCGGAGCATCTATCTCGTCGTGTTGTCGAAGGATGAGCCGTCGCCGTTCTCGCCCGAGAGCGACGAGGAGAAGGCGGCCGATGACAAGGCCGATCCCGCGAAACCGGCGGCGGACGCAGCCAAGCCGCCCGCGGCGGGCAGTGAGCCACAGAAGGCCGACGCGGCGAAGCCCGCGCCGAAGGCCGTTCCCGTCAAGATCGATTTCGACAACATCCTGCAGCGCGTGCTTGCCGTGCCGATGCCCGCCCGACGCTATTCCGATCTTCAAGTGGCCAAGGCCGGCGTGCTGCTGGCGATCGAATCACCCGCGCCAGGACCGGACGCGCCACGCGGCGCGACCGTGCATCGCTTCGACCTGAAGGCGCGGAAGTCCGACGTCGTGACGAGCGGAGTCAGCGATTTCGTCATGTCGGCCAACGGCGAGAAGATGCTCTACCGGCAGGGCGAGCGCTGGTTCATCACCGCGCTGAAGCCGCTGGCCCAGGGTGGCGGCGCATCGCCCGCGCCGAGCGTACCGTCCGCCGGCGGCGCCGGGTCGGGCGCACTCCAGACCGACAGCATCGAGGTGCGTGTCGATCCACGCACCGCGTGGCGGCAGATGTACCACGAGGTCTGGCGGATCGAGCGTGAGTTCTTCTACGACCCGCACTATCACGGCCTCGATCTCGTGGCCACCGAGAAGAAGTATGCGCCGTACCTGGACCAGCTCGCCTGCCGCGCGGATCTCAACTACCTGTTCAACGAGATGCTCGGCGAGTTGACGGTCGGCCATCTCTACGTCGGCGGCGGCGAGATGCCCGAAGTGAAGCGAGTGTCCACGGGGCTGCTCGGCGCCGACTACACGATCGAGAACGGCCGTTACCGGTTCGCGCGTGTCTACAACGGGGAGAACTGGAGCCCGCAGCTTCGCGCGCCGCTGACCCAGCCCGGCGTCAACGTCAAGGCAGGTGAGTACCTGCTCGCGGTCAACGGCCGGGACGTGCGCGCCACGGAGAACGTCCATTCGTACTTCGAAGGAATGGCGGGACGCAGCGTCCTGCTGAAAGTCGGGGCCAGCCCGAATGGCGACGGTGCCCGTGAGGTCACGGTGGTGCCGGTGCCGGGCGAGACGGCGCTGCGCAACCTCGCGTGGATCGAAGGCAATCGCCGGCACGTCGATTCGGTCAGCCACGGGCGCATCGCTTACGTTTACATGCCAGACACCGCTGGCGGCGGGCTCACGGCGTTCAACCGCTACTTCTTCGCGCAGGTCGGCAAGGAGGGCGTCATCGTGGACGAGCGGTTCAACGGCGGTGGCGCGCTGGCCACCGACATCATCGAGTACTTGCAGCGGAAGCTCGTCACCGGCGTCGCGCCGCGCGACGGCGCGGACAGCTTCCAGCCGCAGGGGGGCATTTTCGGCCCGAAGGCGATGATCATCAACGAGGAGGCGGGATCGGGCGGTGACGCGATGCCGTGGCTGTTCAAGCGCGCAGGCCTCGGCCCATTGATTGGCAAGCGCACGTGGGGCGGCCTTGTCGGCATCGGCGGCTACCCGCCGCTGATGGACGGCGGGTCGGTCACCGCGCCCAGCATCGGCGTGTGGAACGCGACGACGAGCCAGTGGGAGGTCGAGAACGTCGGGATCGCCCCGGATATCGAGGTCGAGATGGATCCCGAACTCGTGCGCCAGGGCAAGGACCCACAGCTCGACAAGGCCATCGAGGTGGTGATGGCCGAACTGGCAAAACACCCGGTCGTCACGCCGAAGAGGCCGGCCTATCCGGATTATCAGAAGAAGTAGACGAGAAAAGCGCCCGGTGCTGCGCCTTCCTAGACGACTTCCGTGAAGCGCTCGTGGCGAGCTCCGCAAATTGGGCAGACGTCCGGCGCTTCACCCGCAACCGTGTATCCGCAGACGTCGCAGACGTACATCTTCGCGTCCGGGAGGTCGTGCCCCGCAGCCGCGGCCGCCAGTGCCTCACCGTAGAGCGCGTGATGGACTTCCTCGACCGCGTTGGCGTTCTTGAAGCTCACCTCGGCCGGCTTCTTCCCTTCGGACACGGCCTCCGAAATGAACGTCGGGTACATCTCGGTGAATTCGTAGTGCTCGCCCGCGATGGCCGCTTTCAGGTTGTCAATCGTGCCCTTCACGCCGCCCATCACGCGGAAGTGGGCGAGCGCGTGCACCGTTTCGGCTGCCGCGACCGCCCGAAACAGTCTCGCAACCTGTTTCAGACCTTCGCTGTCAGCCTTCTTCGCAAACGCCAGATACATGCGATTCGCCTGGCTTTCGCCAGCAAACGCCGCCTTCAAATTCTCCTGTGTCGCCATCGTCCCTCCTCCGTGGTGGTGTGATGACTGCGAGGTCGCCCCATCTCCGGGTTGGAGCGGGTGATATACCGGTGCGTAGCGTACCACGAACCGAGAGTGTAGAATCGCGCCATCCTAGCGCCCCCTTCCCGATGCCCCTTGGAGACGTCCGATGTGTAATTCCAGATCCCTCTGGGCGCTGGCGCTCGCCGTCGTGTGCGTGGACTTCGCCGCGCAGGGCGACGCGCTGGCGCAGACCAAGTACCAGTTGCCGCCGAAGACCGTTGTCGACATCCTCGACGCCAAACCGGTTCCTACCGTGGTGCTCAGCCCGTCGCGCCAGCAACTCGCGCTGCTCGACCGGGCCAGCATGCCGACGGTGGCCGATCTCTCGCAGCCGATGTTCCGCCTGGCCGGGGCCCGCGTCAATCCGAAGACGAATGGCCCGCACCGCACGCAACCGCTGACCGGCATCGCGCTGCAGCGTATCGCGGACGGGAAGACGGTCAAGGTCGTCGTGCCGGCGGGCGCCAGGCTCGGCTGGCTCGGCTTCTCGCCGGACGGCAGGCGGATCGCGTTCACTGAGACGAAGGCATCCGGCATCGCCCTGTGGGTGGCGGACGCGACGACTGGTGTCGGGAAGCTGCTCACCACGCCGACGCTCAACGCCACGTCCGGCGCGGCCTGCGACTGGACCGCCAACACCGCCCTGCTGTGCAAGTTCGTCGTGGCGACGCGAGGGGCTTCGCCGAAGGCCCCGCAGGTGCCGGAAGGCCCGAACGTCGAGGAGAACCTCGGCAAGACTTCTCCGGTCAGCACCTACGAGGACCTGCTCAAGACCTCCCACGACGATGCGCTGTTCGAGTACTACTTCACGAGCCAGTTGGCCTTCGTGAATGCGACCACGGGTGTCCGCACCCTGGTTGGCAAGCCGGGCATCTACGACCAGGCGGAGCCGTCTCCGAACGGCGAATTCCTGTTCGTCTCTCGCATCAAGCGGCCGTTCTCGCATCTCGTGCCCTCGAGCGACTTTCCAAAGGACGTCGAGTTGTGGACGAAGGCCGGCAAGGTCGTGCGATCGGTCGCCGACGTCCCGTCCGGCGAACACGTACCGATGCGCGGGGTCGAGACCGGACCGCGGGCCTTCAAGTGGAATCCCGTCGATCCGGCGACGCTCGCGTGGGCCGAGGCGCTCGACGGCGGCGACCTGCGCAACAAGGTGCCGTACCGCGACAAGGTGATGCTGCTCAAGGCGCCATTCGCCGGTGAGCCGTCGGAACTGATCAAGCTCGAGCAGCGTTTCGAGGGCGTTGCGTGGACCGACAAGAACGTCGTGCTCGTGACCGAATTCGAGCGGAACCGTCGCCTGCGGCGGACGTGGGTGCTCGACGGTGGAGCGGCGCGCAAGATTTGGGAGGTGAGCTCAGAGGATCGGTACAAGGACCCCGGACACCCGGTCGTGCGGCCCCGGTCGAGTGGCGGCAATGGCGGCCGAGGCCGCTCCGGTGCCGAGGCTGGCACCATCGTGCAGGTGGTCGATTCAATCTACCTGAACGGCGACGGCGCTTCTCCCAGGGGCGACAGGCCGTTCCTCGATCGGTACAACCTGAAGACGGGTGACACCGAGCGGATCTGGCAGTGCGAGGGGGAGAGCTACGAGCAGGTGGTCAACCTCCTGACCGACGACGGCAAGACGCTGCTGACACGGTACGAAACGGTGAAGGCGCCACCCAACTACTTCGTGCGCGACCTGGCGAAGCAGGGCAGGCGCGCGCTCACCGAGTTCAAGGACCCGGCGCCGCAGCTCGCGGGAGTGGAAAGGCAGTTGTTGACCTACGACCGCAAGGACGGCGTGAAGCTGAGTGCAACCTTGTACCTGCCGCCCGGCTACAAGAAGGGCGAGCGGCTGCCGCTCGTCATGTGGGCGTATCCGCGCGAGTTCACCGACCCGAGCCTCGCCAGCCAGGTGAGTGGCTCGCCGTACCGCTTCACGACCTACACGGGGCCGTCGCACATGTTCTTCCTCACCCAGGGCTACGCCGTGCTCGACAACCCGACGATGCCGATTGTCGGGGCCGGGGAGACGGCCAATGACACCTACATCGACCAGCTCGTGGCGAGTGCAGAAGCCGCCATCGACAAGGTCGTCGACCTGGGCGTCGCCGATCGCGATCGCATCGGCGTGGGCGGTCACAGCTACGGGGCGTTCATGACAGCCAACCTGCTGTCGCACTCGCGCCTGTTCCGCGCCGGCATCGCCCGTAGCGGCGCCTACAACAGGACGCTGACACCCTTTGGCTTCCAGGCCGAGAGGCGGACCTTCTGGGAGGTGCCGGAGGTCTACGCCAGGATGTCGCCCTTCTACTATGCCAACAACGTCAAGGACCCAATCCTGCTGACTCATGGCGAGGCGGACGACAACTCGGGCACTTTCCCCATCCAGTCCGAGCGGTTCTACATGGCCCTCAAGGGGCACGGCGCCACGGTGCGGTACGTCACGCTGCCGAACGAGGCGCATGGCTACACGGGCCGCGAATCGGTACTGCACACGCTGGCCGAGATGATCGGCTGGTTCGACAAGTACGTGAAGAACGCGCCGCCGCGCGGAACCACGCCGACCAAGGGACACTAGCGGAGCTTCGCCTCGAACTGCCGAACTCGCTTCGCCAGCCCACGTTGTTTCTGGACGACGCCTCCGGCGTCGTCATCGACATCTTCCAGGGGCGGAAGCGCGGCGCGAGAGCGTGGTTCATTCGGCACGCTCTAACCCCTGGAAGATGTCCAGCCGTTCAACGGAAGACGTGGAACGGAGAACCCGGGTCGTCTCCGTTCTCCGTTTCACGCCTCTTCGCTCTGAGTTCTCCGTTGCCAGTCGCCTGTCCTTCGTTCGATGTCGTTTGTTCCTGGCTTCGTCGTTCGGCCCTCACCAGCGACAGTGTCCGGTCCGGAGATCTGTATGCGCATTCCACTGATCGTCGTGTTCTCGGTTGTCCTCTCGGTGTCGGCCGCTGCTCGGGATCGGCAACAGTCCCCTGTTCACGCCCCGAAGCGGGTCGCGGATATCGTCGCCAACCTGCATCGGATCGACGGCTTCGTACCGTTGTACTGGGACGAGGCGTCCGGGAAGATGTGGATGGAGATCTCTCGTTTCGGCTCCGAACTGCTCTACCAGGTGTCGCTGCCGGCCGGCGTCGGATCGAATGCGATCGGCCTGGATCGCGGGCAACTCGGCGTGTCGGCCGTCGTCGTGTTCGAGCGCGTCGGACCAAAGGTGCTGATGGTCCAACCGAATTACCGCTACCGCGCGTTGACGGAAGACGTCGCCGAGCGACGCGCGGTCGATCAGTCGTTCGCGCGATCGGTGCTGTGGGGCTTCACGGTCGAGGCGTCCGAGGGCCCGACGGTGCTCGTGGACGCCACGGGCTTCTTCCTTCGCGATGCGCACGGGGTGGTCGGCCGGCTCCGTCAGGCCAAGCAGGGCCGCTACAAGCTGGACGACACGCGGTCGGCCTTCTACGTTCCCCGCACGAAGGGGTTTCCGAAGAACACCGAGGTCGAGACGACACTGACGTTCACGACAGATGAGGATCCCGGCCGGCTCGTGCGGGAGGTGACGCCGTCGGCCGAAGCCGTCACCGTGCGGGAGCACCACGCGTTCGTGGAATTGCCGGCGCTCGGTCAGGGCTACCGGCCGCGCCGGCACGACGCGCGCGTCAGTTCCTTTGGAATCCAGTTCAACGATTACGCTTCTCCCATCTCGGACCCTATCGAGAAGCGCTGGATCGCGCGTCATCGTCTGCACAAGAAGGATCCGGCCGCGCCCGTGTCCGACCCGATTGCGCCGATCGTCTACTACGTGGACAACGGTGCGCCCGAACCAATCCGGAGTGCGCTCGTCGAGGGAGCCTCGTGGTGGAACACCGCGTTCGAGGCGGCCGGATTTCGGAATGCGTTCCAGGTGAGAGTGCTGCCCGAGGACGCGGACCCGATGGACCTTCGCTACAACATGATCAACTGGGTCCACCGGTCGTCGCGCGGCTGGTCCTACGGGGGAAGCGTCGTCGATCCGCGGACGGGCGAGATCCTGAAAGGCAACGTCACACTCGGGTCGCTGCGCATCCGGCAGGACTACCTGATCGGCAGCGGCCTCGTGCCGCAGTTCGCCGAGGCGGAGACCGACGCCCACCAGCACGGGGATCCGGGCCATTTCGCGTGTGATTTCGGCGCGCTGCCCGATCTCGACTACCTGGCCTCCCTGGATCCCGGCAGTGACGCCGTCGCGCTGTCCTTGGCGCGTATCCGTCAACTCTCGGCGCACGAGACCGGACACACGCTCGGCTTCGCCCACAACTTCGCGGCCAGCACGTACGGCCGCGCGTCGGTGATGGACTATCCCGCGCCAACCGTCGGAATCACGAACGGTCACATCGATCTGTCGGACGCCTACGGGAAGGGCATCGGCGCGTTCGATTCGTTCGCCGTGACGTACGCCTACGCGGAGTTCCCGCCCGGGGCGAGCGAAGAGCGGGAGCTGTCGAACGTCGTCGCGGCCGGTGTTGCCAACGGGATGCTGTTCATCTCGGACGAGGATGCCCGCCCCGCTGGCGCGTCGCACCCGCTGGCCAGCCTCTGGGACAACGGCAGCGACCCGGTGGCGACGCTAAGGCACGAGATGGACGTCCGGCGAATCGGCCTCTCGCAGTTTGGTCTGGGCAGCATTCCGGACGGCACACCGCTGTCGATGCTCGAGGCAAAGTTCCTGCCGCTGTACCTGCATCACCGCTATCAACTGCTGGCGGCGGTGAAGACGCTCGGCGGCCTGTCGTACACCTACGCGGTGAAGACGGCCGGCGCGCCGTTGCCGACACCGGTGGCGGACATCGTGCCGCCCGATCGTCAGCGGGCCGCGCTCGGTGCCGTGCTCGACACGATCCGGGTGGAGGAACTGGTCATTCCCGGTCGCATCCGGGACCTGATCCCGCCGCCGGCCTTCGGTTACGGCGACACACCGACGGAACTGTTCGAGCGGCGAACCGACCGCGTATTCGACCCCGTCGGCGCTGCCACGATCGCCGCGGACCTGGCCATCTCCGCGCTGCTCCAGCCGGAGCGCGCCGCCCGCCTGACCGAGTTCCATGCGAGGAACACCGCGAATCCGGACTTCAACGAGGTCGTCCGGGCGCTGCTGCGCCAGACGTGGTACTACCCGGCGACTGAGAAGTCCAAGGATGGGGAGGGGTTGATCGTTCTCGCGGCCGTGCAGGATCTGGTGGTCACGCGGCTCATGGATCTGGCGGCCAACGGTGATGCGTCGCCTGCCGTGCGCGCGGCGGCCGCGGGCCGGCTGCGGGAGCTTCGCGATCGTCTCGAGGGGCGCCTCATCGCGTCCGCTGGGCCCGTCGGCCTCGGGACGTCAGCCGATCACCTCGCGGCGACGGCCGACAACATCAAGCGCTTCCTGTCGCGGCCAGACTCGCCGTACAAACGGACGGTACCGTTGCCGGTGCCTCCCGGAGACCCCATCGGGATGAAGAGCGGGAGATGATTGCGCGCCACGGTACCGTCACACACAGAGCACGCAGAGGACGCCGAGAACGCCCGGCCGATCTCTCTCGCGGTCTCGGCGCAAGTTGCTACTGCGTGGCGCGCAGAATCTGCCTGAACGTCAGCGTGTTCACGTCGCGGAACGACGGAGGCTTGGGCGGCAGCAGGCTGAACGTCAGGAACTCGGTGTCGAAGGCGTAGCTGCGCGTCGGAACGCCGTAGACCGGGTTGTTGGACCCATATTTGAAGATCCCGACGGCCTGACGTCCGTAGTAGAAGCTGACCATCGAGCCCAGGTAGTTCATCGTGGTTCCGCCCAGGTCCTCGAGATACCGCAGGTAGTTGTGCATCCCGCCGTCCGACCCGGCGTCGTTCGAACCCCAGGCCTGCTTCGGGAAGAAGAGCGTCTTGCCGCTGACGATCGCCGTCCGGAACCAACTCGTCGTTCCGGTACGTCCCGCGATATTGTGCGGCGACGCGAACGATTTCGCGTCGGTCCAGTTCGCGGACAGCAGCGTGACGGCGTCGGCAATGACCGCGCTCGGTCGGTGTGTCGTCGTCCAGCCCGTTCCGGTGTTGTAGTTGCCCTCCACGTAGACCGGATTCTCGGCGACGATGCTGAGGCCCGTGCCGGCGGGCAGGAACCGGAGCGTCGAACCGGTGGCGTCAGCGCCATCGACCAGCTTGACCGCCCGCCGGAAGAAGAGCGGGGCGTTCGAACGCGCCTCCCTCGCAGAGGCGAGGTCCCAGGGCCTGGTGCCCGTCGTCACCGGCGGTGACGTGCGGCCGGCGCGCAGGAGCGTCGGCGAGGCATAGGCGTAGGGATCCTGCCCGTAGATGTCGAGCACACCATTTCCGTTGACGTCCTCGCCCGTGTCGAGCGTTCCGTTGCCAGGATAACCGGTCGCGTTCAACGGGTTCACGTTGTCCTCGAAGCCGTACTCGCCCGTCTCCTCTGCAATGGTCGGCACGAGCGGGCGGAGCTTGTTCGTCCGCCGGTCCGAGATGTAGACCACGTACCCGCCGTCGCTGTTCTCCGCCGTGGACCCCGTCGTTCCGATGGTGCCGGCAAACCACTTCGCGAGGTTGGCGACGTCGAGCTCGATGTAGTGCATGACGCCGCCCCGGAATACTCGCATCTCTGCGCGCTGGTCCGAATCGCGGAATGTGCCTTCGCGCGCGTCGTAGAGCGCATTCGGCCAGTAGTCGTCGCCCACGGCGATGGGAGTGCCGGCCGGATTGGTGCCAGCAGCCGCCGTCAGCATGCCGCAGGGCGTGGCCGGCGTGCCGGCGGCTCCGAACTCGGCGCCGGGCACGGCAGTGCGATGATCGTCCTTGACGCGTTGCAGCCGGAGGATGGCGTTGGTATCGACGTTGGCGCACGGGGACGCCGCACCGACGCTTTGAAAGCTGGCTGTCGCCGTCAGGCGCTTGCCGGTGAAGCCCAGCGTCAGGATCTCCTGCGTCACGTCGGACCAGACGCCTGCCGTGTTCTGCTTCTCGATCTTGATGTAGCCGCGCAGGAGCGGCGTGCCGGCCACGTCGTAGTAGCCGGTGGAATCGGCTGCGTAGTCCGCCGTGAGCGGCACCCATGTCGATGTCACTGAGTTGTAGTAGGTCGCGGGTACCGTCGCCGCCGGCGCACGGCCTGGAATCGGGTACCACGCCGGGGTCGTGCCCGTCCTGAAGAGTTCGAGGTTCACCGGGGCCGCGGCCGTGACGCCGGGCAGGTTCGAGAGATCTTCAGCGAAGTCCGACAGGAGAATCCGCAGGCTGGCTCGGGAGAAATATCTCTGCGTGTAGACGACGTTCGTGGTCGCCTCGGTCAAGGGCGGGCGGCGAATCAGGTCGATCGGACGCGCGCCCATCTGGACGAGCGGCAGATCGAGCCGCCTCGCGCCCGTCCGGCCGTTGATGATCATCCGGTTGAGGCGGGCGACGGCGCCCGTCCAGGCCGGCTCGTTCTGCGCCGAGCCGACGCCGTCCACCACGCTCCCCTCGGTCATCCCGAGCACCTTGGTGGCGTTCGGGATGTTCACCGCGCCCCTGTGCTGAACCGACGTCAAGACGCCGTTCGGCAGGCGCGCGCGGATGACCTCGCCAACCGCCGTCACCTTGTCGCTGACCGTCAGCGTCGCCCCGTCGCCTTCCGCGATGAAGAGGTTGGAGTTGGTGTGCACCCGGCCGCCGAAGTTGAACGCGCTGCCAGCATGGAACGCCAGGGGCCCTTCCGAGAAGACCCCGAACTGGAACGCGGGAATCAGCATCGTCTGCATCGTCCGGCGCATCCGCACCTCGGCTCCGGACGTGGTCCGCGCGGTCACCTCGATCGTATACGGCGTGGCGATCCCCTGCAGTCCCTGGTACGGTCCGCTTCCGATCGGCCGCGGCGTTGTTTCCGTCTGCGGGTACCCGCCCACGCTCGTGAAGACGATCCGGTAGCCACTGACGTCGTTCGCCACCGGGGTGTTCCCGGGAAGCGTGAACGTGACGTACGGATTCCCGTAGGTGTCGCGCAAGTCGGGTGCGGCGTTGGCCAGCGCCAGCACCTGCGTCGATGTCGGGCGGAAATTGGCGGCGAACAGTTCCCCGAGCTTGCTGGTCAATTGCTCGAGACCGGCATGGGCCGCGCCGTACGCCAGCGTCTGATCGCGATTGGAGAACTGCGAGCGCTGATCGCTCATGACGAGCGCGACGAAGCCGACCAGCAACGCCGAGGTCAGCATCAGGACGAGGATGACCGAGAGCAGCGCGACACCGTCCTCGCTTCGTCGATCCGTCGGTTGATTGGTCGTGCCCATGGAAGTTGCCTCTTACGTTGTCGGATATCGATCCACGAAGCTGAGATTCCTGAGGCTCACCTGCGTCGTCAGGAGGCGGTGGACGAAGTCGTTCAGTTGCTGCACGCGGTGCCGCGAGCGCATCGACAGCGCCACGTTCGCCTTCCGGATCTGATTCGTGGAACACGGGTCGGTCCCGCAGGCGCCGCCACCCGCCAGGTCCGTGGCGGTCATCTTGATGTTCGATGGGTTGGTGTCGCCATCGACAATGTCGAACGAGAATTGGAGGTTCTCGACGCCGAGCGCGACGACCTGGCCGGGAATCGGGTTCGATCCGACGCACTGGTTGTTGAGGCAGCGGATCAACGCGGCGGGCGTTCGATTCGCGTCGATGTAGTACGTGATCATCCGGAGCCGGCTGACGTTGGCGGTGAATGCGGTGTTGGCGACCGGCTGGATCTGCAGGATCGTCCCGGCAGTCGCCGTCCGCTGGTTGAAGTTGAGTTTGTCGCCGGCGGCGAACTGGACCGTTTGAAGGCTGCTGGCATCCACCGTGACCCCGGTCGCGACCTGAACGGCGTCCCTCCCGGAGACATCGAACAGCACCAGGTCTCCGACTTCGAGGGTGATCGGAGCGGTGACCGTCATGCTCGCGCCATTTGCTGCCACCGTCGCTGCCGGCGCCTGGCCCGTCGACGTTACGAACATGGTGTCGACGTAGAGAAGCGTCAGCACGTCGGTGGCCGGACCGCCGTCGACGCTCGGCCCGCTTCCGGGACCTGGCAGGACCGCCGGCCAATCGGACAGGCTGACCGTGGCCGCGGTTGGGCCGGGCCGGTTGATGGTGATGCCGGTGCCATTCGGAACCGACACGACCTTCGAGCTCGGCAGGCCCTGGCCGACCTGCAGGAGGTCGCGAACGACGAGGTCCATCGCGTTCGCCTGATCTCGGTTGACCGAAATGGTCTCGGCCGCAACCTGGTTCATCCTGGTCGCCTGCGAGAAGACCATGAACGCGCCCGCCATCACGATCGCCGTGATGGTCATCGACACGAGCAACTCGACCAGCGTGAAGCCCGATTCCGATCGCGCGGTGATGCTCACTGCTCCAGGCCTTTCATCCTTCCGCCTTCGTCCTTCCGCCTTCATCCTTCATCCTTCGGTCTTCATCCTTCATCCTTCATCCTTTCAAGGACGATCACGCGTAGGAGGACACGAAGGTCGTCAGTACGTATGTCCGGTTCTCGCTTCCAACGCGGTAGCGGATCGTGACGCGCAACTGTCGAAGGGACGGTTCGCCGACGACGTCGGTGATGGTGATGGTCCGCCAGAAGTTCGTCAGCGGCACGTGGACATCGTCCGCTGTGCCCAGGATTCGATCGGGGCCTGGCGCCAGCTCCTCCTCGAGCGTCGCCGGGTCGTCGGCGGTGTTCATCAAGCCGTCGGGTCCCGCAAGCCGGAGCGTCGTTTCGCCGTCCGTGAAGACGCCGCCCTGGGTGACGTTCCGAATCTGAGTCCAGGTGATGATGCGGGTGTCCCGGGCGGTGTGCACGCTCTCCACCGCCTCGCGCGCCTTTTCGCGGGCGATGGCATCGTATGTCGACGTACTCATGTGCCGCATCCCGAGCGCGAACACCTGGGCAAGCCCGAGCAGACCGAACGCCAGGACCATCATGGCGACGAGCGCTTCCATGAGCGTGAAGCCGGCGTCCAACTTGGTTGGTCGTTGTCCGTGCATCGTCGTTCCGCCTTCGCGGCACTCTGAGCCGCTACCACTTCGGCGTGGCGCGCCTGCCTTCCGCCTTTCGTCCTGGGGCCCGCAACCTTCCCGCTTTGCCGTCTTGCCGCGTCATTCGGACCACTGCCGGCCGTCCCAGCGATAGCCCCGCACGAGCGCGGTCGGGCCGAAGATCGTCGCCGCCCGCCCGCTGACGGTGTCATCGTCCATGCCGATGAATACCGTTCCACTGATAGGGTCGAGGTTCGCGTTGTTGTCGGTGAAGGTGCCTTCGCTCCGGAAGACGAGCGCCGTGGCAGATCCAAAACACACCGAACTCGTCTTGCCAAACCCATCAGGCGTGTCGGGCAGCGCGGAGTACAGCAGGAACCGGGCTCCGTCCTCGAGGACCGTGCGCGAGACCAGCGTCGTGCCGCTGGGGACTTCCCAGCGATAGATGTCAATCTCGTTCGTCCCGACGAATCGGACTTCCATGTCACGCCGCTCGGAAACCGCGCGGTCGCGCGCCTTCCGCAACGTCCCCGTCAGCACCGTCAACGCGGAGTCGGCTTTGCTGGACCGGACGGTGCCGGGCATCATCAACACGGCGATGCCGGTCACGACGGCAATCAGGCCCACGACCACGAGAAGTTCGATGATCGAGAAACCGGCCGTTGCCGGCCTCGGCGGAGCCGGTCGGGCGGGGTGATCGGCGGCGAGCGCTGGTGGCATTTCGTGTATCCCTTCAGCGCGTTCCAGACGGCAGCGCTTCTAGCAGGCACCAGCCTTACCGCAAATCACGTTCCGTCTGGCTGGGTAACGGAAGCGGCGCATTAATGCAAATCGCTCGCTCGACTGCGGCAGGAAACCGCCAAGGCGTGTTCCAAACTGAAACATGAATGACGGATTCGTGACAGGGGGGAATCAGGTGCTGGAGGTGCTGGGGGTGCTACGGGTGCTGGGGGTGCAAGTGCTGGAGGTGCGGCGGGTGCTACGGGTGCTAAAGGTGCAAGTGCTGGGGGTGCTGGGGGTGCTGGGGGTGCTAGAGCATGCCCAGTTGGAGCTTGGCGGCGTCGGTCATCCGCTCGGGGGACCAGGCGGGGTCCCAGACGACTTCCACGTAGGCGTCCTTCACGCCGGGGACTTCGCGGATCCTGCGCTCGACCTCGACAGGCAGTGATTGCGCCGACGGGCAGGCGGGTGCGGTCAAGGTCATGCGGACCTGGACGCGGGCGTCGGCATCGATGTCGATGTCGTAGATGAGCCCCAGTTCCCAGATGTTCACGGGAATCTCCGGGTCATAGACCGAACAGATGGCGTCGATGACCTGGGGGCGCAGCGACAAGGTGCGAATGGGATCCGAGGACATCGTAAACCCTACTCCGTGGTGACCGGCTGGGCGTTCTCGTCGAGCGCCGCGTGCAGCGTGTGCCAGGCCAGGCTGGCGCACTTCACGCGCGACGGGAACTCGCGCACGCCGCAGAACACGCTCAGCTTCCCGAGCGCCGCTTCGACCTCCTCGTCCACACCCGACGTGACCATCTGGTGGAACTCCTCGAACAGCTTCTCCGCTTCGGCGATCGGCTTGCCCTTCACCGCGTCGGTCATCAAGGACGCGGACGCGCGAGAAATCGCGCAGCCGGCACCGTCGAAACGCAGGTCACGGATGATGCCGTCTTCGACGTCCACGTACAGCCTGAGCCGGTCGCCGCACAGCGGATTGTGCCCTTCGGCGTGATGGTTGGCTTCGGGCAGCGTGCCGAAGTTCCGCGGCCGCTTGTTATGGTCGAGGATGACTTCCTGGTAGAGTTCGCGAAGATCCGACATCAGCCGAACACCTCCCGCACACGCTCGAGCGCGGCGACGACCCTGTCGATTTCCTCGCGCGTGTTGTAGAACGCGATCGAGACACGCGCAGTCGCGGCGACGCCAAGTCGATGCATCAGGGGTTGACAACAGTGGTGACCGGTCCGGATCGCCACCCCCTCTCCGTCGAGGATGGTACCGATGTCGTGCGGGTGGGCCTGGTCCATCACGAACGAGACGATGCTCGTGCGGTGGGCCGCCTGGCCGACTGGACGAACGCCCGGGACCTCCGCGAGACGACGGACCGCGTAGTCGAACAGATCGGCCTCGTGAGCGGCTGCTCCGTCGAGGTCGAGTGCCCCGAAGTACCCGATCGCAGCCGCCAGGCCAATCGCGCCGGCGATATTCGGCGTGCCCGCCTCGAACTTCGCGGGCAACGTGTTGTAGCGGACTTCGTCGAGCATGACGGAGCTGATCATGTCGCCGCCACCTTGCCACGGCGGCAGGCGGTCGAGCATCGCGGCCTTGCCGTACAGCGCGCCGATGCCGGTCGGGCCGTACAGTTTGTGGCCAGAGAACGCGTAGAAATCGCAATCGAGCGCCTGCACGTCCATCGGCACGTGCGCCACGGCCTGCGCGCCGTCGATCAGCACCGGGATGCCGCGCGCATGAGCCAGGCGGACAATCTCGGCCACCGGATTGACGGTGCCGAGCGCGTTCGAGACGTGGCCGAGCGCAACGAGACGCGTGCGGTCGTTCAACAGTCTCTCGTACTCGTCCATCCGCAACTCGCCTGCATCGGTGATCGGCACGACCCGGAGGCTCGCGCCGGTCTGCTCGCTCACCATCTTCCACGGAACGAAGTTCGAGTGGTGCTCGAGCACCGACGTGACGATCTCGTCGCCGGTCTTCAGTTGGCGGCCGAACGTCTGTGCGACGAGGTTGATCGCCTCCGTGGTGCCCCGGACGAACACGATTTCACGCGCTTCCCTGGCGTTCAGAAACCGCTGCACGACCTGGCGCGCAGCCTCGTAGGCGGCTGTCGCGCGCTCGCTCAGCAGGTGCACGCCGCGATGGATGTTCGCGTTGTCGTGCAGGTAGTAGTGCGTCAGCGCCTCGACGACGGAGGTCGGCTTCTGCGTGGTCGCTGCGTTGTCGAGGTACGCGAGCGGCCTGCCGTGAACCTCCTGCCGCAGAATCGGAAAGTCGCGGCGGACGGCCTCCACGTCGAACGGCCGCACCGGCACCTGGACGATTCCGCTCCGCTTCATGATGGCGGTGCTCATGCGACGACCTCCCGTGCCAGGGCGCCGGGCAGCCACGACGCGAGCAGGCGGTCGAGTTCTGCGCGCACCGGCTCCAGCGACATCCGGTTGACGACGTCGATCGCAAAGGCGCGGATCAACAGGCCCCTGGCCTCATCGGCGCCAATGCCGCGCGCCCGCAGGTAGAACATCGCATCCTCGCTCAATTGACCGACGGTCGCGCCGTGCGTGCACTTCACGTCGTTGGCGAGGATCTCCAACTGCGGCTTGGTATTGATCTGCGCATCGTCGGACAACAGGAGCGTCTTGTTCGTCTGCTTCGCGTCGGTCTTCTGCGCATCGGGTCGAACCCGGATCCGACCGTTGAAGACGGCGCGCGCCTGGCCGGCGAGGATGCCCTTGTACAGCTCGTGGCTGCCGCCATGCGGCATGGCGTGGTCGATCTCGGTGTGGTTGTCCACCAGCCGGCTCCCGTCGGCGAGGTAGAGCCCGTTCAGCGTGCACTCCACGCCTTCGTCCGCCAGGACGGCGACCGCCTCGTGGCGGGCGATGAGTCCGCCGATCGAGACGGCGTGCGAGGTCGAGTTGCTCGAACGTCCGAGCTGGAACTGCGTGTGGCCGATGTGGAACGACTCGTCGCGCTCGCGCTGCAGCCGGTAGTGCTCGACGACCGCGCCGGCCTCGGTCACGATCTCCGTCACGGCGTTCGTGAACGTCCGCGCGCCGCCGTCCACCCCACCGAACGACTCGATCACCCGAACCTGGCTGTTCCGGCCGGCTACGATGAGCACCCGTGGATGGCTTGCGATCGGCGTCCCGTTGTCGGCGGAGAGAAAGACGAGCTGGACGGGCGCGCCGACGACCGTATCCGGCTCCACGTCGATCACCGCGCCGTCCTCGAAGAGGGCGGTGTTCAGCGCGACGAACGCGCGATCGGCGGTGGAGGCGTATCGCCCCAGGTGACGCTCCAGTATCGTCGCATCGGATCTCAGCAACTCCGCCATGCTGCCGAGCCGGACGCCGGGACGCAGCGAGGAGAGCGCGGGCGCAAACCGACCGTTCACGAACGTGAGGACGGACCCATCGATGCCCGGAATCAGATAGCCCGCGGCCGCCTGACTCGAGACGGCCGTCACAGACGGCGCCGGCGAGAAGCGCGCGCCGGCGATCGGCTTGATGTTCGTGAACCGCCACTCTTCGTCGCGCGTCGTCGGGAACCCCAGGTGCTCGAAGGCGATCATCGCGTTGCGACGGCGCGTGCGGAGCCACGCCGGCTCGGCTGAGCGTTGACCTTCGAGGCGCTCGAATAGGGCCACGACGTGCCCGGCCGCGGTTGGTGACTTCAGCGTGACGTCAGGCATGGGCCGCCTCCAGCCATCCGTAGCCCTTCTCCTCGAGCTCGAGCGCCAGTTCCCTGCCGCCCGATCGGACGATTCGCCCTTCCGACAGCACGTGCACATAGTCGGGGACGATGTAGTCCAGCAGGCGCTGATAGTGCGTGACGACGATGGCGGAGCGCTCCGGGCTGCGAAGGGCGTTGACGCCGTTGGCGACGATCTTCAGCGCGTCGATGTCGAGACCCGAGTCGGTCTCGTCGAGGATCGCCAGCTTCGGTTCGAGAACCGACATCTGGAAGATTTCATTGCGCTTCTTCTCGCCACCCGAAAACCCGTCGTTCACCGGCCGGCTCATGAGCGCCTGATCCATGTCGAGCAACTTCATCTTGGCGCGCACGAGCGCCATGAACTCGATCGCGTCGAGTTCGGTTTCGCCACGGTGTCTGCGCAAGGCGTTCAACGCGGCCTTGAGGAAGTAGGCATTGTTGACGCCCGGAATCTCCACTGGATACTGGAACGCCAGGAAAATCCCTTCACGCGCCCGTTCTTCCGGCGCGAGACCCAGCAGGTCCTTGTCCTGGTAGAGGACCGAGCCCTCGGTCACTTCGTACTCGGCGCGTCCGGCCAGGACGCCGGCGAGCGTGCTCTTCCCGGATCCGTTGGGACCCATGACCGCGTGTACTTCACCCGCTTTCAACGTCAGGTCGATCCCCTTGAGGATCTCCTTGTTGCCCACCCGGGCATGGAGGTTCTTGATTTCGAGCATCGCGTTGTCCACTCCTTGCCGCCTCGTCGCCTGTCCGGCTCGCCGCCTGTCCGCCTACCCGCCTCTCTATCCCACCGACCCTTCGAGGCTCACCCCGAGCAGCTTCTGCGCCTCGACGGCGAACTCCATCGGCAGCTCGCGGAAGACCTCCTTGCAGAACCCGCTCACGATCATGTTCACCGCGTCCTCGGTCGAGAGGCCGCGCTGGCGGCAGTAGAAAATCTGGTCTTCGCCGATCTTCGACGTGGACGCTTCGTGCTCCATCTGAGACGAGGTGTTCTTGATCTCGATGTAGGGGAACGTGTGCGCGCCGCAGAGGTCGCCGATCAGGAGCGAGTCGCACTGCGAGTAGTTGCGCGCGTTGGCGGCGTTCCTGGCGATCTTCACCATGCCGCGGTACGTGTTCTGTCCGTGGCCGGCCGAGATCCCTTTCGAGACGATCGTGCTGCGGGTGTTCTTCCCGAGATGGATCATCTTCGTGCCGGTGTCGGCCTGCTGGTAGTTGTTCGTCACGGCGACCGAGTAGAACTCGCCCACCGAGTTGTCGCCTTGCAGGATGCAGCTCGGGTACTTCCACGTGATCGCCGAGCCCGTCTCCACCTGCGTCCAGGTGATCTTCGAGTTCGCGCCGCGGCAATGGCCGCGTTTGGTCACGAAGTTGTAGATGCCGCCCTTCCCGTTCTTGTCGCCGGGGTACCAGTTCTGCACGGTCGAGTACTTGATGGTGGAGTTGTCGAGTGCGACCAGCTCGACAACGGCCGCGTGCAACTGGTTCTCGTCCCGCATCGGCGCCGTGCAGCCTTCGAGGTAGCTGACGTGCGCGCCTTCGTCCGCGATGATCAACGTCCGCTCGAACTGTCCCGTGTTCTGCGCGTTGATGCGGAAGTACGTCGACAACTCCATCGGGCACCGGACGCCCTTGGGCACGTAGCAGAACGAGCCGTCGCTGAAGACCGCGGAGTTCAGGGCTGCATAGAAGTTGTCGGAGTGCGGCACGACCGATCCGAGGTACTGGCGAACCAGGTCGGGATGCTCGCGAACGGCTTCGGAAAACGAGCAGAAGATGATGCCGAGTTCGGCCAGTTTGCCCTTGAAGGTCGTGGCCACCGACACGCTGTCGAACACCGCATCGACCGCGACGCCGGCAAGCGCCTTCTGTTCTTCGACCGGAATGCCGAGCTTCTCGAACGTCCGGCGGATCTCGGGATCGAACTCGTCGAGACTCTGCAGCGCCTTCTTCCGCCTGGGTGCCGAGTAGTAGATGATGTCCTGGTAGTCGATCGGATCGTATTTGACGTTGGCCCAGTCGGGATCCGCGAGCGTCAGCCAGGTGCGATAGGACTTTAACCGCCAGTCGAGGAGCCACCGCGGCTCGCCTTTCAGGCTGGAAATCTGCCGGATGACGTCCTCGTTCAGACCGCGGGGCATCGTGTCCGCCTCGACGTCGGTCACGAACCCGTATTTGTAGTCCTGGGTAGCCAACTCCTCGATGGTCCGCGTCGCGGTGCTCATCAGATCCCTCGACCGCCAGGCGGCTCTCGAACCGCCCCGACTCGATGAAGGCTGACCGGAATTGGGGGCCGGCTCCCGGTCAGCGTCAGTCAATCCGACCGTTATGGTCTCCAATATAACACATCTAGGACTGAAGAGGTCGGGGATATGGAAGTGCAGAGAAAGGTGCTACGTGCTACGTGCTCTGTGCTGTCCGCTCACAACTCACCACCCGCTTCCCTGCCACGCGGACTTCGTGGGTCTTCCCATCGGCCTTGAATAGAACCTTGAATCCGTTCGTGAGGACCTGGGCGAACATGCGGTCCTTCTCAGGGCAGCCGAGACTGGCGTCTGGCCACGTGGCGGCGGTTGCGGAGTCGAGCGTCAGCCGCTCGACGGGAACTTCGAGTTTCTTGCTCAGGAACGTTCGGGCGCGCTCCACGGCGGCGGCCTTGTCCTTCTCGGACGGGCTGGCGCCCCCTCCTGGCGACTGCGCGAAGAGCGCGAGCGGGACGACGAGCAGCGCGGCAAACGTCAGAAACACGGCGAAGTCCTTCATCGGTGCACCATCCTGTCAGTTCTGACTCCCGACCGCGGGGCGCGGTTGAGTTCCTTGCGCCGCACTCACCAGGAGGCCGACGACCACCACGACGACCGCGCCGACGACGTTGTACCAGAGGTAGGAGATGTTGGAGTAGCGGGCGGCCCAGAGGACCGTCGCGAAGCCGGCGAGCATGCCGACGAAGGCGCCAGTGCCGGTCGCGCGCCGTGTGCCGATCGCCAGCGCGAATGCGCCAAGCAGCGTGCCGTAGAACAGCGACCCCACCTTGTTCACCACTTCGATGAGCGACCCGGCGCGGGCGGCGTAGAGCGCGAACACGCAGGCGGTCAGCCCCCAGACGCCGGTGGCCAGCTTCGAGACGAGCAGGTAGTGGGCATCTGGCGCCCGCTTGCGGATGTGGCGGCGGTAGATGTCAATCACGGTCGACGTCGCGAGCGCGTTCATCTCGCCGGCGGACGCGGACATCGCGGCCGCGAAGATCGCGGCAATCACCAGCCCGACGAGTCCGATGGGCAGGCGCGTCGTCACGAACGTCGGGAACACGTAGTTCACGTCGTTGTAGATTGAGTCGCCCGTCACCTGCCGCACGAGCGTCGTTGCCTGGGCCCGCGTCGCCGTCAAACTGGCGTTGGCGGCGGTGAACGCCGCGCGGGCCGCATCGGCGGCGGGTGTGTTTCCCGACCGTCTCGAGGCTGCGAAGGCGAGCGCCGCCTGGCGCCGTCGTTCGAACGTCGAATTGAAGTCCTGCTCGAGCGCGCGGTACTCACCCGCCCGGTCGCTCGACGCCACCCGGGATTGATAGACCGGGTTGAAGAGCATCGGCGGCTGAGTGAACAGGTAGAAGGCGAACACGAGCACGCCGGTCAGCAGAATGAGCGCCTGGAACGGGATCTTCACGAAGGCGCTGATCATCAACGAACTGCGTCCCTCGTCGATCGATTTCGCGGTCAGGTAGCGTTGGACCTGGCTCTGATCGCAGCCGAAGTACGACAGCATCAGGAACAGGCCGGCAAGGGTGCCCGACCAGACGGTGTACTTCTCGGCGGGGTTCAGCGAGAAGTCGAGCGTCTGGAGGCGGCCGACCGCGCCGGCGATGTGCAGCGCGTCACCCAGGCCCACCTCCCGCGGGAGGCCGAACACGAGCGCGACGACTGCACAGAGGACCGCCGCCACGACCACCACCATCTGCTTCACATCGGTCCACGCGACCGCCTGCACGCCGCCGAACATCGTATAGGTGGCGGTCGGGATGCCGATGGCCAGCACGGTGAGCGTCAGATTCCATCCGAGCACGACCGACAGGATGACGGCCGGCGCCGCGATGATCACGCCGCACGACAGGCTGCGCCCGCCCAGGAACAGCAGCGTCGCCAGGCCCCGCGTCTTCGCGTCGAAACGCTGCTCCAGATACTCGTACGCGGTGTAGACACGCGCCCGATTGAAGAAGGGGACGACGGTGAGGGAGAGGATCACCATCGCGATGGGCAGGCCGAAGTAGAACTGCACGAAGCGCATGCCGTCGGCGTAGCCCTGCCCGGTGGTCCCGACGAGCGTGATGGCGCTCAGTTGCGTGGCCATCACCGACAGGCCGACCGCCCACCAAGGCAGGCTTCGCTTGGCCAGCAGGTAGCCGTCGATCTCGTTGGCCGAGCGCGTGCGCTTCAGACCGTCATAGACGATCCAGACGAGGTACACCGCGATGACCAGCCAGTCGACAATGTGCATGGAATCGACTCACGACGCGGGCGGGACGCCCGCGCCACTCGAGACGCCGCCAGCCCGCGCCACTCGAGACGCTGCCAGCCCGCGCCACGCCCGCGCCACTGAATTCATGGTCAGAGTGGGACGGGCGTCCCGCCCGTGCTCATGAGAAGTACCGCCCGAAGGCCCAGAGCACGGCCACCACCAACCCCTCGACGACGAGGACGGCGACGTAGGTACCCGTTCGGCTTCGGGGCGGCGGTTCAGCCTGCGCGCCCGTCTTGTCATCGGTCATGGCTGTCGGCGTCGCTACTTCCCTTTCTCCACCGGATTCCCCTTCCCGACCCACTCGTTCCATCCGCCCTTCAATGCCTTCACGTTCCTGATACCGGCCGACGCGAGATCCAGCGCCGCACGGGCGCTCGTGTGTTCCTCCGGTCAAGCACAGTAGGTCACGATGGGCTTCGGCGACGCCTTCAGTTGCTTCAACTGCTGCGTCACCTGCGCGAGCGGCACGAGGATGGCGCCCGGAATGTGTCCCTGCGCGAACGACTCGGCGTCGCGCACGTCCACGACGAGGACGGCGTTGGCGTCGTGGATCTTCTTGAACTCTTCCAGCGTGATCCGGGGCGCCGCGGACAGGTCCGGCGCCGCGGGCGTCTGTCCGGCCGCCATCGCGGGCACCGCGAACAGGGCGAACGCGGCCAGGTATCTGAACAATGGTGTCATCACAAACTCCCAAGTGGACGTTATCATACCTTCGTATGTCGCATCGTATCGCTGCGCGCGCCCCCCGTGGTCCTGTCTCGTCACCGCCGGTCGATTCCGACGCCTCCACGCTGCAGTCGTATTTGGAGGACGCGGCGCACTATCCGGGCGGAGTCGCCGCCGGCGTCGTCGTGCCGCGGAGCGAGGGCGAGGTGGCGGCCGTGGTTCGCGACCACCCTCGCGTGCTGCCAATCGGGGCTCAGTCGTCGGTGACGGGCGGCGCCACGCCGCGGGGCGAGGTGGTGCTGAGCACCGCGAAGATGGCGGCCATCATCGAGATCGGGGACGAGGTCGCCCGCGTGCAGCCGGGCCTGCCGCTCGTGACGCTCAAGGAGACGCTGACCGCGCAGGGTCGCTACTACCCGCCCGCGCCAACCTACGACGGCGCCTTCGTGGGCGGGACGATTGCCACGAATGCCTCTGGCGCCGCCACGTTCAAGTACGGCAGCACGCGGAACTGGGTGAAGGCGTTGACGGTGGTGCTCGCGTGCGGCGAGGTTCTCGACATCGAACGCGGTCGGGTGTTTGCGAGCCGCAACGGGATCTTCGAGATCGAAACGTCGCGCGGTGTGCTTCGTGTCCCGGTGCCGACGTACGTGATGCCGGACGTTCCGAAGCGATCGGCCGGGTACTTCGCGCAGCCGGGCATGGACCTGATCGATCTGTTCATCGGCTCGGAAGGCACGCTCGGCGTGATTGTCGAAGCGACCCTCGGGATCGTCACGCCCGCGCCCGGCGCCTGCCTGGCGCTCGTGCCGTTCCCGGACGAGGCGCTCGCCCTCCGCGTGGTCGGCAGGCTGCGGCAGCAGTCGAAGCTGACGTGGGGCAGCCAGGACCCGAAGGGGCTCGACGTGTCGGCCATCGAGATGCTCGATCGCCGGTGCCTCGCGATGCTGCACGCCGATGGCAGCGACGCCAAGAACGGGATTGCGCTGCCCGACGACACCTCCGTCGCGATGCTAATCCAGGTCGAATTGCCGCCCGCGGCCACCGGCGAGGAGGCGTTCGATCAGATTGCGTCGGCTCTGGACGAGGGGGCGTCCGATACCCCGCTCGGCCGTTTCTGCCGGATGCTCGATGAGGCAGGCGTGCTCGATCACGTCGAAGTTGCCGTCCCAGGCGACCGCGCGCGCGCCGCGCAGTTGTTCGCCTTTCGCGAGGCGGCGCCCGAGGCGGTCAAGTACCGCGTGTCGGTGGCCAAGCAGCAGGTGGACCCTGGCATTCAGAAGACGGCTGCCGACATGATCGTGCCGTTCGAACGCTTCGGCGAGATGCTGCAGGTGTACCGGGATGGTTACGAGGCGCGAGGGCTCGACTACGCCATCTGGGGGCATGTCTCGGACGGCAACGTGCACCCGAATGTCATCCCGCGTTCGCTCGCGGATGTCACGTCCGGCCAGGAGGCCATCCTCGACTTCGGCCGCGCCGTCATCGCCCTCGGCGGCTCACCGCTCTCCGAGCACGGCGTCGGCCGGAGCGCAATCAAGCAGGCCCTCCTCCGCGAGCTGTACGGAGAGCGGGGGATTGCCGAGATGCGCGCGGTGAAGCACGCGCTCGACCCCGATGGCAAGCTCTCTCCCGGCGTGCTGTTCCCGGAACGGTAGCCGCTGGCCCGCCGTCTGATCGTCGACACCGAAGATCGCAGAGACCGCCAAGAACCATGGCCACTAGGCACGGAGGGCGACAAGGACCGGGCGGGCGCACCGGAGTTGCGGAGCAACGAAGGCGAGCGACCAGCCTACTTGAACAGATCGTCGAACGCCTGCCGGGCCGAGTTGGTGGCCACGGAGTGAGTCTCGCGCTCGACGGTCTTCCGCGGCTCCCACAACGTGCAACTGTTCTTGATGTCCTTGCGCGGGACGCGCTCGGAAATCGCCTGCATGCACTGGAACCGGGCGCCTGGATCGAAGTAGACACACTGGGCGCAGGCGTGGACATCCGACCCGCACTTCCCGCATCGGCTGTCGAACGTGAACGGCGACGTGATCTCGCCGCCGCAGCGCGCGCAGCGCACCACCTGACGCGCCGCCATCAGGTTCGGCGTCCGCGGCCCCTCCGGGCGCTCCGGCCGGGAACCCGGCGCGCCACCTGGTGGCCTGGGGCCACCCGCCGGCTTCCGATCGCGCTCGTCGTCCTGGTACCCACGTTGACGGTACTTGCGGTCACTCATCGCTGGCCCATTGTATCGCGAAAGACCAGCTGAACCTTGACACCTGCGGTTGTTTCCTGCTACATCCCGTGTGGCAGATTCCGGGCGGGATCTCGCAATCATTCGTGAAAGTCGGTAAGCTGGAGATGGGTTTTCAACCAGTCGGTCCGTAATGCTGGGTCGTGTCGGCCGAGCGCCTGTGCGCTCGGGCGGCGGCGCGACGCTTGTCTCTCTCGACTCGCACGATGGCGCAAACCTTCCATCGCGGCGCGAACACCATCTTCGTGGTGAGCCTGATCGGGTTGGTCCTCCTCGTCGGAGGCCTGGTCGGTCTGGCGTACGCGCTCCAGAGTTCGCCCTGGGTGACGCGCGCCTTCGATGCGCGCGCGCAGCCGATCCAGTTCAGCCACGAGCGGCACGTGGCCGGTAACGGCATCGACTGCCGCTACTGTCACACGTCGGTCGAGACGTCGGCGTTCGCGGGGATTCCGCCGACGAAGACCTGCATGAACTGCCATTCGCAGATCTTCGCGGACCAGCCCTTCCTCGAGCCGGTGCGCGCGAGCTTCCGCGAGAATCGGTCGATCGAGTGGACGCGGGTGCACGACTTGCCAGATTTCGTCTACTTCAATCACAGCATTCACGTGAACAAGGGTGTGGGCTGCTCCACCTGCCACGGGCGCGTGGACCGAATGCCGCTCATGTTCCAGGTGCAGACGCTCCAGATGTCGTGGTGCCTCGAATGCCACCGGAACCCGGAGCAATACGTCCGACCACGGGCGGCGGTCTATCAGATGAACTATCGGGCGCCGTCCGACCAACTCGCGCTCGGCCGCCAGTTGGTTGCGGAATACAGGATCCAGAAGCTGACGAGTTGCTCGACGTGCCACAGGTAGGAGGAATGCCGGGACCGGGGGTCAGCGAACATCTCATGAACGACGACGCGAAGACGTTCGATCTGAAGGTGGTGCGCTCGCGGCTGCAGGGCACGAGCGGCCCAGAGTACTGGCGGAGCCTCGACGAGTTGGCCGACACGCCGGAATTCCAGGAACTGCTGCACCGGGAATTTCCGCAGGGCGCGTCCGAGATGATCGATCCCGTGAGTCGTCGTACCTTCGTGAAGCTGATGGGCGCCTCGCTCGCGCTGGCCGGTGTCACGGCCTGCACGCGGCAGCCCGCCGAGACGATCGTGCCCTACGTGCGGCAGCCCGAGGAAATCGTCCCGGGCAGGCCGCTGTACTTCGCTACCGCCATGCCGCTGGCGGGGTATGCCGTGCCGGTGCTCGTCGAGAGCCACGAAGGGCGTCCGACGAAGATCGAGGGCAACCCTGAACACCCCGTGACGCGCGGCTCGACCGACGTCTTCGCTCAGGCCTCGATTCTCGGCCTCTACGACCCCGACCGGTCGCAGACGTTGACGTATCGCGGCGAAATCAGGGCCTGGGGTGCGTTCCTGAGCGCCATCACGTCCGCGGTGGACGCCAGGCGCGCTGTCGGTGGCGACGGCATCCGGGTTCTCACCGGTTCGATTACGTCGCCGACGCTTGCGAGCCAACTCCAGCAACTCGTGGCCGAATTCCCGGCGCTCAAGTGGCACCAATGGGAACCGGCTGGCCGCGACCAGGCGCGCGAGGGATCCCGGCTGGCGTTCGGCGAATACGTGGACGTTCAGTACCACCTCGACCGGGCGGAGGTGATCCTGACGCTCGACGCGGATGTCCTCGGCTGCGGCCCTGACAGCCTGCGTCACGCGCGGGCGTTCGCCACCGGCCGCCGTCTGACTGGCGGCCGCCGGGAGATGAACCGGCTGTACGTCGTCGAGTGCACGCCGTCGCAGACCGGTTCGGTTGCCGATCATCGGTTGCCGATCCAGGCGAGCGCGGTCGGAAGTTTCGCGCTGGCACTGGCGGCGGCGCTCGGCGTGCCGGGCGCTCCGGATCCCGCGTCGGTGCGCAGCTTCGCGAACTGGGTCGGGCCGATTGCGCGCGATCTCCAGCGGCACCGGGGCACGGGCCTCGTGGTTGCCGGTGACGAACAGCCGGCCGCGGTTCATGCGCTGGTCCACGCGATCAACCAGTCGCTCGGCAATGTCGGCCAGACGGTCACCTACATCACGCCGGTCGAGGCCAGTCCCACCGATCAGCTCGCCTCCCTGCGGCAGCTCGTAGCCGACATGCAGGCGGGCCACGTGGACACCCTCATCATCGTCGACAGCAACCCGGTCTACACGGCGCCGGCGGATTTCGCGTTCGGCGAACGCCTGATGGGCAAGGTGTCGCGACGGATTCACGTCGGCCTCTACCACGACGAGACTGCGGCGCTCTGTCACTGGCACGTTCCCGCCGCGCACTATCTCGAGTCGTGGAGCGACGCTCGCGCGGCCGACGGCACCGTCTCGCTGATCCAGCCGCTGATCGCGCCACTCTACAACGGCCGGACCGCGCACGAAGTCATCGGCGCGATGTCGTCGCGGACGGCCGGTCAGTCCGCGCACGACCTGGTGCGGGCGTACTGGCAGCAGCGGATCGGCACCGAAGGCGCGGTGTTCGACCGCTTCTGGCGCAAGTCGCTTCACGACGGGATGGTGCCGGACACGGCGGCGGCGGTGAAGTTGGTGAGCGCGAAGCCGGTGGATCCGACCGCCATTCCGCGGCCCGGCCATGGGCGCGAGATCGTGTTCCGCGCCGACCCTTCGGTGTTCGACGGCCGGTTCGCGAACAACGGCTGGCTGCAGGAATTGCCGAAGCCGCATACGAAGCTCACGTGGGACAACGCGGTCCTGGTCAGCCCGTCGACGGCCGATCGCCTCGGCGTGCATCAGGAGGACGTGGTCGAGCTCGGCTATCGCGGACGGCACGTGAAAGGCACGGTGTGGGTCTTGCCGGGCCAGGCGCCAGACTCGATCACCGTGCATCTCGGCTACGGCCGGACCCGCGCGGGCCGTGTTGGGACGGGCGCCGGGTTCAGCGCCTACACGATTCGGACGAGCCGGGCGCTCTGGTTCGAGCGCGGCCTCGAGATCAGACCGACGGGCGAACGCGCGCAACTGGCGTCCACGCAGAACGAGCAAGCGATGCAGGGCCGCGCAATCGTGAGGTCCGCACCGCTCGACGTATTCCTGAAGACGCCGGGCTTCGCGCACCTGCAGGGCGAGGCGCCTCGCAAGGATGACACGCTGTATCCCGAGCACGCCTACAACGGCTACAAGTGGGGCATGGCCATCGATTTGAACACGTGCATCGGCTGCAATGCGTGCGTGGTGGCCTGCCAGGCGGAGAACAACATTCCCGTCGTCGGCAAGACCGAGGTCAGCCGCGGCCACAAGATGCACTGGCTGCGCGTCGACCGCTACTACACCGGCGAGCCGGACAACCCGACGGCGTTCAACCAGCCCGTGCCGTGCATGCAGTGCGAGAACGCACCGTGCGAGGTGGTCTGCCCGACGGCGGCGACCGTCCATAGCGCGGAGGGGTTGAACGACATGGTCTACAACCGCTGCGTGGGGACGCGATATTGCTCGAACAACTGTCCCTACAAGGTGCGGCGGTTCAACTTCCTGCTGTACCAGGACTGGAACACCCCGACGCTGAAGATGCTCCGCAATCCGGACGTGACGGTTCGGAGCCGGGGCGTCATGGAGAAGTGCACCTACTGCGTGCAGCGGATCAACGCGGCGAAGATCGAGGCCGAGACGGAGAATCGCCCGGTGCGGGATGGAGAGATCGTGACCGCGTGCGAGGCGGTGTGCCCGGCGCAGGCGATCGTGTTCGGTGATCTGAACGATCCGGGCAGCCGGGTCGCGAAGCTCAAGGCCGATCCGCTGAACTACGGCTTGCTCGAGGAACTCAATACGCGGCCGCGCACGACCTACCTGGCGGCGGTCAGGAATCCGAATCCCGACATGCCGGACGCTCGCACGGTCGGGGCGGAGAGGTAACGGTTGATGTCCCCTGTCTCGCACCAGCACCCGCCCGATCCGCCCTCGTCGGCGGCGCTCGCCGAGCCGCCGGTGATTGCGCCGGGCCACACCTTCGCCACGATTACTGACAAGATCAGCGCGATCGTCCTCACGCGGCGGACGCCCGTCGGCTGGCTGATTGGCCTGGCGATCGGAATGGCGCTCACGGCGCTGTTCCTCCTGGCCGTCACCTGGCTGTTCATCAAGGGTGTCGGCATCTGGGGCATCAATATTCCCGTGGGGTGGGGCTTCGCGATCGTCAACTTCGTCTGGTGGATCGGGATTGGGCATGCGGGCACGCTCATCTCCGCCATTCTGCTGCTCCTGCACCAGCGATGGCGGACGTCGATCAACCGGTTCGCGGAAGCGATGACGCTGTTCGCCGTGTCCTGCGCGGGGGTGTTCCCGATCCTCCACACCGGCCGCCCCTGGCTCGCGTACTGGTTGTTCCCGTATCCGAACTCGATGTCGGTCTGGCCGCAGTTCCGGAGTCCGTTGATCTGGGACGTGTTCGCCGTGTCCACCTATGCGACGGTGTCGGCGCTGTTCTGGTTCGTCGGTCTCGTGCCCGACGTCGCGACGCTGCGTGATCGGTCGACGTCGCCTGTCGGGCGGGTGATCTACGGCGTGCTCGCGTTGGGCTGGCGTGGCTCGGCGCGTCACTGGGCCCGCTACGAGACGGCGTACCTGCTGCTGGCGGGACTGGCCACGCCGCTCGTCATCTCCGTTCACACGGTCGTCAGCTTCGACTTCGCGATTGCGATCGTTCCGGGCTGGCACACGACGATCTTCCCGCCCTACTTCGTGGCGGGGGCCATCTACTCCGGCTTTGCCATGGTCCTGACGCTGGCCATTCCGATCCGCGCCGCGTACGGCCTGAAGGACTTCATCACCGATCGCCACCTCGAGAACATGGCGAAGATCATGCTGGCCACGGGCCTGATCGTGGCCTACGGATACAGCCTCGAGGCCTTCATGGCGTGGTACAGCGGCAACACGTACGAGCGGTTCATGTACTGGAACCGCGTCACCGGTCCCTACTGGCCCGCGTTCTGGGCGCTGATTGCGACCAACATCGCGATCCCGCAGTTGCTGTGGCTGAAGAAGGTACGACGGAACACGCCGCTGCTGTTCGGCATCGCGCTGATTGTGAACACCGGCATGTGGCTGGAGCGTTTCGTCATCGTGGTGACGAGCCTGCACCGCGACTTCCTGCCGTCCTCGTGGGGCATGTACTACCCGACGATCTGGGACTGGTTCACGTATGTGGGGACCCTCGGTCTGTTCGTGACGCTGCTGTTCCTGTTCCTGCGCTTCTTGCCGATGATCTCGATCTTCGAGATGCGCACGCTGCTGCCGGAATCGCACGTCAAGGAGAAGGTGTAGCAACTCCCATGGCGCACATCGCAGTTCCGCACGAGCCGCGGCTCTATGGCTTGATGGCGGAGTTCGACAACCCCGACACGCTCGTCGCGGCAAGCCGCCGCGCACGGGTCGAGGGCTACCGCAACATGGACGCGTACACGCCGTTCCCGGTCGAGGAACTGAACGACGCGCTCGGCCTCCATTCGACGAAGGTGCCGCTGCTGGTGCTCATCGGCGGAATCGTGGGCGGGTTGTCGGGCTACGGTCTGCAGTACTGGGTGGCGACGATCGCGTATCCGCTCAATGTGGGTGGACGGCCGCTTCACAGCTGGCCGTCGTTCATCCCGGTGACCTTCGAGATGACGGTGCTCGTGGCCGCCCTGACGGCGGTGTTCGGCATGTTCGCGCTCAACAAGCTGCCGATGCCGTACCACCCGGTGTTCAACGTGCCGCGGTTTGCGCTGGCGACGCGCGACAGGTTCTTCCTCTGCATCGAGGCGGCCGATCCGAAGTTCGACCGGGAATCGACGCGCCGGTTCCTGGAGAGCTTCGCTCCTCGCGAGGTGACCGACGTTGAGGCGTAAGGACCATCATCCCCGACGTGCGCTGGCTCTGGCGGGGCTGGCGGCCCTGCTCGTCGCGGGGGGCTGTCGGCAGGACATGCACAACCAGCCGAAGTTCATCCCGCTCCGCGCGAGCGACTTCTATGCCGATCACCGGTCGGCGAGGCCGGTGGTCGAAGGCACGGTCGCGCGCGGCTTTCTCGCCGAAGACGAACTGCTCAACACCGGGAAGACGAACGGCCAACTGGCGACCGAGTTCCCCTTCCCGGTCACGGCCGACACGATGGCGCGCGGCCAGGACCGCTTCAACATCTTCTGCGCGCCCTGCCACGACAGGACGGGCCGCGGCGACGGGATGATCGTACGCCGGGGGTACCGGCAGCCGCCGTCCTATCACATCGACCGTCTCCGTCAGGCACCGATTGGCCATTTCTTCGATGTCATGACCAACGGCTTCGGAGCGATGTCCGACTATCGGACGCAGATCCCGGTCCGCGATCGCTGGGCGATTGTCGCCTATATTCGGGCGCTGCAACTCAGTCAGCACGCGACACTGAACGACGTTCCGGTTGAAGAACGGAACAGACTCGCACCAGGAACCGGTCGATGAACGACGCCACGTCTCTGCCCGAACTCGCTGGCCTGCGGATCGCCGCGCTGGTGCTCGGCGCCGGCGGTGTACTCGCGTCGCTCGTCGGCGCGTTCTTCAGCCCGGCGCAGTTCTTCCATTCGTACCTGTTCGCCTACGTGTACTGGTTCGGTCTTGGCATCGGCTGCCTGGCCATCAGCATGATCTACCACCTGACCGGTGGCGGTTGGGGCGTCGCCGTGCGCCGGCTGGTGGAGGCCGGTGCCGCGACGCTGCCTCTGATGGCGTTGCTGTTCGTGCCCCTGCTGTTCGGCCTCCCGCAGATCTACGAGTGGACCGACACGCGCGCGATGATGGCCGACCCCGTGCTGAGCAGGAAGGTCGCGTATCTGAACGTGCCGTTCTTCGTCACCCGCGCCGCGATCTACTTCGTCGCCTGGCTGGCGCTGGCCCACTTCCTCGACCGTTGGTCCGGCGCACAGGATCGCACGGGCGATCCTCGACTCGCCGTCCGCATGCGCAAGCTGAGCGGGGGCGGAATCGTGCTGCTCGGGTTCACGGTCACCTTCGCGGCGTTCGACTGGGTGATGTCGCTCGAACCGCACTGGTTCTCGACGATCTTCGGCCTGCTGTTCCTCGGCGGCCAGGGTCTTGGCGCGATGGCCTTCGTCATTGCCATCGCGTACTTGCTGTCGCGGCGGCCGGAGTTCGGGCGAGTGCTCGCGCCGACGATCTTGAACGACCTCGGCAACCTCCTGCTCGCGTTCGTGATGATCTGGGCGTACCTGTCCTTTTCGCAGTTGCTCATCATCTGGGCGGGCAACCTGCCGGAGGAGATTCCCTGGTACC
Source organism: Vicinamibacterales bacterium (assembly GCA_036504215.1). Lineage (NCBI taxonomy): Bacteria > Pseudomonadati > Acidobacteriota > Vicinamibacteria > Vicinamibacterales > Vicinamibacterales bacterium. Next base: position 222,668 of record DASXVO010000059.1, on the reverse strand, counting down.
TCCACCGGATAGCCGGCGGCTGGAACTACATCGCCATCGTGCTCGCCGTCTTCTATTTCGCGGTGCCGTTCCTGGTCCTGCTCGGCCGCAACAACAAGCGACAGCACTACCGGCTGACGATCGTCGCGGTCGGCATCATCATCGCGCGGGTCTTCGACGTGTTCTTCCTCATTGCGCCCGAGTTCTACCGGGACCATCTGAGCGTCCACTGGCTGGATCTGACGGCGCTCGTCGGCCTCGGCGGTCTCTGGTTGACGATGTTCATCTGGCGCCTCGGCGCACGGCCACTGCTGCCGCCGAACGATCCAGAGTTGGCGCCGGCGCTGGCACGCAGACACTGACCGCGGCTCAGAAGACGCACGCAACGGCTTATGGTTGAGATGCACGAGGCGAACGGGCCCGCACCGGGCGCAGGGCACGAGACGCGGGATGTCTCGACACGTGTGGTGGTCATCTTCGCCACCGCGCTGATGGTCGGCGCGGTCGTGGTATTTGCCGCGATCTGGCTGCTGTTTCTGTACTTCGGCAGCCTGAACGACAAGGCCTACCCGCGCGAGTATCCGATGGCGCAGGTCGGCGCGCCCCGGCAACCGCCCGCACCGCGGCTGCAGACGAAGCCTCGCGAGGAGTTCGAGCAGATGCGTGCCGACGAGGAACAGGTTCTCCACTCGTACGGCTGGCTCGACCGCACGGCGGCCGTGGTGCACATTCCGATTGACGAGGCGATGCGACTGACGCTCGAACACGGACTGCCGGTGCGAGCCCAGGCACCGGCCGATGAACCCGGTGGTCCGCCGGATCGCTCGAGTTCAGGGCGCGCGGTGGGCGAATCCGTGCGGAAGTAGCCATCATGAATCACCGATTCTCGGCTGTCGCCTCGTTCATGGTCGTCGCGTTGCTCGTGGCCCACGGCGGGTGGGCGCAGTACAACGGCGTGCCCCGCTCGGGGATGATGACCAAGGGGTCGGCCCCCGCCGGGATCACCCCCGATGAACTCAAGAAGGTCGCGTTCGATCAGAACCTGGGCGTCCAGGTACCGCTCGACCTCCCGTTCATCGACGAAACCGGCCGCGCCGTGCATCTGCGCCAGTACTTCACCGGCCGGCCGGTGGTCCTCGCGCTCGTCTACTACGAGTGCCCGATGCTCTGCACGCAGGCGCTCAACGGCCTGACGAAGTCGCTGAAGGTGCTGGCCCTCGAGCCCGGCCGCGACTACGCCATCGTCACGGTCAGCTTCAACCCGAACGAGACGCCAACACAGGCTGCCGGGAAGAAGGATCAGTACGTCGCCAGGCTGAACAAGCCCGGCACGGCCGACGCCTGGCACTTTCTGACGGGCAACGACGCGTCGATCCGCCTGCTGACCGACACCGTGGGGTTCCACTACGTCTACGATGCGCCGACCAAGCAGTACGCCCATCCGACCGGCATCATCGTGCTCACGCCTGAAGGCAAGACGTCGAAATACATCTACGGTATCGATTACGGGCCGCGCGACATTCGGCTGGCGCTCGTGGAAGCGTCCGACCACAAGGTCGGCACGCCGGTCGACCGGCTCCTGCTCTACTGCTATCACTACGACCCGACGAGCGGGAAGTACGGATTGGTCCTGCTCAACGTCATCCGGCTGGGTGGGCTGGTCACCCTCGTGTCGCTCGGTGCATTCATCCTGCTGATGCGATCGCGCGAAAGGCGGATCCACGCCGGGCAGAGCGGACCGCCCTCGCAGGTGGCGAACTGAACTTATGCCCGAGCTGCCGCTGTTTCCGACGCAAGCCTCCACGATGGCCGGGAAGGTCGATGCACTCTACTTCTTCCTGGTCTCGGTGAGCGCCTTCTTCGTGGTGCTCGTGGCGGCCCTCATCATCTTCTTTGCGATCCGCTACCGCCGCCGCGCGCACGGCGAAGTCGGCGCGAAGGTCATCCCATCGCTGGCACTCGAACTCACCTGGACAATCATCCCGCTCGGCCTCGGCCTGGTGATGTTCTTCTGGGGCGCGAACGTGTACTTCGTCGAGTCGCGACCGCCCGCCGAGACGCTCGACATCTATGTCGTCGGAAAGCAGTGGATGTGGAGGTTCCAGCACCTCGACGGTCAGCGCGAGATCAACGAACTGCACGTGCCGGTCGGGCGCGCGGTGCGATTGACGGGCACATCCGAGGACGTCATCCACTCGTTCTTCGTCCCGGCGTTCCGCATGAAGGCGGACATCATCCCGGGCCGATACACAACGCTCTGGTTCAACGCGACCAAGACCGGGCGCTACCACCTCTTCTGCGCCGAATACTGTGGCACCAGGCACTCCGGCATGATCGGCACGATTGTCGTCATGGAGCCGAGCGAGTACCAGGCCTGGCTGGCCGGCGGGGGCGGCGAAGGGTCGCTCGTGTCGCAGGGACAGAAGCTGTTCCAGGATCTCGCGTGCATCACCTGCCACCGAGCGGATGGAGAAGGTCGCGGCCCGATCCTGGACGGCGTGTACGGTTCCAAGGTCGATCTGGTGGATGGCCGCATCGTCGTTGCCGACGATGCGTATATCCGCGAGTCGGTGCTGTCGCCGTCGGCAAAAGTCGTGGCAGGCTTTCAGCCGATCATGCCGACCTTCCAGGGGTTGGTCAGCGAAGAGCAACTGCTGTCGCTCATCGAGTACGTGAAATCGCTCAAGGGCCGCGAGCTGAACACCACCAAGAAGTGAGCAGCATGGACACGGATACTCTCGCACTCCCTCGGACGCACTATCTCAACGCGGAGTTCGGCCTCGCGTCGTGGCTCCTGACGACCGACCACAAGCGCATCGGCCTGTTGTTCCTCGGCAGCATCTCGATGTTCTTCGTGCTCGGCGGGATCTTCGCGGGGATGATCCGCCTCGAACTGCTGACGCCGCCTGGCGATCTCGTGTCGGACGACACCTACAACAAGCTCTTTACGATGCATGGCATCGTGATGATCTTCATGTTCCTGATCCCGTCGATTCCGTCGGTGATGGGGAACTTCTTCGTGCCGATCATGATCGGTGCGCGTGACCTCGCGTTCCCGCGGCTGAACCTGCTGAGCTGGTACATCTTCATGATTGGCGGGTGCTTCACGCTCTACGCCATCGTCACCGGCGGCGTGGACACTGGCTGGACGTTCTACACGCCCTTCAGCACGATGGCCTCGACGAGCAACGTGATGGCCGCTGCGGTCGGCATCTTCATCATGGGGTTCTCGTCGATCCTCACGGGGTTGAACTTCATCGTCACGATCCACACCATGCGGGCTCCGGGCATGACCTGGTTCCGGATGCCGTTGTTCCTGTGGGCGATGTACGCGACGAGCCTGATCAACGTCCTCGGCACCCCGGTCCTGGCCATCACCATCGTGTCGGTGGCGCTCGAGCGGGCGTTCCACCTGGGTATCTTCGATCCCGCCTACGGCGGTGACCCGCTGCTCTTCCAGCACCTGTTCTGGTTCTACTCGCACCCGGCCGTCTACATCATGATTCTCCCATCCATGGGCATCGTGAGCGAACTGATCGCCGCCTTCTCGCGAAAGAACATCTTCGGCTACACCTTCGTCGCCTTCTCGAGCCTGGCGATCGCGGTGTTCGGCTTCCTGGTGTGGGGCCACCACATGTTCGTGGCCGGAATGTCGGTCTACGGCGCGATGATCTTCTCCGTCCTGAGCTTCCTCGTGGCCGTGCCGTCGGCCGTGAAGGTGTTCAACTGGACGGCCACCCTGTACAAGGGCTCGGTGTCGTACCAGACCCCCATGCTGTACGCGCTCGGTTTCATCGGCCTGTTCACGATTGGCGGCCTGACCGGCCTGTTCCTCGCATCGCTCGGCATCGACGTCCACGTGACCGACACGTATTTCGTCGTCGCACACTTCCACTACATCATGGTCGGCGGAGCCCTGATGGGGTATCTCGGCGGTCTCCACTACTGGTGGCCGAAGATGACGGGCCGAATGTACCCGGATCTCTGGGGGCGCGTCGCCGCCGTCGTCACGTTCCTGGGCTTCAACCTGACGTTCTTCCCGCAGTTCATCCTCGGCTACCTGGGCATGCCGCGGCGCTACCATGCCTATCCGCCCGAGTTCCAGGCGTTGAACGTCTTGTCCACGGCGGGCGCCTCGGTGATGGGCATCGGTTACCTGATGCCGGCAATCTACCTGTTCTGGTCGTTGAAGTACGGCCCGATCGCCGGGCCGAATCCGTGGGGCGCCAAGGGGCTGGAGTGGACGACGCCATCTCCGCCGCCGACGTTCAATTTCGACGAGACGCCCGTGGTCACCGAGCCGGCGTACGCGTACGACACGGTGGAGAAGAAGCTTGCCTAAGCATGAATCGTCCAGCGCGCTCGTCCCCGACGAGAACGCCGCGCCGGCGTCCGACCCGGCGCTCAGGCACCACTTCGACGACCTCGCCCAGCAGCACGAGGCGGCCACGCTTGGCATGTGGCTCTTCCTGGCGACCGAGGTGATGTTCTTCGGCGGCCTGTTCTCCGCGTACATGATCTATCGCGTCTGGTATCCGGGCACGTGGGGCGACGCCAGCCGCACACTCGACATCACGCTCGGGACGGTCAATACGATCGTCCTCATCACGAGCAGCCTGACGATGGCGCTCGCCGTGCATGCCGCCGCCACGAACGAACGGCGCAAGGTAATGTCGTTCCTCGTCGTGACGATGGTCCTGGGCGTTGCGTTCCTGGGGATCAAGAGCTTCGAGTATTACCAGAAGTTCGCCGAACACCACGTCCCTGGTCTCGACTTCCGGTTCGAAGGCCAGGCGCCGGAACGCGCAAACCTCTTCTTCTCGCTCTATTTCGCGATGACGGGCCTGCACGCACTGCACATGATCATCGGCCTCGGCATCCTGTCGGTGATTCTGTATATGGCCTGGAGAGGCAGGTTCACCGAAGCGTGGCATACGCCCGTCGAAATCAGCGGCCTCTACTGGCACTTCGTCGACATCATCTGGATCTTCCTGTTTCCGTTGCTGTACCTGGTGGACAGGCACAGATAGAAAGGATGAAGGATGAAGGATGAAGGATGAAGACGGAAAGGAGCAAGGAGGAATAGGCACAGAGGAAAGATGAAGTCGGAAGGGGGAAGGATGAAGACGGAAGCATGAACCAACAGGCACACGCGGCGTCGCACGTCATCGTGCCGCGCTCGATGTACTTCACGATCTTCGCGGCGTTGATAGTCCTCACGGGGCTGACGACGTTCGTGGCGTTCTTCGACCTTGGGCTCGCCAACCCGATCGTCGCGCTGAGCATTGCCGTCCTCAAGGCCTCGCTCGTCGTGCTGTTCTTCATGCACATGAAATACAGCTCGCGCCTGACCTGGATCATCGGCGGTGCCGCCGTGTTCTGGCTCGGCATCCTGCTGGTGCTGATCCTGAGCGACTATGCGATGCGGGGATGGGGGGGGTAGTGAGAGAAGGATGAAGGATGAAGGATGAAGACGGAAGGAGGAAGAGTCTTACCTTGCCGCCTTTCGCTTCTTGACCACGGTGACGAGGATTGCGGTCAGTTCATCGGCTTCTCGGGCCAGCGCCGACAGGTCTTCTGGTTTGCCCATGGAAACGTCCCTCAGGATTTCGATCCAATATTGGGTTTCTTCGAGCTCTTGAAGCCCTGCCTCAATCTTGCTGACGAACTCTGCATTCGATCTCGACCGAGTCGCCTCGCGATAGTGAGCTCCCACTGACATTCCAGCCCGCAACATCTGCTTGCCAATCACCTGTGCCTCTGTCGTCTTTGGCAACGTCGCAAAGAAGCGGACGATGCAAACAGCGAACTCACGTGTGCGTGACGCCAGGTCTTTCATCCTTCCTCCTTCATCATTCCTCTTTCATCCTTCATCCTTCATCCTTCTTTTGTTGCCTCCTCGCGAGCCGCGCCAGCACCGCGAGTTGCTTGAGATATTCCTTGATCGGCCTCGCCGGCGTGCCCCAGAAGAGGATGCCCGGCCCCGCGATGACCTTGCCGGTGGGCACTCCGGCCTGCGCACCGAGGATGGCGCCGGTCCCGATGCGCACGTGGTCGGCAATTCCCACCTGGCCGGCCACAACGACCTTGTCTTCGATCACGGAACTGCCGGCGACTCCGGTTTGTGCGGCAATGACGACGTCTTCGCCGATCTCGACGTTGTGTGCCACGTGCACCTGGTTGTCGAGCTTGGTGCCTCGCTTGATCCGCGTCTCCCCCAGCGCGCCGCGGTCCACCGAACAGAGCGCACCAAGTTCCACGTCGTCCTCGATCACGAGCCGGCCCACCTGCGGGAACCCCTCGTATCGACCCGTTGCGTCGTCGCGCACGTAGCCGAAGCCGTCGCTGCCGAGCACGGTCCCGGCCTGAACCACGACGCGCCGCCCGATGGTCGTGCCGGCGTAGACGACGACATTGGCCTTCAGCGTGGTGTCGGCGTCAATCGTGACGCCCCGGCCAATGAGGACGCCGGCCTCGATCGTTACCCGGTCGCCGAGCGTCACGCCCGCCTCGATCACGGCATACGGCCCGATCGAGACGTCCTGGCCAGACTTCACTGCCGGGTCGACGACCGCGGTCCGATGGATGCCGCGGGGCGGCGGGACGGGTGGACACAGTTGGCGCGCCACGCGGGCAAAAGCGAGGCGGGGCTGGGCGCAGATGACGGTTGCACCCTCGCGGGCCGACGACTCGGCAAAGGGACCCGCGATGATGACGCCGGCGCGCGACGACTCCGCGTCGGGCCACTTCTTCGCGTCGTCCACGAAGGAGAGGTCGCGCGGAGTCGCGGCCGACAGCGTCGCCGGCCGCTCGACCGCTCTCGACCGATCGCCGATGACGCGACCGCCAACGAGCGCGGCAATCGCGCCCGCCGTGAGGGTCACCGGCTGGTGGATTCCACCAGCTCCATCCAGGCAAACCACATCGGGTGTCGCTTCTTGTACCACCGGAGAACCTCGAGCAGCTTCTTCTGTTTGTCGAGCGGAATGACTTCGGGCGGGATGCGGTCGAAGTGCAGGCGCATCGATCGCGAATCTACGAACTCGAGGGCCTCGGCGCACAACGTCTGCAGTTCGTTGCGGATCCGTCCCGAGTCCGAGATCTTCACCGGCCGCGTGTCGAACGACTCGCCGGCCAGGAAGCGATTGAGCAGCGGATTGAACACCAGCCGGCTCTGTTCGAGCGTCTCGCCCAGGCGGAGCGTCAGCGTGATGCGCTTGTCGCCGGCGGCTGACGCAAGCCTCACCGTCACCCGGTAGATGCCGGGGGAGACCTCCTGCACACCGGGCGCCCCGGAATAGGGATCCGGTCCCATGTAGCCGGAGATGGCCAGAACCTCCCAGCGCTTCTCGGGGAAGAAATCATCGGCGGTGAGCGTCAGGCGGCCGGGCAACAGACCGGCGTCGTTCGCCTCTCGAATCATCCGCCGGTAGTTGCCCACGGTCTTCGCGTCGAGTGGCGCGCCGGCCAGGTCCACGAGCTTCTGTTCGAAGTTGGACGCCTCGGGGTCGAGGCGCATGACGTCCTGTTCCTTCTCGTACGGCAGGTCGAAGCGCGAGGTGAACGGCACCATCGACACGTTGAGACCGAGCATCGGTGCGAGACTGGCCGACTGGACCGCCTCGGCCGACGCCGCGTAGCCGTCGCAGAGGAACAGGTGCAAGTCGCCGTTCGCGTCGTTCCAGGTGCCGACGCGAAACGTGGGGGCGTAGGTGCCCGACTCGGTGAACGCCGGACTGCCACTCGGCAGCATCCACCCTTCCTCGACGACGTGGACGCCACTGTCCAGCCAGGCTTTCCACAGGCTCGAGATCCGAGGTGCACGGCTCTTGCCCCCCAGCGTCCAGACGTGGATGTGCTCGGTCTTGATGCCCGGGTAGGTGGCCTTGATCGCCTCGACGATCACGCCGCGGGGCGTGCGGAAGTCGATGAGCACCGCATGCTCGGCCGCCCGCTCCACGACCGCCTTCGGCAGCATCACCATCCCGACGTAACCTTCGTACGGCCGGGAGATGAGCAGCGGCTGATTGAACAGGTGGAGCACCGTCATCGGCCCGCTCGGGCTGCCTTTCGCGAACCGCGAGGTGTTTTCCAGTGTGTCGATCGCCGCACCCCAGACGGTGATGCCCGACGACTTGATCTCACCATAGAACCCCGGCCAACCGTAGCTGGGGTCGTTCAGCAGGCGGACGACGCGCTGGTCGAGCCAGCGGGCGACCTCCGGTCGTGCGTAGACGCGGCCGAATCCGATCTGGGGATTCGACCCCATTTCCGGCGTCTCGCCGGCCTTCGGCATCAGGCCTTCGCCGAGGCACACCATGATGGCGTGGTTCTCGGGAAGCTGCCGCGAGAGATACCACAGGCTTTCGCTCATCGCGTACGCCGAGATCGCGTCCGCGTCCTTCTTCACCTGGTTGAGGGCGGCTTTGTCGAGATTCGCGCCCGCGCCCGGCCGGCCGAACACCTGTGTGCCCATGGCCGTCACGGCACCGGTCATCGCGAACAGCCGCTCCATCCGGCCGTCCATGAACGCCAGCTCGCGCGTGAACTCCTTCGAAGGCTCCCCCCTCACCCACTCGATCTCCACATCGTCGAGCCAGATGTGGAAGCGGCCGAGGATCGGCCTGGTGTCGAACGACCACTGGGCGATGATGTCCTGCTTGTCCTGCAGCTTCTGGTTCATGAGGCGCCTCAGATCTTGCCGGCGATTCGGGCCCACGAGTCACGGAGCGGCACGGTACGGTTGAAGACCAGGCGATCGCCGGTCGTTTCGGGATCGACACAGAAATAGCCGAGGCGCTCGAACTGGAAGCGGGACAGCGGGGCCGCGCCGGCCAGGCTCGGCTCGATTCTGCAGTGCGGCAGGGCCTCCAGCGAGTTGGGATTGAGATACGACTTCCAGTCCCGCCCCTCCTCGGCGTCGTGCAGGTCCGGCACCGTGAAGAGTCTGTCGTACAGGCGGACTTCGGCGTCGAGCGCGTGTGCGGCCGACACCCAGTGAATCGTCGCCTTCACCTTGCGGCCGTCCGGTGCGGAGCTGCTCTTCGTGGCCGGGTCGTAGGTGCAGCGCAGTTCGACAATCTCGCCGCTCGTCTCGTCCCTGACGACGCGATCGCACGTGACGAAGTACGTGCCGCGCAGGCGCACCTCGCGGCCAGGCGACAGGCGGAAGTACTTCGGCGGCGGCATCTCGCGGAAGTCGTCCTGTTCGATGTAGAGCACGCGCGAGAACGGCACCTTGCGGCTGCCCATGGCAGGATCTTCCGGGTTGTTCGGGAGCTCGATCTCCTCGACCTGCCCCTCCGGGTAGTTCTCGATGACGACGCGCAGCGGCCGCAGCACGGCCATCGCGCGGGCCGCGCGCTTGTTGAGATCGTCGCGCACGGCGTCCTCGAGCAGGGCCACGTCCACCATGTTCTCGCGCTTCGCCACGCCGATGCGCGCCGCAAAGTCCCGGATCGACTCGGGCGTGAAGCCGCGCCGCCGCAGGCCGACGATGGTCGGCATCCGCGGATCGTCCCAGCCCGACACGAGGCCCTCCTGGACGAGCTGCAGCAGCTTGCGCTTGCTCATCACCGTGTAGGTGAGGTTGAGGCGGGCGAATTCGATCTGACGCGGCCGGCTCGGCACGGGCAGGTTCTCGACCGTCCAGTCGTAGAGCGGCCGGTGGTCCTCGAACTCGAGCGTGCAGAGCGAGTGCGTGATCTGCTCGATCGCGTCGGAAATGGCGTGGGTGTAGTCGTACATCGGGTAGATGCACCACGCGTCACCCGTCCGGTGATGCGCCGCGTGACGGATGCGGTAGATCACCGGGTCGCGCAAATTGAAGTTCGGCGACGACATGTCGATCCGCGCCCGCAGCACCTTGGCGCCGTCCTCGAACTCGCCCTTCCGCATCCGCTCGAACAGATCGAGGTTCTCTTCGACCGGCCGGTTCCGCCACGGGCTTTCCCTGCCAGGCTCGGTCAGCGTCCCGCGGTATTCGCGGATCTCCTCTGCCGACAATTCGTCGACGTACGCCTTCCCGTCACGGACGAGACCGACCGTGTACGCGTAGATCCGCTCGAAGTAGTCGGACGCGTAGAAGAGCCGCTTGCCCCAGTCGAAGCCCAGCCAGTGGACGCTCTCGATGATCGAGTCGACGTACTCCACGTCCTCCTTGGCAGGATTCGTGTCGTCGAAACGCAGATTGCAGGTGCCGCCGAACTCGCGGGCGACGCCGAAGTTCAGGCAGATCGACTTGGCGTGGCCGATGTGCAGATAGCCGTTGGGCTCGGGGGGAAACCGGGTCGCCACTTGCGTGTGCCGGCCGGCCCGCAGGTCCTCGGCGATGATTTCGCGGATGAAGTCGAGCGGCGCGGAGGCCGAAGACGAGTCGGCCGCCTGACGGACCTTGCGGCTGTCGTCGGCGTGCGTTGTCATAGTGGGAGTATAGCCCAGCCCACAGGCTGTGAATGGCCGTGGCGCGGCCGTGCCTGCCGGCCGCCACCCTGTCACGACATCAGTGGACGCGATGGCCGCGACGGCCGCTCCTGCCGCGCCGAGATCGGTGGCGGCGGTCGAGTTCGGCCCTCAGCCACTCGACCGCGCCGGGGGTCAGTTCCCACGCCCGGCGGAACAACGTCAGGCAGTCGAGCGCCTCTTCGATCTCGTCGTCTTCGGACGCCAGCCCCCTGAGAGGATCCGTCTGCTCGCCGTCATCCGGGTCGGCATCTTCAGGCTCGGACAACAGCAGTGCGACGACCGGATGCGACGCGAGCGCTTCTTTGAGCGCCTCGTGCGCCGCAGATACCGGGCGGTTCCTGAACATCCACAGCACATGTCCGTACGCCCACTCCGGGCCGTCGTCCTCGTACTCGTCGAGCAACTCGACCGCCTCCTGATCACGACCGGTCTCCAGGAGCACGGCAAGCAGGTAGTAGCCGGCGCCTGCGTGATCATCGGTATCCAGTTCGATCAGGCGGCGGTATTCGGCAATCGCGTCCGGCACCCGGTCGAGGGCCCGGAGCGCCGCGGCGGCGCCGAAGCGCGCCCGGAGGTACGTCCGCGTCTGCGGTGAGTCCCAGAAATGGCCCTTGCGGCGCTTCAACTCCTCGGAGCCAAGGATCCGCTCGACGGCTTCCGTGGCCTGGTTGAACAGCGGGAGCCCTCGCTCAGGCTCGCGTTGACGCTCGGCGAGCGTGAGATATGCATCCGCGCAATCGGGCGACAGCCGGAGCGCGTCGCGAACGAGCTGCAATTGTCGGCGCCCTGGCGCGCCATGCGCCCGATACGCCAATTCCTGAGCCCGCTCGAGTGGCGTGGTGGCTGGCGGCGCCTCGAAGCGCCCCGCCTTCACGGCGGCCCTGAGCGACTCCGCGGCTTCGTCGAGATCCGAGAACCCACCCTCGGCAAGAATCCGCGAGAGGCAGCCGCCGACGCGTTCCTGTTCCTCGCGTTCAGCCGTCGCCTCGGGTCCGGTTGCGTCGCCATCACCGACGATCGACGCGAGAGACAGGCGGTAGGTGACCTCCCCTTCGGCCGTCAGCACCTTCCTGGTCCAGCGTCCGGAATCAATCTCCGCTTCGGTCGTCGCGCCAAGCGCTCGAAGGAGCCCTTCCAGGAAGGCGAGTTGGCCGCCGTCGGGACGGTCGTAATGGGCTGGTCCCATCCAACCGACGATCGACGGATAGGCCGCCGGCCCGGCCACCGGGAGGTCCCGATCGAGCCACAGCGCGACGTCGAACGGTGGCAGATCGGGCGCCGCTCCGAATGTGAGCGTCCACTCAATCCCGTCTTCGCCGGTCAATACCTCATCGTCCTCTGCGTCAACTTCTTCCTCGTCCTCGTCATCGTCCCCGTCTACCTTTTCGTCGTCTTCTTCCTCCTCGTCGTCGTCCTCTTCGTCCTCCTCACGACCGGCGTGGTGGTGGTCGTCGTCTTCCTCTTCCTCTTCCTCCTCGTCCTCCTCGTCCTCTTCGAACTCGTCGCGGGTGGCGTAGAAATCGACGTTCAGCGTCTCGCCGTCTGGACGAACCACACAGCACTTCAGTCCGTGAGGCGCATCGGGTGCTTCCACCTGGATCAGGTCCTGGTCGGTCAGTTCTTCCGCCAACCCGCGCAGGTAGAAATCTCGCGCAGCCTCGGCAAACGCGCGCATACGGTCGAGGTTCACGCCGGGCGCCTCCATGGCGGACGGCGGGATGCTGCCTTCGATGGCTCCGCGCACCAGCGCGCTCGCCTCCTCGCGCACCAGCGGCACGTCCGGCACGATCGCCACCTCGAGTTCGGGATCGCCGATCGACTCCTTGATGAACGCGCCAAGCGCGCCGTCCCGCACCTCGATACGCGCGGGCCGCCCGTCCCGCTCCTTGCGGCTCTTCAGACCCAGGTCGAGGAATGCCTTGAGAGCGTCGCTCCATCCGCCTGGACCGGTGCCGACTGTCGTGCTGAGCGCGGCAACCTGCGTGGATGCATTGACCCAGATCGCCGAGTACTCCCGCCGCGGTTCACCGCTCGCGGGGTCGTCGTCGAAAAACGGCAGGCCGACCACGTCGCCCTGCCACGTCTCGTCCTGACGCCGGATCAGGCGCATGAAGCGATCGACCTGTTGGACGCGCAGTTTGGACTGGTCAGGCATGGTTCACACTCGTTTCGGCTCCGGCTGCCACGCGGATCCGCAGGGCGCCTGGATGGGTGACGGCTTCGACGCGGTCGGGCGCCGTCCACGTCTCGCCGTCGCAGTGGAAGACCATCGGCTGTGCAGCGCGAATCGTAACGCGGCGCGCCGGCAGGATGGTGACGCGGGGCGCCCGGTGGATCGTCCGGTTGAACAGGCGCGGAACGAGCGCCAGGCGGCCCAGTATTCCCCGGGACTCGACAATCACCAGATCCATCGCTCCATCGTCTGGCCGCGCGGCGGGCGCAATGACCGCGTTGATGCCGTACTGCCGCAGGTTGGCCAGCGCCACGAGCAGGGCGTGAACGCGGATGTGCCGGCCGTCGACATCGATGTGATACTCAACGGGCTGGTACGTGAATCCCGCTCGGGCCACCGACAGGACGTACCGGACCGGTCCGCGGATTTGCTGTCCCAGCGCGTTGAACGCCTCGGCCATCGCGGCATCGAAACCCACGCCGGCGATGTTCACGAACCAGTGCCCGTTGACTCGACCGGCGTCGATCAGGCGCTCGCTGCCGGCGAACGCGATGTCGAGCGCCTCCACCGGAGACCTGGGCAGGCGAAGCTCCCTGGCCAGGCCGTTGCCGGAACCGGCCGGGACCACGCCGAGCGCCACGTCGGTGTCCGCCACGGCCGACGCCACTTCGTTGATCGTTCCGTCGCCACCCCAGGCGACCACGGCCCGGCGGCCTTCGGCCACGCCGCATCGAGCCAGTTCGTGCGCGTGCCCGGCATGCTCGGTCATCACGACGCGCCCGCCGTCGCCGTGTCGGTCGAGCGCCGCCCTCGCGATGCGAAGGCGCTGTTCCCAGGTCAGACCGCGACGACGTCCGCCGGACACCGGGTTGACGATGACGAGCGTGGACATCCTGTGGCACTTTAGCAGATTCGGAGGAAGCGGATAGAATGTCGCCGGCCGGAGGAGCCGCCTTCCAGGTGCGCCATGGGCGGTACGCCGGCGAGTCGCGGGTGCTCGACGAGTCCGATCCGAGTGGAGGAGCTTTCGTGTCGGAAACCAGGGTCCGGACGTTTCCCCACTGCTACGTGTGCGGGGCCGAGAACAAGGCCGGTCTCCACGTCCCGTTCTCGCCCGATCCGGCGGGTGGCAGCCGCGCCGAATACGTGGCGCAGCCCGAACACGTCGGCTGGCCGGGGATCATCCATGGCGGTCTGTTGTTCACACTCATGGACGAGGCGGTCGCCTCGGCTTGTACCTTCGCCGGGTTGTACTGCGTCACGGCGAAGGCCGATGCGCGGTTCCGGGTGTCGGCACGTGTCGGGATGCGCCTCGTCATCACGGGCCGAATCACGTTCTCCTCTCAGCGTGCGGTCCGCGCTCGGGCAGAAATCAGGGCGGGCAGCGATACCGGCGACATCCTGGCGGAACTCGAGGCGATGATGGCGATCACCGATCCCGCGCGGTTTGACATGGAGGCACGCGATGGCCGACAGCCGTAGGTTTGCACGCTCGACTTCCCTCCCGGCCATGCGCTGGGGATTGGTGGCCCTGGCCGGCGCGGTGCTCGCCGGGTGGACGACGATGGGCGTCCCCGCGCAGGAGGCACGCCGCTACGATTTGCTGCTGCGGGGCGGACACGTCATCGACGGTACGGGCAGCCCGTGGGTCAAAGCCGACGTCGCCGTCACCGGCGACACGATCGTGGCGATCGCGCCTCGCATCGACGGTCCGGCCGCGCGCGTCATCGATGTCACGGGCCTGGTCGTCTCGCCAGGGTTCATCGACATCCACACCCACGCACGCCGCGGGATCTTCGAGGTGCCGACGGCGGACAACTATACGCGGCAGGGTGTCACAACGATTTACGAGGGCCCGGATGGCAGCTCGCCACTGCCGATCAAGGCGTTCCTCGACCGCGTCGCCGCCACCCGCGTGTCGCCGAATTTCGGCACGTTCGTCGGACAGGGATCGGCCCGCGAGCAGGTCATCGGCACCGTCGACCGGAAGGCCACGCCAGCCGAGATCGACCGAATGCGCGAACTGGTGCGCCAGGGGATGCTCGACGGCGCCGTTGGCCTCAGCACCGGCCTGTTCTACGTGCCCGGCATCTTCACACCGACCGACGAGGTCGTCGAACTGGCCAAGGTGGCCGGGGCCATGGGCGGCATTCACGTCTCGCACATGCGCAATGAGGCGACGGGTGTGCTCGACAGTGTCCGGGAGACGATTGCCATCGGCGAACGCGGCGGCCTGCCCACGCAGGTCACGCACCACAAGATCATCGGCGTGCAGAACTGGGGCAAGAGCGTCGACACGGTGAAGCTCGTGCTCGACGCCCGGGCGCGCGGCGTCGATGTGACCATCGATCAGTACCCCTACACGGCGTCCGCCACCGGGATCAACGCCCTCTTCCCGCCCTGGGCTCTCGAGGGCGGCCGGGCGGACGTGGTCGGCCGGCTGAACGATCCGGCCCAGCGGCAGCGGATCAAGGCGACCGTCATCGACAACATCAAGTTCGACCGGGGTGGCGGCGACCCGAAGAACATCAGTGTCTCGTCGTGCCCGTGGGACGCGTCGCTGGCCGGGAAGAATCTCGCCGAGATCACCCGCCTGCGCGGACAGGATCCGACGATCGACAACGCCGCCGAGACCACGATGTGGATCGTCGAGAAGGGGGGCGCGAGCGGCATCTTCCACGCCATCGACGAGAAGGACCTCGAACGGATCATCGCGTGCCCGGTGACGATGATCGCGTCGGATGGCGAGGTGCCGGTCTTCGGCAGGAACGCGCCGCATCCGCGCAGCTACGGCACGTTTGCGCGCGTGCTCGCCGTCTACGTGCGCGAGAAGGGCGTGCTCAGCCTCGAGGAGGGCGTGCGGAAGATGACGTCGCTGCCCGCCTGGCGCCTCGGCTTGCCGGACCGCGGCATCCTCCGCCCTGGGATGAAGGCCGACATCGCGGTGTTCGACCCCGTGCGGGTCCGCGACACCGCGACCTTCGACCGCCCGCATCAGTACGCCGAAGGATTCGCGCACGTCATCGTGAACGGGCAGATCATCTACGAGAAGGGCGCGATGACCCCCGCCCGCCCCGGACGGATCCTGTACGGCCCGGCGAAGCAGAAATAGCACGAGGTGTTGGTGGTTCTCGTGGTTCGAGGCGAAAGGACACTCCATGCGTAATTGGCGACTGAGAACGATATTCCTCGTCCTGGTGGGCTTCGCGGTGTTGGCGCCGGAGCCGGCGCACGCGGCCGGCGGCACGCCAGCCATTCTCACCCTCCGAGAACAGGCGGCTGTCTACAACACCTGGTTGAAGAACCGGCTCGAGAAGATCCTGCCGGAGTTGATGCGGCAGGAAGGGTTCGACATGTGGCTCGTGATCTGCCGCGAGAACAACGAGGACCCGGTGTTCTCTTCGCTGGTGCCGTTCAACAACCTCTACGCCAGCCGCACCACGATGCTCGTCTTCTTCGACCGCGGCGTCGAGGGCGTGGAGCGGCTGACGGTCGGCCGATCGGGCATCGGCGGGTTGTACAAGAGCGTATGGGAGCCGGAGAAGATCGAACAGTGGGCCCGGCTGGTGCAGGTAATCAAGGAACGCAATCCGAAGAAGATCGGCATCAACGAGTCGGACGTGGACAACTATGGCGACGGCATGACCGCCTCGCTGAAGAAGAAGCTGCTCGCATCGCTGCCCCCTGACTTCGTGCCCCGCGTCCAGTCGTCCGAGCACCTCGCCATTCGCTGGCTGGAACGCCGGTCCGTCGAGGAACTCGAAACCTACCCCCACATCGTGTCCATCGCGCACAGCATCATCGCGGAGGCGTTCACGCGCGGCGTCATCACGCCTGGCGTGACCACCGGTGAGGACGTGGCGTGGTGGATGCGGGAGCGCTCGCGACAACTCGGGCTCACCAACTGGTTCCACCCGACCGTGGACATCCAGCGGCCCAAGGACAGCCCCTACAAGGACAGCCCGGTCATCCATCGCGGCGATCTCCTCCACTGCGACTTCGGGATCGTCTACCTGCGGCTGTGCACCGACACGCAGCAGCTCGCCTACGTGCTCAGGGAGGGGGAGACCGATGCGCCGAAGGGCCTGAAGGACGGGCTCGCGGCGGGCAACAAGTTGCAGGACATTCACCTCGCTGAGATGAAGCCCGGGCGAACCGGGAATGAAGTGCTGGCCGCCGCGCTGAAGCGGGCGAAGGCCGAGGGGCTGCGACCGAGCATCTACACGCATCCGCTCGGCACCCATGGCCACGCCGCCGGGACGCTCGTGGGCATGTGGGACATGCAGGGCGGGGTGCCTGGCGTCGGCGACTTGCGGTTCTTCGAGGACACGGTCCACTCGATCGAGTTGAACGTGATATCGGCCGTCCCGGAATGGGGCAACCAGGATGTCCGCTTTCCGCTCGAGCAGGACGCGGTGCTGACGAAGGACGGTGTGAAGTTTCTCGACCAGCGGCAGACGGGGATGCACTTGATCAAGTAGAAGAGAGAGGGAGGCTGGGCTGGTGCTGGGGGTGCTGGAGGTGCTGCTGGTGCTGAAGGTGCCGTGCTGGGGGTGCTGAAGGTGCTGCTGGTGCTGGAGGTGCGGTGCTGGAGGTGCTGGTGCTGGAGGTGCGAGTGCTGGAGGTGCGAGTGCTGGAGGTGCGGGTGCCGAGAGTGCTGCAGGTGGGATTGCTCCTTGTGTGCGCGTGGGGCGTTGCCGGCCTGACCTCTGGCGGGTCGCTGGCACAGGGCCTGCGGGTGGTGGACGCGGTGGACGTCGGTTCCCCGGCCAGCGAACAGGCGCACCACTACCGGGGCGTCGCCGCGTTCGAAGGGCGATACGGCAGCCGGAACTGGCGCGCGTCTCGCGAGTGGTTCGAGTACACGGTCCGCGTGTACGACGACACGCCGGTCACACTCGTCTGCGTGTGGGCGGACCCCGTGCTCGACCGGCCCACGTTCGACATCATGGTCGAGGACGCGACACTGGAGGCGGACGCTTCACGCCGCGCTGGTTCGGAACCGTGCTCGACGACCGTCAGCGTGCCGGACGCGCTGACGCGCGGGCGAACGGCCATCACGGTGAGATTTCGCGCCCGCGCCGGGAAGACCACCCCTGGCCTCGTCGAGTTGCGCGTCGTGCAGGAACATCTGGAGCAGGCGGCAGCCGCCCACGCCGGTCGGGCAGCCACCGAGTCGATGCGGCACCCGGCCAGCCCGGCACAGCGGCAGACGACGTCCAGGAACTGAGGCGTGACGATGATGCGAAGAACAATCCTGCTTGCGATTGCGCTACTGGCGGCGGTGAACCTGGCGGCGGCGGATACCTATCCACGCCAGCCGATCGGCGCCATCCACTACGTCTTCCATCTCGAGTTGAGGGACGATACCGACGAGATTGCCGGTGAGACGGCCGCAACGCTCGAGTTGCTCGAACAGGGCGTCACTGAAGTCTCGTTCGATCTCGCGTCGGCTGCGGGTGGCAAGGGCATGACGGTGTCGGAGGTTTCCGCCGGTGGCCGGCCGCTTCGCTTCGCGCACGAGAACAGCCGGCTGCGAATCTCGCTGCCCTCGCCCTCGCGGGCACTGGAAAGCGTCACGGTGGTCGTCAAGTACCGCGGCGTGCCGGTCTCGGGACTGCGAATCGGCGCGAACAAGTTCGGCGAGCGCTGCTTCTTCGGCGAGAGCTGGCCGGACAAGGCGCGGCAGTGGCTTCCGACCATCGACCACATCTCCTACAAAGCCACCGGCGAGTTCGTCGTCACGGCTCCCGCGCACTACCAGGTCGTGTCCAACGGCGTGCTGGTCGAGGAGATGGATCTGCCCGGCGATCTCCGCCGCACGCATTGGAGACAGCCGGAACCGATCGCGCCCTGGCTCTACACGATTGGCGTGGGCCGCTTCGCCGTCCATCATGCGGACGCCGTCATGGGAACACCCCTCGAGACATGGGTGTTCTCGCGCGACCGCGACGCCGGGCGCAAGGCGTTCGAGCTGCCCGCCCGCCAGGCGATCGAGTTCTTCAGCGATCTCGTCGGTCCCTATCCCTATCGGAAGCTGGCGAACGTCGAGGCCTCCGGGTTCGGCGGCGGCATGGAGCACGCGACGGCCATTGCCTACGGCGAGGCGGCGATCGACGGACGGCCGATTCAGACGCTGGTCGCGCACGAGATCGCGCACGCCTGGTTCGGCGACGGCGTCACCGAGCGCGACTGGGACGAAGTGTGGCTGAGCGAGGGCTTCGCGACGTTCCTGACGAACCTGTTCGTCGAGCACGTGAATGGACACGACGCGTTCACCGCCGCGCTGGCGCGCGACCGCGACCGTGTCATCGCCGCCGAGAAGAAGAGCCCCGACACGCCAATCATCCATCGGAACCTCTCGAACCTGGACAAGGTGCTGAACACGTTCGTCTACCAGAAGGGCGGCTGGGTTCTTCACATGCTGCGCGAGCGGATCGGCGCCGAGAGCTTTCGAACCGGCCTGCGGACGTACTACCAGCGGTACCTGAACCGGACCGCCACCACCGACGGGTTCCGCCAGGTGATGGAGGCCGCGTCCGGCCAGGATCTCTCGGCGTTCTTCCGGCAGTGGCTGAACCGTCCAGGAGTCCCGGCCGTCGCCGCCACGTGGCACTACGACGCGGCGCGGAATGCGCTCGACATCGAGGTGTCACAAACCCAGCAGGACGATCCGTTCGAACTGCCGCTCGAGTTCGGCATCAGGATCGACGAAACGCAGCCGCTGCGAGTCGAGAAGATGGCGTTGACCGACCGCCGCCAGCGCACGACGATCACGCTCGACCCGAACGTGCGAGCGCTGGTCGACGGCAGCATCGTCCGGCGATGACGGGGCGAAGCGTGAACACGCACGCGACAACCGACGCCGAGATCGTCCTGGCCGTGGACGGTCTCGTCAAACGCTATGGGGATCTTGTCGCCGTCGAGGATCTCAGCTTCGACGTCCGCGCCGGAGAAGTGTTCGGGTTCCTCGGTCCGAACGGCGCCGGGAAGACGACCGCCATCTCGATGATCTGCGGGCTCCTTGCGCCCGATGCCGGACGCGTGCTGGTGCACGGTCGTCTGATGACGGCCGGCGCGGGCACCCGGAGCTCGATCGGCGTCTGTCCGCAGGACGTGGTGATCTGGGAGCGCCTCACGTGTCTCGAGCAGCTCGAGTTCGTCGGCGAGATGTACGCCGTCCCTCGCGCGGAAGCGCGACGACGCGGCCGGGAGTTGCTCGAGACGCTCGGTCTGACCGAGAAAGCCGGCGCCCTGGCTGCCACGCTCTCGGGCGGGATGAAGCGCCGTCTGAACCTGGCCCTCGCCCTCGTTCACGATCCGGACGTCGTGGTGCTCGACGAGCCCGAGGCCGGGCTGGATCCGCAGAGCCGCATCACCGTCCGTGAGTTCATTCGTTCGCTCGCCCGCCGGAAGACCGTCGTCCTCACGACGCACAACATGGACGAGGCGGAGCGTCTGGCCGACCGGGTCGCGATCATCGACCACGGGCGGCTGCTCGTGCTCGACACGCCGGAAGGCCTGAAGCGGCGGGTTGGTGAAGGCGATCTCATCGAGATCGGCCTGGCGGCCGACGACGACCCGGGACGCGCCGAGGCGGCGCTCGCCGGCTTGACGTCGGTTGCCGTCGTGCGCGTCACGGCCAACGTGGCGACCTTGCGTTCTCGGGATGCGCTCTCGCACCTTGGCGACGCGTTGAACGCGCTGCGCGCCGCCGGTGTGCCGGTGGGCGACGTGCGGCTCCGCTCGGCCTCGCTCGAGGACGTCTTCGTCGCGCTGACCGGCCGGGGGTTGCGATCATGAAGGTGCTCTCCGTCTGCCGGAAGTGCGCGCGTGAGGCGAAGCGCGACAAGCTGCTGATCGCCCTGTCGGTCTCGTTCGCGCCGTTCTTCGTGTTCCTCTACTGGCTGACGTTCCCCTCCTTCATCCCGAGCTACGGCGTCGCGGTGCTGTCCGAGGACACCCCGTCCGCGCTCGCGTCCGGCGTCGCCGTCGATGGCGCGCGCGAACTGACCGCCAGGTTGGCCGCGCAGATGGACGCCAGCGGTCGCGCGATGCTCCACGTCGAGCGGGTCAGTGATCGCCGCGCCGCGCTCCGCCAGATCGCGGACCGGAAGGTATCGGCGCTGGTGGTGATCGGTCCTCGTTTCTCCGAAGCGATCGCGGCAGCACGCGACGACCGCGAGGCGGTCTCCCCGGCCCCGGTGATCACCTTCGTTGGCGATCTCTCGAGCCCGACGTACGCCGTCGCCGCAGTGCTCGCCAACGCCGCACTGGACGGATTCGTCCGCTCGACCCTCGGCGCGCCCTCTCTCGTCGCCGTTCACGAGGAGCCGATGGGCGGCTCCGGAGTTCGAAGTGACTTCGAGATGGCGGTGCCGGGCATCCTCGTCTTCGCCGTGATCATGCTCGTGTTCCAGACCGCCATGTGGGTGACGCGCGAGGCGGAGAGCGGCACGCTGCGCCGGCTGCGGATGACTTCGATGACCGCGTGGGATCTGCTCGGGGGGACGAGCATCGTGCTCGTCGCCATCGGGATCGCCTCGGTCGTCGTGACGTTCCTCACGGCAATCGCCTTCGGCTTCCACAGCCAGGGACCGATGTGGCTGGCCGTTGTCGTCGGCGCGGTGACGACCGTCTCGATCATCGGCGTGGGACTGATGGTGGCGGCGTTCTGCAGGACGGTCACACAGGCTTTCGTCGTCGCGAACTTTCCCCTCGGCTTGCTGATGTTCTTCTCGGGCGCGATGCTCCCGGTGCCGCGCCCCACGCTCGTCACCGTCGCCGGACGGGCCGTGGCCATCTGGGACCTGCTCCCGCCGACCCACGCTGTCATCGCCCTGAACAAGGTGCTCACGCTCGGCGCCGGCCTCGGGGAGGTCTGGTTCGAACTGACCGCTCTGGTGGTGCTCTCGTCCGCCTACGGCCTCATCGGCGTGGGTCTGTTCACCAGGCTGCGCATGCGCGCCGCCTGATCCGCCCCGCGCGATCCGGGCGTCCTGGCTCGTGCCTGCGTGACCTCAGCGGCTCAGAAGGCTTCCTGGATGGCCAGGTACAACCCGTGCGATCCTTTCTGGCCGACGCCGACGTCGATGCAGAGGTTGGTCCTCGATCGCTTGTTGATCAACATGCGCAAGCCGATCCCTCCCGCGCCGAGAAACGAGTCGGTCAGGTGCTCACGCGCCTGGAGGTTGCTGAGCGTCGTCGTATTCGCGAAGACCACCAGTCCCAGCAACCCATTCCGCATCAGTGACACGCGGTACTCGATCTCGCCGTACAGCAACCGTTCGCCGCGGAAGCGCCCTTCCGAGTAACCCCGCGCCGACCGGCCGTACGTGTCCAGGCCGGTGGCGGGCAGGTCGAAGAACGGCGCCACGCCGCTCACGATGACGTCGCCAAGCAGCCACAGCGCCACGCGATGACGGCCGTCGTCCGACATCTTCAGGTAGGTGCGGATGTCGAATTTGGCCTCGTGCCAGGTCGAGTCCCCGCCCATGAACCCCCGGATGAACGGCCGGTAGGTTGCACTGACCAGCCATCCGCGCTGCGCGTTGATCGCACTGTCACGAGTGTCCACCAGCAGGTTGGCGCTGAGCCCTCCCGACGTCTGACCGTCGAGCGCAAACCCGTTCTGCCGGCTGTACCGGACATACGGTGACGTGTCCCAGCCTTCACTCGCGCCCTCGCCGGCCGCGACGTTGGAGTGGCGGCTGTAGTGAAGGCCGACGCCGACGAACAGGTCGTGGTGGACCCGGAAGTACTCCGTGTCGTAGAAGCGGAAGAAGTCGAACCTCGCATTCGTTCGGTCCGCCGGGGTGGTCTCCGTGCCGAGGCCGTACGTGTCCTCCGAGGTCCACTGCAGGCGATTGTCACCGTCCAGGCGGCGGCGGTCACCCCGCGCAAAGATGCTGAACCGTGCCAGGGCCGATACTTGTTTCTTCGAAGAATACGTGAGGCTCGCCACCGCAGAGGAGATACGGGTGTTGCCGGGATCCCCGTGGAACAACGCCACATTGCCGGCCAGCCCGACCAGCCCGCCGCTCGACGGCTTGTAGCCGACAACCGGGGCGGACGCGATCATCGGCTTCAGCGGTTCCCACGAAGCCGGGCCGAGGGTGTGCGGTTCCTTGTGGCGGAGGACGCGCACCAGGTCGAGGAGATCCATCGTCTCCTCCGACGTGCCGGCCGGAGGCGATTTGGCGGCGGGTGCCGGTTGCACGACCGCCTGCGCGGCGCCGTCCCGGACGGAACCTGCGAAGATGACGACCGCCAGGCAGAGCGCGGACACGCGAAGCATGGGATGGAAAGCCCTGGAAGCGACTCGTCCGGGACGGGTTGACTGTAGTCGAAGGTACCCGTCCTGGTCCAGTGGCACTGCCGCGTTCAAGGTCCTATAATCTCCTTGAGCTGGCGCCGCCCCCCATGCCCGAACGCTGTGGGTCACCCCGGCGCCGAGGAGGACGATTCGATGCCCGACGCTCCCAAGGCTCCCGACGCTTTTGATGCCACGCAGTGGCACGAGGTCGTGCCGGGAGACACGCTCTCGAAGATCGCCGAGAAGTACTACGGCGATCCGGCACTCTACCCCCAGATTTTCGAGGCGAATCGTGACGTCCTCGATGACCCGAACCTGATTCGGGTTGGCCAGAAACTCCGCATTCCGTAACCACCGTGGAGGGAGGATCGATGCTGAAACGTACCGCCGGCCTCATGCTCGTCGTGCTGGTCGCGATGTTCGGCGTTGCCTGCGCCACCCAGAAGGTTCCGGCTGAAGCCGCGATCAAAGCGGCCGAACAGGCATTCGACGCGGTGAAGGGCGAGGCGACTGCGTACGCGCCCGATCAGATCGCCGGGGTCGAAGAGGCGCTGAAGAGCGCGAAGGACGCGTTCGCCAAGGGCGACTACCAGGCCGCGCTGACGGCGGCCCAGGCGATCCCCGAAAAGGTGACGGCCCTCGCCACGGCTGCAACGGCCAAGAAGAACGAGTTGACGAAGGGCTGGGAAGGCATGAGCGCGGGTCTGCCGAAGGTCGTCGAGGCCATCCAGAGCCGCGTGGACATTCTGTCCAAGGCGAAGAAGCTCCCGGCCGGCATGGACAAGGCGAAGTTCGAATCCGCAAAGACCGGCCTGGCGGAGGTCAAGCAGAATTGGACCGCCGCCACGGCCGCGTTCGGGGGCGGCAACCTGAAGGATGCCGTGGCCAAGGCCACAGCGGTGAAAGGCAAGGCGGCCGAGATCATGGGTGCTCTCGGCATGCCGGTTCCGGAAGGCCTGAAGTAGCTCGTTTACCGAAACCCGTCAACACGCAGCGCCGGGGTGACAGAGCTTGTCGCCCCGGGGTTGCCCTCGCAAGCCCGCAATCGCAATCCTCCCCCGTTGGTCGTAGGATGGTTGAGTCCCTGCTTCTCACCTGGTCCGCAACAACACGCTCCGGCTGTTGGCCCCACTGGAAGACAAGGAGGATGTGTGGTGCGCAAGATCATTGCTGCGGCGGTCTTCGTGCTGGCGCTGACCACCACCCCGCTGTTCGCCCAGGCGCCTGCCGCATCGGGCGCTCCGCCCCCCGCGCCGCCGCCGAAGCCGTGGTCGGGGAATGTCAGCTTCGGTCTCTCGCTCACCAACGGCAACAAGGACACCACGAACTTCAACCTCGGGTTCGAGGCCAAGTACGATCCGAAGACGAAGAACGTGTTCAAGACGTCCGGCCTGTTCCTGTACGGCAAGACGGGCGACGAACTGTCGGCCGAGCAGTACGGGCTCACGCTTCGCGACGAGTACTCCTTCAACCCGCGTGCGTTCGTGTTCGGTGACCTCCGTTACCTGCACGACCACTTCAAGGGCATCAGCTATCTGTACTCGCCGTCGGCCGGCATCGGCTACAAGGTCATCGATGTTCCGACGACGGCCTTGTCGGTGTCGGTCGGCGCCGGCGGCGTGTGGGAGAAGGACATTGGCTTCGACGTGCAGGCGAGCGGCGCGCTGACCTTCGACGAGAAGTTCACGCACAAGCTCACGAAGACGGCCACGGCGGGACAGGCGTTCTCGGGGTTGTGGAAGACCAGCGACATGGGCGACGCGCTGTATGCCTTCGGCGTGAACCTGGCTGCCAGCATCACGAGCCAGGCGCAGTTGAAAGTCGAGATGCTCGACACCTACAAGGCAAAGCCCCCCGACCCGAAGATGAAGAGCAACGACATCGCGCTCGTGATGGGAGTCGTCTACAAGTTCTGATCCGACTGCCGCCGATGCTGCATCATCCCACCTCCGCTCTCCGCGCGCTCGTCGCGCTGGCTTCGATCCTCATCCCTTCGCTGGCGTCGGCCCAGCCGGCGGCTTCGGCTGAGCAGGGGGTCCGCCCTCGGTTCGGCCTCGCGCTCGGCGGCGGCAGTGCAAGGGGATTCGCGCACATCGGCGTACTCCAGTGGTTCGACGAGCACCGCATTCCGGTGGATGAGATCGCCGGCACGAGCATGGGTGGCCTGGTCGGCGGGTTCTACGCGACGGGAATGTCGCCCGCGGATATCCGTCAGCTCATGCGGACAACCGATTGGGACGCCATGTTCCAGTCGGACTCGCCCTACGAGTTCAAGACGTTCCGGCGGAAGCAGGATAAGCGGGCGTTTCCCTCGCCGCTCGAGTTCGGCCTCAAGAATGGCGTGACTCTGCCCGGTGGGCTGAATCCCGGGCAGCAAGTCGCCTTGATGCTCGACCGGATCGCCCTGCCGTACTACGCCATCGCCACGTTCGACGATCTGCCGACGCCGTTCCGCTGCGTGGCCACGGACTTGAAGAGTTCCGAGCCGATCGTGCTGGGCAGAGGGCCGCTGTCGCGCGCGATGCGCGCCACGATGGCGATCCCCGGCGTGTTCACGCCGGTGACCTACGACCGGTGGCTGCTCGTGGATGGCGGCGCGTTGAACAACGTTCCCGTGAACGTGACGCGCCAGATGGGTGCCGACGTCGTAATCGCCGTGAACGTCAGCGGCGAGTTGGACACGTCGGGGGCCGGAGACCAGTCGCTCTTCACGCTGCTCGGCCGGACGATCGACACCGTGATGGCCGCGGAGGTCAGGAAGAGCCTCGCGTCGGCGGACCTCGTCATCGTTCCGAATCTGAAAGGTCTCGACTCGATGTCCTGGCGCCAGAGCGACGAGTTGGCGAACCGGGGCTACCAGGCCGCGGCGGCGATGTCGGCAAAGCTGCTCCGGTACGCCGTGAGCGAGTCGGAATACTCGGCGTTCGTGGCCGCCCGCCGAACGCGCCAGCGCACGGCGGCGCCAACGCCTGAGTCCGTCACTGTTGTCGGCGTGTTGTCCCGAGAACAGCAGTACATCCGCGAGGAACTGGCGCACAATGTCGGACGGCCCGTCGATCCCGATCGGCTGGCGCTCGACATCCTCCGCATCGGCGGCACAGACCGCTACGAGCACCTCACGTATGAGGTCGTTGAGAGCCCGGACGGCCCCAGCTTGCTGGTGACCGTACACCCGAAGAGCCACGGGCCGCCGTTCCTCGATGTCGGAATCGACTTGAACAATGTCGATTCGACCAACTTCGCCTTCAACCTGGCTGGCCGCGTCACCACCTACGACCGCTTCGGCGCAGGCTCCGAGTTGCGGACGAACTTCGTGCTCGGCACGAGGCAGGCCGTCGGAGCCGAACTGTACAAGCCGATCGCCGCGACGCCCCTGTTCGTGGCGCCACGGCTATATTTCAGCCGGGCGGGACGCAACGAGTACGTGGACGAAGCTCTCGTGGCCGAGCACTGGGTCAAGCGGGCGGGCGGCGGCATCGATGTCGGCATCAGCGGCGGCCGATACGCCGAGCTGCGCCTGGGCTACGACATCGCCGATGTGCGCGCACGGCTGAACGTGGGAAATCCGACTCTGCCCGAGGTCGTCGGCCTCGAACAGGTCGCGACGGCCCAGATGCTGCTCGACGGGCAGGACAGCCCGATCGTGCCTTCGCACGGCGTCCGCGTTGGCATGACACTGAAGCGGTACTTCGAGGAGCCGAACCCGGTCGCGCAGGGCACTCTAACGGCACACGAGAACTCGCCGCGGCGCTTCTGGCAGGCCGAGGTGCGGGCTTCGGCATTCGAGCGCGTGCGCGGCCAGGATCGCGTCTTCGGCATCGCGGGCGGCGGCACGTCGTTCGGCGCGCATCCGCTGTACGACGACTTCTCGCTCGGCGGACCAATGCGCATGGGAGCGTTCAACACCGACGAACTTCGTGGCGCCAACTACCTGCTCGGTGTGGCCGGGTACCTCAGGCGGACGGGAAGGCTGACCGACGTCATCGGCGGGAACGTCTTCGTTGGCGGTTGGATCGAGGCGGGATCGGCGTTCGCCGACTGGAAGACCGCCGCATGGCACGGCGACGTGGCGGTCGGTGTCGTCGTCGAAACCCTGATCGGGCCCGTGTTCGCAGGCGGCAGCGTGGCCTTCGGCGGACAGAACCGCCTCTACGTGTCGCTTGGGCCGCTGTTCCGCTAGATTGTCAGCTTCCCAATCCGCCCCTGGTCGCCGACGGCCCACGCCGTTCGGCCGCCACGTTCGATGCCGACCGCGTGGAAGCCGACGTCCCCGAGAGACGACCACGTGGCACCGCCGTCGACTGACAGGTCGGTGCCGGATGGACCCACCACAATCAACCGGTTGCCACTCGAACCCGGCACGAAGACCACACCCGATCGAAAGGCGCGGAGACGCGTCGCGGCGATTCTCGACCACGTCTTGCCGCCGTCGGTCGTTCGCGCCAGGTTGTCGCTCGGCTCCTGCTCCTTGCGGTAGTCGCCTCCGACGGTCACGCCCTTCAAGCCATCGTCGAAGGCAATCGAGAAGATGCCGGCTGATGGGGCGCCTGCGGCAATCGGCGTGTCGGCTTCGGACCAGGATGCACCCTGGTCGGTCGAGCGGAGAATCCGTGCGCGCGCGCCGCCGCCTGTTCCGATCCACGCATTCGAGCGCCCTTGCACGACCAGACACGTGCCGCTGGCCGCGAACATTCCGTCGCCGGGGAGGGCCTGTGGGCGGCTGTCCTGCGGTACCGGGGACCAGGTCGTGCCGCCGTCCGAGGTACGGATGACTGCGAACCGTCCGTCCACCGGATCGCCAACGGCCACGCCATGCTTCTCATCCCAGAACGCGATGGCGTCGTAGAACCCCTTCGGGTCGTCGTTGGTGAATTGCAGCTTCCAGGACGTCCCGCCATCCGTCGTCTTGTAGATGCGCGAGCGGTTGCCAGGGCCGATGCTGAGGACGTAGGCAATGTAGGCGTCGAAGGCCTCGACGTCTCGGAAGTCGAGGTCGTCGGTCCCTGGCACGATCAGGCGCATCCACGACGCGCCACCGTTGGTCGTCCGCAGCACCGTGCCCTTGTTCCCGCTCGCCCACGCGACGCGATCGCTGACCGCGCTCACCGCCCGCAGCCGTTCCTGCGTCCCGCTCGCCTGGATTTGCCAGAACGGCGCCGCCACCAGGGCCGACGCAACCGCCACAAGAAACGCCAGGACATTCATCATGCCGACCTCTCAGCACGTAGCACCTAGCACGTAGCACCTAGCGCAGTTCCTCCGCCATAACCCCCACCTCCTCGACCATGTCGTGGAGGTCGCGTCTCGTCGTCCGTGGGTTCATGAGCGTGGCCCGCAGCACCCGGCGTCCGGCCAGCATCGTCGTCGTGATCCAGCCCGTGCCCTTGCGGTTGTACTCCTCGCGCAGGCGAAGGTTCAGCACGTCCAGTTGTTCGTCGTTCAGCGAGCCATCGCCGACGTACCGGAAGCACAGGATGTTCGACTCGGGAACGTGCGGCGTGGCGAAGTCACGGCGCGCGGCGACAGCGTCGTGCAGGGCCCTCGCGTTTCCGCACAGGTGGTCGTAGAGCGCCCCGAGGCCGGCGGCGCCGTACCGTTGCAGGCCCACCCACACCTTCAGCGCGTCGATTCGCCGTGAGCAGGTGAAGCTCCGCAGCCCCTGATCCCAGTTTCGCTCGCCTTCCCTCGCGTGGAAGAGGTACGGTGCGCGCTGGCTGAATGCGGCCTCGAGGTCCTGCTCGTCGCGGACCAGGACGACGCTGGCCGTCAGCGGCATGAGCATCATCTTGTGAGGGTCCCACGCGATCGAGCGCGCCCGCTCGATTCCGGACAGGCGGTGGCGGTGCGAGGGCGAGAACAGCGCCGAGGCCCCGTGCGCCCCATCGACGTGGAGCCAAAGGTCTCGCGCCTCGCACAGGCGGCCGATCGCGTCGATGTCGTCGAACGACCCGGTTGCCGTCGTGCCGGCCGTCGCGACGACGGCCATGACCGCACGTGATTCGGCACGCAGACGGTCGAGGTGCCGTCCGAGGGCCGCAACGTCCATGCGGAAATCGGCCGAAGGCACGATGACGGCATTGTCGGTCCCGATACCAAGTTCGCCGATCGCCCGCGCCACACCGTAGTGGGAGTGCTCTCCGCAGACGACGACCGGCGGGCGACCGCCAACGCCCCGCTTCCAGGCATCTGGCAGGGCGGCCTGACGCGCGGCCAGCAGGCCCGCGAACGTCGCTTCGGTTCCGCCGGAGGTGAACGTGCCGCCGGCCGCCGGACCGAGCCCGGCCAGATCGCACATCCACCGAATCACCCGTGCTTCGATGACCGTGCCGACCGGTGACATTTCCCAGACCGCGCCCGACTGGTTCAACGCCGCCGTCAGCGCCTCGGTCCACACCGCGACCGGCACCGGCGCCGACACCTGGTGCCCCATCGAGCGAGGGTGTGTGAGGCGGTTGCAATCGGGCAGCACGTCGCGTTCGAGGCGGGCGAGGATCTCATCGATCGGATGCCCGCCAGCCGGCAGCGGTTCGTCGAATCGGCGGGCGAGTTCGGACGGGGACAGGCCGGTGGAGACGCGACCCTCTGACGTGCGGGTCGCGGCCAGGTAGTCGACGACCAGGCGAGCGAACGCCTGGGCGGTTTCGATCGAGGCGTCGGACTCGAGAGAGGAGAGAACGGAGGATATTGGATCCATGTCGGTGCTGATGGTGCCACGGGTGCTATGGGTGCTTCAGGTGCCAGTGCTGGGCACCTTCAGCACCCCTGGCACCTCCAGCACCGGTTGATTACTTCGTACAACTCCTGATGAACGCCGCGACGTCGCGTTTCAGTTCCTTGTGGGCGCTCGGACGGATGTACATCATGTGGCCGGCCTCGTAGAAGCCCATGCTGACGCGGTCGCGATAGGTCTGCTCGAAGCCGAGGTGATCGAACGTGAACTCCGTCGAGAAGAACGGCGTGGCCATGTCGTAGTACCCGTTGGCCACGAACACCTTGAGGAACGGATTGCGCGCCATGGCCGACCGCAGCGGCTCGGTCATGTTCACGTACCGGTTCTGGAACTCGGCGTAGCTCCACGGCCGCACGTTGCCCGAGGTGTCGTACTTGATGTCGTTCTCGTACTTCAGATCGCGGCGCACGTAGTCGCTGAACATCGCGGTCCACGCGCCCTGGAGCGCCGTGTTCGCCGGGTCGAATTCCTGGCGCTCGCCGGCGTAGTCGGCGTCGAGGCCGGTGAAGCGGCCGTCGAGGCGTCCCACCATCAGCCCGCGGTCGCGGAGCAACTCCTTGCGGAAGCGCGCGTCGGTCACGCGCAGGTGACAGCTGAGGATGAAGCTCTCCGACACGCCGAGATAGCGCGACAGCTTCTTCGCCAGGGCCTTCCGCTCGACCTCGGTCAGCCGGTTGCCCTTCGCGAGCGCGGTCAGGTACTCGCCGAGCGCGAAGCCCTTCGCCTCCGCGACGGTCTTCTTCAGATCGGCCTGCAGCTCGGGCGCGAGCTTCTTGTGGTACCACGCGGTGGCGGTCAACGTGGGCAGATAGGTTGCGTAGGCGAGGTCATGACCCGGCGCGTACTCCTGCGATCCGAAATCCACCACGGCCGACACCAGGACGATGCCGCTCAGCTCGATGCCGTGGCGCTGCTGCAACTCGGCCGAGAGGCCGGCTGACCGCGTGGTGCCGTAGCTCTCGCCGAACAGGAACTTCGGCGACGGCCAGCGCTTGAACTTCGTGATGTAGCACCGGATGAACTCGCCGAACGTCTGGATGTCCGCGGCCGAGCCGTGGAACTGCCGCGGGTCCTCACCCGCCGCCGGCCGGCTGTAGCCGGTGGACATCGCGTCGATCATCACGATGTCGGTCACGTCGAGCAGCGACTCTTCGTTGTCCACGAGCTTGAAGGGCGGGGCCGGCTGGAATCCATCATCGGCCATCTGAACCCGCTTGGGACCGAGCGTGCCCATGTGCAGCCACACCGACGCCGATCCGGGTCCGCCGTTGTACGCGAAGGTCACCGGCCGCGTGGCAGGGTCGGTCACGCCGTCCTTCGTGTAGGCGACGAAGAACATGTGCGCCTTCACGGTGCCGGCCCTGTCCACGAGCGGCAGCGATCCGGCGGTGGCGGTGTAGCGAATCTCCTGTCCACCGATGCGGGTCACGTGCGTCGTGTCCGACGTGCGATCGACGTAGGTGTCCTTCGGTGCCTCGGCCCGGCCCGACGCGCCGGCCACTCGTGCGGGCGCGTCGAACAGGTACGGTACTTCCTGTTGCGGTCTCTGCGCCAGGACCGAGGTCGGGAACGCCAGCACCGCCAGCGCGCAGGCGATGAGCAGTCTCTTCAGCACGGCCATTCTCCTTGGATGCAGGAGTCGAACGGAGGGGCGAGATGAGGGCCGGGTAGGCACGATACTCCGGCCCGCGAAGTGGGTCAACTCGAGCGTCACCGCTTCGCGACGGTCGGGCGGCACAGACGCGTGTACTCGGGCTCGATGTTCTCGAGGAAGACACCCTGGAGCTGGCCGGGCCTGAGTGCGGGCAACTCGAGTTCCAGCGTGTGTTCGACGTCGGCGGAGAGTAGCGACAGGTCGGCGTAGAAACCAACGAACGTGCCCGGCTCGGATCGCACGGCCGAGTAGGCCTTCCTGAATTCGATCGATCGGCCGTCGATCCTCAGGCTGGCCTCCCAGCGACTATCCGGTTCGGCAATCTGAACGAAGAGCAGCAGCCGTTCGGGCGCGAGCCAGGTCGTTCGGTAATCCTCGGCCGTCCAGGGAATCGGCCACGCCAGACGACGCGCCGCCAGTTGGTCGAACACGCGGCGAGGCACCGTGAACCGCGCGGCGAACGTGCCGCCGGCAAACGCCGGATCGACCGGACCGACGGGGTGGTACGGGCCGAACGCCGCGCCGTCGAAGGTCACGTCGAGCGACCACAGCGATGGACCGACATGCCGCGGCGCCACCGCCTGCCCGTTGACCGCGGCCGATGTCACCGCCTGCCCGGCGGGTATGACGACGAGCAACTCGGTTGCGGTGCCGGCCGAGCCGAGCACGTTGTCGAGCGTGAGCGCCCCCTGGACGAGCGCCACGGTGCCAGGCGAATTGAAGAGCAGGGGCTCGACGATCGCGGTCGGCGCCGGCTGGAGTTCGAGCACCAAGGCCGAGCCGCCGTCGAGTGTGACGCGCACGCGATCGTCGGACGACCAGGGGCCCGCACCTGCCTTGCCGACGAGCCGCCCTTCGAACGGGTGCAGTTCCCTGAGGAGGAATCGACCGGTCGCGTCGAGGCCGATCGTGGCGTCGAGGGCGAACTCCGCGTCGAGACGCCGGCCATTCGGGTTGAACAGGAAGATGAAGCCACGGTTCCCGACAATCGCCGAGGTCCCGTCGATCTTGCCGATGGCCGGCTGGCCGAGGATCGTGCGGGTGTGGCGCAGGTACTCCTTGTTGGTCGCCGTCCAGTCGATCCACCGGCGAAACCAGCGCCGATCGGCCTCCGAGAAGTTTCGGTGCTCCTCGATGTCGCGCGCGGGAATCATGTCGATCACGTTGTTCCAGCCCGCGATCGCGATCGACGAGAGAAGCGAGTATCGCCAGCCGAGATAGTCCCAGTCGCGCGTTCGCAAGGGCAGCAGCATCACGCCGCGATCGGTCTTCTTCTGCGGCATGTCGCCCGTGTCGTCGCCGCGTGACGTCTGGTGGGTGATGAAGCCCGGGACGATTTCGCTTGGCGCGAACTCGTAGTTCCGATAGCGATACGCGGTGAATCGCTCGCGGTCGGCCGACACGCGGTCGAAGTGCAGGTCCGGAAACGGCACGAAGCTCTCCGGCTGCTCGTCGTTGAACGTCGGATGCGGGTAGGTGCCCGCCAGCCATCCCCACGGCCCGTAGAGGTGATACGCCTGTCGGCCGTCGATGACGATGTCCGGGATGCGGCGGCGGAGTTCTTCCATCACGCGGCGCCAGCCAAACCACTGCGCATAGCGGCTCGTTCCATCGAAGTTGAGGAACGTGTGGTCGAACGAGTAGCCGCCCAGGCCGAGCCGATCGTGGAACGTGACGAGCGTGTCGATCAGCCAATCCTGCAGGCTGCGGAAGCCCAGGTTCGCGTACTGTCGGTTCGGACGGTCCTTGCGCGAGACGAGCCACGACGGGTTCTGTGAGAACGCCAGCACGGGGTAAACGTATGCGAGGAGTGTGAGGTGCTTCTGTTTTGCGTGGTCCAGCATTTCCTGCACGGAGGGGGGAATGGCTCCCGTCTTCGGACTCCACTCGTTCTTCCGAATCTTCTGGCCAAATCCGATCCACAGCAGGTTCTCCCAGCTCCAGTCGTCGGCGCTGTCCTCTCGCCTGGCGAGGTCCGAGTTCGTCGGGGCGAAAATCACGTGCTCGGCGCCCAGTTCGGCCGCGCTGTCGAGCATGCGCTTGTACTCGGCACGACCCTCGGGCGTGGCGATATCGATCTGGTAGTCGTTGAGGCACCAGGGCACGAACACGTTGGACGGCTTGGCCGGCTTCACCAGCAGGAACGCGCGCACCATGTCGGTGAAGGCTGCGATCTCCGCCTCGTCCATGCCCGGCGTCGCGTCGGCCGGCCCGAGTTTCCACTCCGGCTGCATGCGCGCCGGCAGCACGCGGCCGGTCAGGTGCGCGGTCGCGAGCAGGCCGCGGTCGGCGACAAATGGCCCGTCGGCGCTCGACCAGTCCATGTCCGGCTTGTAGCGAAGCGAGAACGTCTGCCCATCGCGCGTGAAATCGAGGAACGGATTCTGGGCGACGGCCAGCAGGCTCCGCTGGCCATCGAGGCGCAGGCAGGCGCCGTAGTCGCCGGTGGCCAGGTTCGGCCGGGCGCTCGTCGGCACGACGTGGCCCGAGATCGGCTCGGCGATGCGCGCCTGGAACACGACGATGTCGTCCACGTGGAAGCGCGGCGCTGATGCCGCGATCGAGATCTGCTTGCTGACGAATCGCCAGTCCCGGGCCAGTTCGTACGCGACGACCAGGCGATACGGCGGCGCAGTCCACGTGTAGATCACGCGGCCCGGCGTCGCGATCCTGGCGGGTGCGGGCAGCTTCGCGCTGTCGTACGTCGTTCCGCCGATGACGACGAGGAAGTCGTCCTGCTGGAACTGAATCGAGCCGGCAGTGCTCGTCGAGATGCGTGTCAGGCCGCGGTCGCCGAACCGGGCGAACAGTCGTCCATTGTCGAGGGCAATCACCTTGGCGGCCTCGCCGCGGTCGCTGAACAAGAGTGCGATGACGACTGCAAGGCAGACGCGACCGATGAGGCGGATCGGCATTGGGGGATTCTAAACCCTGAGCGCCGTTGCGTCGCACACCAGGTCGGCTCGAATAGCGCTGTCGACGCGGTAGACTGCGCCTGTGGAATTCAAGCTCCAGCGGCTGCTCCGGGTGACGAGCGCGGCATCGCACGCGTCGGCGGGCGAGGCGCATCGATACTGGCTGACCCGGCCCGTCGAGGAACGCCTGGCTGCTGTCGAGTTCTTGCGGAGGCAACAAAATGGAACTGGCGCCAGACTTCGACGAGTTCTTCGGCTCGTTGATCGCCCACGACGTTGAGTTCCTGATCGTCGGCGCGTACGCCCTTGCCTATCACGGTGCGCCGCGCTTCACGGGCGACATCGGCGTGTTCATCCGGCCCACCGCGGACAACGCCGAGCACCTGCTCACCGCGCTTGTCGCCTTCGGATTCCCCACCGGTGATCTCCGGCCGGAGGATCTCTCGAATCCAGACAGCGTCCTGCAGATGGGAATCGAACGCGTCCAGATTCACGTGCTGAGCGCGATCGCGACCATGGCCGAAACGCCGAGAATGCCGACCATCGCGACCACGGCCCGCGAGAATCTGTCGAGTACAGGCGACCGCTTGCCAAATCTGGCGGCGAGCAGATTGAGAGCCGCAAACAGCAGCACGACCACAATCAAAGGAAATCCACCAAGCGTTGCGAGCGTCAATCGCGCGGAGAGCACCTCGGCTGGCCGTGCCGGGTCCATGCTTGGTGCGAGGGGCTGGGCGCCAGGAGACGACGCCACCACCGTGGTGGCGTGCATGATGAGCGTGGCCAGACTCCACGTCGTCTGAGTCACCTTCAGCTGACAGGCACTCATCTCTGTCAGCCGGTGCACAGGCTACTTAGTCGAGTCGCACCAACGCCATGGGGACTGGAGCCCGTCCATCGTGGCTCGGCAACCTTGACACTGATCGCTAATGAACACCCCATTTCGACCTGGCGCTGTCTTGACCGTGATCTTGATCTCATCCCCAACCGACACCTTCGTGCTCGACTGCATGAGGGAGGCGCTCGACGGATACGTAATCTCCAGGTGACGCGGCGACCGCCAACGCAGACACACTTCATCAGCCTTTCTGAGCTGAAGCGCTCTCTCCCACAGTGTCGGTCTGGCACTCGGAGGATGGATGTCCACTACCAGTCCCATCTCCCTCCGGACTGCACCATGCTCTTCCACCATAGGAATGCCTTCACCTGGCCGACTTCGCGGACTCTCGCCATCGTCAACTCCACGTTCTTCTGAACAGTGTCACCGCCCGGCAGCGTCGGCGGCATCACCGGCGGGGTCACCAGCGGGATGACTGGCTTTGACGGCAGGACACCGCCGCCACTGCTTCCGGCAGATTCCTCAATTGGTGTCGCGTCGTAGGATCCGCCAGCCAAGTCGCAGTCCGTCCCACACGCCTTGTACCCGGCCCAGCTTGCCCACTGATTCGTGGGGTCCAGGGTAGCCGTGGGATCCGGTGGCGGCATCCTCCCCACAACATTGACGACGATTTCAAGGTTGTTGCCGGTCGGATCAACGTACTTCAGTGGATTGTTCCCGACATACGCGTACCGATTCCACCCCTGCGGGTTCCCCATCGCCCCCGCGAAGAGCGGATCCGGCCGATTGAAGCGGCCTGTCCGCAGTTGGAGCGACCGCGCGTTGAAGTAGTCCATCCCCGCTTCGCCGTCGCGTTCCCTTGGCCCGCCGAAGCCGACGGGTCAACACGGTCAAGATGGAGGCGAAGGCGGCTGTCCCGTGAACCGCTGGCGGGGCAGCGCGCCGGTCTGGTTGAAGGTCTCGCCGAACGGCAGGTAGTCGGAGCGCCCTTTCACGTTGCCCTGTGCATCGAAGACGAGGCGCACCGACCCGACCCGAATGGCGTTGCCATTCGCCCTTCGGGCTTCGGCTCGCGCGGGCGATCGCGGCGCTCGCTCAGGGTGGCCCTGAGCCGGCTCCGGTCTGTTTCATGGAGCCGTGGCGAATGGGCCAGCGCATCGGTCGCATAGTACTCGATCTCCTCACTCGTCTGCGCCTGCACGATCGCAGGGCAGAGCAGGGCGGTCAGCGCGACCATGCACACCAGCCAAGACAGCCCCCGCCGCCCGTCGCCGCGCCTCTGATCCGTCTCTCCCGCCGTCCGGGTGTCGTGCCTGTTCATCGGGTGCCCCATCGGGATGCGCAGTGGTTGACGGACCGACGCTTGCTCCTGTGCCGTCCAGCCCCGCGCCCTCATCGCACCCTCACCGGCACCCAGCCCTGGGTGCTGTTGCCGAGCGGCCACGTGATCCACCCGACATAGCCCGTACTCGACGGCCGGACGTAGTAGTACCCGTTCGCCGATCGCCAGATCGTCGGGTCCATCTTCCCGTCCCCGTCGTACTCGCCGGGCACCACCACATCCCCCGGCACCTCCCCGCCCCACGGCGTCGACCACAGCGACCCCGGCGCGAACCCACTGCTCGCCGTCAGCCCGTACCACGTCCCGTTCGCGGGGCGCCAGTCGACCAGGTCCGCCTTGCCGTCCCCGTCGTAGTCGCCCGGCACCGGCACGTCGCTCGTCTGGCCGTGCGTGATCGTCCCCGACTCCCAGTAGTCCGTGCTCGACAGCCGCACGTACCAGGTCGCCGGCGTGCCCGGCCGCCACACCGTCGGATCCGCCCGCCCATCCCCGTCGTAGTCCGCCGGCACCGGCACATCGCCCGACGTGCCCCACGTCCACATCAGCGCCGACCCAGGGGCGTAGTTCGAGCGGGAGGTCAGCACGTACCACGTCCCCGTCGTCGGCCGGTAGACGGCCAGATCGAGCTTGCCGTCCCCGTCGTAGTCCGCGGGCACCGGGAGGTCGGTCACTGGCGGCGGCGGCGTCACCTGCTGACCGGCTGACCACATCGTGAATCCGCTGGCGTGGACCAGCCGGACGAGCCCATCGTCCGCCACGGTCAGCGTCTGGTTGGGCGTGGCCCAGCCGGCATACCAGATGAAGTTCGACGAGCGGTCCATGATGTTGAAACGCCCCGTGGGCACTGGCGCCAGTTGTGCGAAGCCCGGCGTACACACCGTACCCGTCTGCCACGTCACGACCTGGTCGCTGACGCGCTTCAGCACCAGGTTGCAGTCGGTCTGGTAGCAGAGCTGGTAGCGATTGCTCGGCGAGACGAGGCAGCGTGTCGATCGGGTTCACGCGCGAGGCGGTGGGAGGCCGGTGCGAAGCAGGCGGCCCACGCCGCCAACAGGATCGCCGCGCAGGCGGCAGCCGGATGCCGAGTTCGCACCGCTGCCGGCTCGTTGTGCAGGTCGTCAGACCGTCGACTCCGACGAGGGCCAGCGCGGCTGCAAGGACCGCGAACAGCGAAATCAACGCCGACACGAACTTCGGCTACGCCATCGAACCCGGCACCATCTCGTCCACCGTCGTGACGTCGGTGAGCGGCAGGGTGGGTTCGATGGCAGCGATCTCCATTCGGATGACGGCCGCCAGCCTGGTGGGGTCGTCCACGGCCCTTCGAATCACGAACCACATCCCGGGCACCGGCATTTGCCGATGCGGTGCGGTGATGTCGGGCGGCGACCTGAATTCGCCCTCCGCCCGGCCTGCCATGAGCGAGGGAGTTGGCGAAGTGAGCGACCGAGTCGAATGAGCCTGCCATGAGCGAGGGAGTTGGGTCGCAGGCGACCGAGTCTGGCCTGCCCAGTCGACGCGTGCGGTGAGGGCCCTTCGACTCGAAGACTCGCTCAGGGCGCACACAACCGCCAGGAGGAGGTTCGCTGTTACTCGTTCGCAGCGCGCTTCAGCCGAGTCGGCAGTTCCTCCCGCAGGACGCGTCGAATCGTCTGTTCGAGCGGCTCGCGGCTGGCGCGAATGTGCTCCAGGAGCGCCGCATTGACGAGGGACTGGTAGTTGCCGCCGCCGGCCTGGTGGACCTGCGCCTTGAACCAGTCGAGCACTTCGTTGTCGAGGCGAATCGTGATCCGGGTCTTGCCGGGCGCCGGCTTCAGGACCGAGCCCCGCTTCCCATGACTGAAGTCGTATTCTCGCTTCATGATCTGTCTCCGTACTGGCGGCGTTCTCCCGGCGTCGCCGGACGCGCGGAGATCAACCGGACGCTCTGGCCGCGCCAGGTGTAAACCACCGTCAGAACCCGGCCCATGGCATCCATGCCAACGGTGATGTAGCGAATCTCACCGCCGCTCAGCGTGTCCTGAACCGTGATCGCATGGTCGTCATCGAGCGCGGTCACCGCATCGGCGAAGTCGACGCCGTGCTTCTGCAGATTCAAGGCGGCCTTTCGGCCATCCCACTCGATGGACATCGGTTTGGACATTATATGCACAACTGTGCACCACGTTCAACGGTGCGTTCCGACGGGCCGCGCTCGGCAGGCTCGTGCTACACGACGCCGAACCTGGTGGCGGCACAGAACCCCGCCACGCTGCTCAAGGTGGTGTGGTGCGGACGCCTACCTGTTGCTGCCGGGAGCAGTCGCGAGGATTTTCTCGAGCAGGACGACGAGAGGCGGCAGATCCTCGGTGACCACCTGCCAGACGATGTCTTCGTCGACACGCAGGTAGTCGAGGACCACCTTGTGGCGCATGCCGACGATTTCCTGCCACGGGATCTCCGGATGCCGCGCGCTGAACTCAGGGGAAACGCGACGTCCCGCCTCGCCAACGACTTGAACCAGATGGGTCAGCGCGAGGCGCACGTTCTCGTCGGCGTCGAAGGCGTCGTGCGAAAGGCCGGACGTCTTGCCAACGGCCTTCCTCGCCGTGTCGAGTATGTCCGACGAAGACGAGATCACGCGGCGACATACAGCGACTCGGCGGTGCTCAGGACGTGCTCCCGAATTCGCGCGTTCAGGAACTTCGGTGTGACCAGGTCGACCCGTCGGCCGTGCAGAAGTGCCGAAAATTCGCGCTCGTTCGTGACGAAACGCAGTCCGGGGACATGGCCGGGCAGGAACTCCACGAGGACATCCACGTCGCTATCGGGTCGGAAGTCGTCCCTCAACACCGATCCGAACAGCGCGAGGCGCGCGATGTGATGCCGTCTGCAGAACGCCGACACCGCCTCCGGATCGATCGGCAGGTTGTGACTCATCGCTCGACCTCTGGGGCCCGTGATAGCTCACGCGCCTGTGGAGTGCGGCTCGGGATGCCCAGGAAGCGCGGTGGTCCAGCCGCAGCTGACCCCGGTCCTCTCGAAACGGTCATCGGCAAGAGCGCTCGCCGCCTGCCCGCTGAGCGGCGAATCGAAAAGCGGCCGCCAAGCCCTCGGCCGTCAGTTGGGGGCAGCGCGCCAGAATGTCAGGCTGCGTTGCGCCGCCGGCCGCCAGTTCCAGCAGGAACTCAACGCTCAGCCGAGTGCCTTTCACGCACGGCTTGCACTCTCGCAGACGATAGCAAGGACGCATTGAGGACGCATTAGAGTGATCGGCCCGCGGGGCGGCAGCAGAAGACCCGTTATCAGACAGGCGCGTACGGACCAGCCCGCGGCATTAGCCAGCCGTGACACAGCACCTGCCCGGCCGGCAGCGCCAGCGACTTCGTGTGGACGGACACGATCAGCGAGTCGACTGCGGATCCTGGGTGGGCGCTGCTGAACTGGACGGGCGCCAGTTTCCGGTCGATCCCCGCTTCCATGTCGGCCTCGCCCTCAGGCGTCGGCGGATTCTCGCTGAACAGCCGCTCGCCGTACTGAGACAGTTCCTCGAACTGGGGGTCTGGCGAGGGAGTTGGCGAAGTGAGCGACCGCGTCGAATGAGCCTGCCATGAGCGAGCAGGATTGCAGGGGAGCGAGTCGAATGGTGGAAGCGGGGATTTGAACCCCGATGAGCTTGCGCCCACTAGCTCCTGAGGCTCGACGAAGAGATAGTCGAACGCAGCCGACCCCGGAATATCGGGGTCGGCTGTCCCGCCTGTCGGTGGTCCGCAGCCAGTCGTGGACGCCTGTTGTGGAACCGCTTGCAATTTCTTGCAAGCGAGCATCGCACGCCTGATCGGCCGTTCCGTCACAGGCCTGTCGTGGTTGGGTACGGCGTAACGAGACCCGACGTCACGAACACCACGCACCGAATTATGATCCCTCGTCTCCGATCCGTGCGGCGCGAGGCAGCCGTTTGTGATCCGGTCCCTTCAAGGCCCGGAGGGCCGTCACCCGAGGGGAATGGAGCGCACTCCGGACACGATTCGTCATGCTCGCTCTGCGGTGACACCGACACGACGAATGACGCCATGCCGTCCGTCTCGTGGACGCCCAGATCCGCGACCGACAGCGCGAGCGCCTCCTCGTTGTCCGCGAGGCGGCGCAGATCCTGGCCGAGGCGATCGAGCCGGCAGACGGCCACGACGTCGAACCCGCGCTGTCGCGCGTCCTTGATCATCGCGTCGAGCGTCGGCCGGGAGTCCTTCGTACCAGAGACGCCCCGATCAACGTAGTCGATCGCCTTCCAGGCCCGGGCTTCAGCGTAACGCCGAAGCCCACGTAACTGGTTCTCGGGCTACTGGTCGAGAGTGCTCACACGCGCATTGATTCCTGCGCGCATCTGTTCCGCCTCTACGCTGGCGAGATGAACTGACCACCGAATCCTGTTTCGAGAGATTGTCTGTGGTCGCGGAATACGTCGGACACAGTGCCCTCCCGTCGGAGGACATCCAGAGGATCGGGGTCGGCCCGGTTGGGCACTTACTTGCCGTCCGTGACGGCCACATCGGCGCTGGATTGCGCCTGGCACCTCGGGTTGTCCGTCCCAGGTTGCGAGCCGCCCGCGAGGGGCTGCTGCTCTGGATGTCTGGGTCAATTATCCCAGGCGCACGAGTATTTGCTCGCGGTTGGCCGAGCCGAAACAAGAAACCCGGCGACGCGCCCGCGTTCGACGTGCGGCATCACTCGCCGGAGCAGCGCCACGCCGCCAGCGTGAGGTTACCGTTCGAGTTTATCGTGCCATCGAATTCTCAACTGCTGCCTGTCGGCTTGGGAAGCCGAAGGGGGTGCATGCGCGCAAGACGGCGAACAACATTTGCGTCTCCAACCGGGGGCGGAATCTTCAACCACCCGCGCTGACCCTGGCTGGACGAGAGAATCCTATCGACATCAATTCGCCCTTCCGACAGGGCGCTATCCGCGCACCAGCGCGAGTGGGATCTCGCCTCGGCGCGCCGCGTACCCACGCGGACGCCACGTACGAGGCACCCTGCTGTCAAAATGAGCACTGGAGTGTTCCGTTCTACGGAACGCGGGAGTACACAACGGGTTCGTATCTCGCGCCGTAGCGGGGATACACGATCTCAACATCCCGCCACCGCGTCTCCCTGACGCTTGCCTCGTCCGGACCACAGTACTCACAGACTATCTGCAACGTCGTTCCGCGCCATTGCAGGCCGATTTCGCAGCCTCGATGAACCGCAAACACGCGTCCAAGGTACCGACTGTGCAGAGACCCGACCGTGCGAATGTTCACGAACGTCTGTGTTGACGTCATCGCTCCCCCATCTGCAGTGGACCACGTCGCAACGTAGCTACCGTCGGGGGAAACTACCTCTCTCCGACTCTTCAGCTCGACACAGGCCACGACGGCCGTTACCAAAAGGAGCGGAAGGAGCATCGTGCGGTGGAGCAGTTTCATTTTGCACTGCATCCTTTCGAGTAGTAGTCAATGCCGCGCTGGATTTGGCCCCAGTCCTCTGGACTGTCCCAGAAGTAATGAGGCGACTGTGTGAACACCCTTGTCCAGTCGCTCATCAGAGCCACCATTCCAGCTGCGGCATGCAAGGTAGCAGCGGAGAAGCCCATGGCAGCCCCCGTCGCTCCGAAGTTGTGGTTTCCGGCTGCTTCGTAGGTACCTGTCGGAGTCTTACATTGGTTCTTGTAGTCCGAACTGCTGTGTGGGGCGACGGCCACCAACCAACTGGCGAAGTTCGACAGCCGCTGCCCCGGCAGAATGGCGATTGAACTCACTCGAATGTTGCGATCCAAGCTCGTTCCGGCGGGATAGGGTGGCTTTGCACACGGGTCTTCCTTCTTCTTCTGTTGTCCATCGTCGCCGCGGTCGTCGCCACCTCCCGACTCGCCGGGGTCATCCGTATCACCGCCATCTGTGGTATTGCTTGAAGGCCGCCCGGCACGCGCGAAGGCGTGGACCCCGGCAGCGCCCGCCCGCCCGACAGCAGAGCCTATGCCCAGGGCTAGGGCGACAGCCCAAGCGTTGTGATCACCTGAATCGTCTGAGCCGTTCAAGCCCGACATGTGGGTGTAGCCGAGAAGACCACTGGCGATGGTGTGAGTGTGATAGGCCGGCAGTGGACTCTGTCTGACCGGATCTTCGTTTGTCAGACCCGTGGGATCGGTGAACACCAACGGACTGTTCCCGACGTACGTATATCGATTCCACCCCTGCGGGTTCCCCATCGCCCCCGCGGCCAGCGGGTCCGGCCGGTTGAATCGCCCGGTGCGCAGTTGCAGCGACCGCGCGTTGAAGTAGTCCATGCCCGCTTCGCCGTCGCGCTCCCTTGGCCCGCCGAAGCCGACGGGTCAACACGGTCAAGATGGAGGCGAAGGCGGCTGTCCCGTGAACCGTTGCCTGGGCAGTCCGCCGGACTGGTTGAACGTCTCGCCGAACGGCAGGTAGTCCGAGCGGCCTTTCACGTTCCCCTGCGCATCGAAGACGAGGCGCACCGAGCCGAATGGCGTTGCCATTCGCCCTTCGAGGCTCGGCTTCGCTCACCGCACCGCGAGAGCTCGCCGAAGTGCGGGCTTCGACTCGCGCCTGCACTCGTCACGCTCGCTCACCCTGAGCCCTGAGGGCATCCCGACGGCACCGTCATGGGGCATCGCAAGGCTCAGGGTCACGGAGAAGGTCTCGGCGAGTTCGGTGGTGAGATTGATCAGGATCGGGACCGGGATCGTCGCCGACGCGCTGTTGGGCGGAATCGTCAGCGTGCCTGCCGTCGCCGTGTAATCCTGGCCGGCCAGCGCCGTCTCGTTGGCCGTCGCATAGGTCACCGCCCGGCCCCCAACTGCCGGTACTTCCTCAGCAGCTCGTACAGCACCACGCCGCCTGCGGTCGCCACGTTCAGCGACTGCTTCAGGCCCAGCGTCGGAATTCGCACGTGCGTGTCGCAGCGGTCGAGCAGGGCCGGCTGCACGCCGTCCACCTCATGGCCGAAGACGACGCAGACGGGAAAGGCGGGCTGCCAGTCGAACAGATCGACGGCGTGAAGGCTGGTTTCGATCGCGGCAAGCTGGACGCCTCGTTCGCGGAGATCCTCGAGCGCCGCGGCCGGGTCGGCACAGGCCTCCCACGCGACCGACTGCTCCGCGCCGAGCGCGGTCTTGCCGATCTGCGCGTTCGGCGGCGTCGCGGTGATGCCGGCGAGCAACAGCTTCTGCACCCGCACCGCGTCGCACGTGCGGAAGAACGACCCGACGTTGTAGAGACTGCGAACGTTGTCGAGCAGCACGACCACGGGCAGCCGGTCGATGCCGTCATACGCGGATGCGAGGCGGGTCGCCTGGTAGACGGACATATAGAAGATAAAGGATGAAGGATGAAGGATGAAGAACAAAAGCTGAAGGATGAAGGATGAAAAATGAACGGATGAAGCGGAAGGCGGGAGGTGGCCAGCCCTCGGTGGATCTCGGGATCGCACCGAACACTGGCCACCGGCAATCCAGGACCTACTTCAGTCCCCTCGCCTTGAGCAACGGCTCGACACTCGGCTCACGGCCGCGGAACTTCTTGTAGGCCGTCATCGCCTCCTCGGTGCCGCCCTGCTCGAGGAGCATCCGGAACGCCCTGGCCGTCTTCTGGTCGAACAGGTTGCCGGCCTCCTTGAACGCCTGGAACGCGTCCTTGTCCAGCACCTCGCTCCAGATGTAGGCGTAGTACCCGGCCGAATAGCCGCCCGAGAAGATGTGGCTGTAGTACGGGCTGCGGTAGCGCGGCGGGATCTCCGGCAGGTTCTTGATCTTCTCCATCGACGCCTTCTCGAACGCTGTCGCGTCCGGCTCCTGCGTCGTCGTCAGCGTGTGCCAGTCCATGTCGAGCATCGACGCCGCGAGGTACTCCACGGTGATGAAGCCCTGGTTGAACTGCGCCGACTTCTCGATCTTCTCGACGAGCGCCAGCGGGATGACCTCGCCCGTCTTGTAGTGTTTCGCGTACATCTTCAGCACCTCGGGCTCGAGGCACCAGTTCTCCATGATCTGCGACGGCACCTCGACGAAGTCGCGC
This sequence comes from Vicinamibacterales bacterium, assembly GCA_036504215.1. Lineage (NCBI taxonomy): Bacteria > Pseudomonadati > Acidobacteriota > Vicinamibacteria > Vicinamibacterales > Vicinamibacterales bacterium. The sequence goes on along the minus strand of DASXVO010000059.1, from coordinate 178,208 downwards.
GGGAACCGCGAGATCGACGAGTACGGCACCTTGCCCAGGAACGACGCGAGCGCGTGGCCGAACTCGTGGAAGAGCGTGTTCACTTCCTCGAGCGTCAGCAGCGCGGGCTCGTCGCCGGACGGCCGCGAGAAGTTGCAGACGTTGGTGACGATCGGGCGCACGACCTTGCCGCTTCGCACGTAGCCGCCGCGCATGCCGCCAGTCCACGCGCCGACGCGCTTGCCGGGCCGCGGATGATAGTCGGTGTAGAACACGGCCAGCAGCGAGCCGTCCGCATCCTTCACTTCGTACGTCTTCACCTCGGGGTTGTAGACCGGGAGGTCCGTTCGCGGCGTGAAGGTGATGCCATAGAGCTTGTTCGCCACGGCGAACGCGCCCTGCACGACGTTGTCGAGCTTGAAGTAGGGCCGCAGCGCCTGCTCGTCGAGGTCGAAGCGCGCCTTCCGCACCTTCTCGGTGTAGTAGCGCCAGTCGCCCGCCTCGAGCTTGAACTTGCCGCCTTCCTTGTCGATGGCCCCCTGCAGGTCGGCCGCTTCCTTGAGCGCCACGGCGCGCGCCGGCGTCCAGAGCTGGTTCAGCAGGCCGTACACGCCGGCCGGCGTCTTCGCCATGTTCTCTTCGAGGACGTAGTCCGCGAACGTCTTGTAGCCCATCAACTGCGCCCGCTCGGCGCGCAGCGTCGCGAGCCGCGTGAGCGTCTTCTTGTTGTCCCACTGGTCGTTGTGGTCGCAACGCGTGGTGTAGGCCTCGATGATCTGCCGCCGCAGCTCGCGGTTGTCGGCATACTGCAGGAACGGCCAGATGCTCGGCGCCTGGAGCGTATAGACCCACTTGCCGGCCATGCCGGCGGCCTTGGCCGCGTCGGCTCCCGAGGCCACGACCGACGGCGGCAGGCCCTTCAGGTCTTCCTGCTTGTCGATCACGAGCCGGTAGGCGTTCGTGTCGCGGAGCAGGTTGTCGCCGAACTTCACGCTCAGCATCGACAGCTCACCGTTGATCTTCTTGAGCTGCTCCTTCTTGGCCGGGTCGAGGTTGGCTCCGCTTCGGACGTAGCCCTTGAAGGTGTCCTCCACCAGCTTCTTCTGGATGGGCGTCAGCTTCAGGCTCGCCCGCTGGTCGTAGATCGCCTTCACGCGCTCGAACAGCTTCGGGTTGAGGCGCGTCTCGTCACGGAGCGCCGACAGAATCGGCGTCACCTCGCGGTTCACCGCCTGGAGCTGCGGGTTGGTCTCGGCTCCCTGCAGCGCGCCGAAGACTCCCTGCACCTTCGAGAGCAGCTCGCCGGCGTTCTCGAGCGCCTCGATGGTGTTCACGAAGGTCGGAGGCTGCGGGTTGTCGACGATGACCGCAAGCTCCTTGCGGCTCTGCGCCACGGCTGCCTTGAACGCCGGCAGGAAGTGCTCCGGCTTGATCTCCTGGAACGGCGGCACCTGGAACGGCGTCTTCCATTCCTCGAGCAACGGGTTGTCGGCCGGCACGGCCGCCTGGGCCGGCGCTGGCGCTGGCGCCGCCGCCTGCGCCCACACGGGCGCGACGAACGCCATCAGCACGATCAGGAACAATGCAATCCGTCTCGACATATCACTCGCCTTTCGGCTGGAACGAAATAGGAAGTGGACCGGGCTTGGATGGGGCGCCCTTCAGGAGCCCATTGCAACTGGCGAATCTACCACGACCGAAGCCACGGTGGCCACAGAGGGGCGGGTTCGGTCAGTCCGCGTAGGCCCGCTTCGCGAGGACGGTTCCCTTCTTCACGGGCAGATCGACCTCGATCTCGTGGCGCCCCCGCTTTCCCGGCGCGGGCGCCTCGACAAACAGCACGTAGTGACCGGACAGGGCCGCCGCGAGGCGGTCGAGGGCCTGCGTCGAGAACAGGTGGGTCCGCGCGAAGAACCCGCCGGTGTCCTCTGCCGTCATCTCGAGGCCCGCTTCGAGCGTGTGGCGGTCGGCATCGGTGACGTCGAGACAGAAGACCGACGCCCGCGCGGCCTGGAGCGCGCGCCGCGCCTCGCCGTACGAGCGGTCGAAGAACAGCGTATTCCCGGTGAGGCGTCCGAATCCGTACCCGACCAGCACCACAGACTTGGACCCCGGCAGCGGCTCGAGCGCCCGCCCGAGCAGTGCCAGCGCATCCTCCATCGAATACGCCCGGTGCGCGCGGACGACGTCGAGCGTCGCCATCAACGAGGGCGGCAGCACGGGTTCGATCGGCGGAGGATTCTCGAACAGGATCCCGTGGGCGAACACGTCGCGGACCCTGTCGATTCGGTTCGTGAAGTCGAGCCAGATCTTCAGGTGCGAGTCGAACGACAGGACGGCCACCCGGTCGCGAGGTCCCAGAGAGTCGAGGAACGTGCGCGTCTCGATCAGCATCCTCATCAGGCCGACGATTCGCGACGCTTCGAGATCCTTCTGGAACAGGAACACGATGAGGCGGCCGCGCACGGGATCGACGGCGCTGGCCCCGGGCGCCGGGGCGACCGATTCGGCGGCTCGGGTCTGCTCGCCCACCCATTCGGCCGACTCGATTCTGGCCGGCCTCCCGTCGATGCGCACGCGGAAGTCCGACGCCACCAGGCCGTGCACCACCCGACCCGCATCGTCTACCACGCGAGCGTCGATGAGCACCCGTGCCACATCGACACGCTCGGCGTGCCGCGGCGGCTGCTGGTCGTGGACCGAGAGTGAACCAGGCCCGACCGCACCGGCAAGCAGGAACACGAGCGCCAGGCCGACGGCGATCATCGTCGAAGCATAGACCGGTCCTGCCGCTCCGACAACCAGGGGAGCCACGCTCGCGCGGAGGGCGAGAACCTTCGGTCGGCTCTCGTCCTGCCTGCGCCCGCCGCCATCTCACGGCGGACTTCGGCGCAACCTCGCAGGAGCGCGACGCGTGGAGCCGCGCAGGCGCGTCCGGCCTCAGGAAGCCGCAACCGGTCGTCTACCCGCGAGCAACTTCGAGAGTGTGCCAAGGAGGACGTCGGGCGAGCATGGTTTTGGAAGAACCGCGTCGAACACGGCTGTGTCGTTGCCAGGGAGTCCGGTGCGCGCCGTGTAGCCGATGATGGGTACGTGTTCCAGCCCTACGGTCGCCTTGATCGCCAGGGAGGCCGCGATGCCGTCCATCTGCGGCAGGAAGATGTCCATGATGACGATGTCGGGGTGGTCGGCCTGGGCGAGCCGCACGGCGTCGAACCCGGTCGAGGCCAGGATGGTCCCGTAGCCTTCGAGCCTGAGCGTCAGCTCCAACAGCTCCAACGTGTCCGGGTAGTCGTCCACGATCAAGACGGTATGGGCCATGGCGTTCAGACCCGCACGAAGGGGCGTTCGACCAACACCGACAACAGGGTTTCGGCCGCTCCTGTCGGGCTGGCGGTCGGTCCAGCGCCCGTGGCAAGTCGCCGCCGCCGAGGGGCGATTCCGATGCGGGCCGACTCCGAAAGGTCCATCCTTGCGTAAGCAAAAGCGGCACCAGCCGGGAATGGCCCGTGATCGCCCGGCGGCCCTCGTAATTGGCACTGTAGTGCATGAGGTTCTGACGCGGCATGCGACCGAAGTGTAGGCCGACAAGACAGCGGCTTGACGCCGGACCGGCCCGACGATACTGTGTGCCGTCAGCATCGGTGTCGGCCGGTGCGGCTCCCTCCCCCTGGCTTCCGGAAGTACACTCGCGGCTCGGAGTTCCCGTTCAAGGAGCGTTCTATGAGGAAGGCACGTGCGGCGGTTCGGACTCTCGGTCTGGTGTCCGCCATCATCCTGGCTCTCACGCTGTGCGCCAACGACATCGCGGCGCAGACCCTTTCACCTGAGATTCTGAAGGCGTTCAGCTTCCGGGCCATCGGGCCGACCAGGCAGAGCGGCCGATTCGTGGACGGGGCGGTCCCGGCGCTCGAGCCGTGGACGATCTACATGGCCACCGGCTCAGGCGGCTTGTGGAAGTCGGTGAACAACGGCGTGAGCTGGGCGTCGATCTTCGACAACCAGCCCGTCATCTCCATTGGTGACGTCGCGGTCGCCGCGTCGAACCCCAGCATCGTCTGGGTGGGCACGGGCGAGGCCAACTCCTCTCGGAGCACCTACTGGGGCGACGGCATGTACAAGTCCACCGATGCCGGCAAGACGTGGACCAACATGGGCCTCAAGGACACGCACCACATCGGACGGATTGTCATTCATCCGAAGAACCCGGACATCGTCTACGTGGCGGCGCTGGGCCACCTCTACAGCGAGAACGCCGAACGCGGCGTGTTCAAGACCATCGACGGGGGCAAGACCTGGACGAAGTCACTCGACGTGAAGATCGGCGACCGGGCGATTGGCGCGGTTGACATCGTGATGGACTCGAAGAAACCCGAGACGCTCTACGCCGCGACCTACGACAAGGAACGCAAGCCGTGGACGTTCAATCTCGCGGGGCCAGGCAGCGCCATCTACAAGACGATCGATGCCGGCAAGACCTGGACGAAGCTCACCGGCGGCCTCCCGGGCGGCATGGTTGGCCGCATCGGCCTCGACATCTACGCGAAGAACCCGCTCATCCTCTACGCGAACATCGAGAACGCCAACAAGCCCGGCATGTCGGACGCCGACCGGGAGAAAGAGCTTCGCGAGGGCAAGTCGAGCGACGGGATGATCGGCGAGGAAGTATGGCGCACCGACGACGGCGGGAAGACGTGGAAGAAGGTGAGCCCCGACAAGCAGAAGATTGGCGGCGGCCCCGGCTACTACTACATGGACATCCGCGTCGACCCGAACGACGCGAATCACGTCTACGTGCTGAGCGTGGGCGTGCTCGAATCGAAGGACGGCGGCAAGACCTGGAACCCGGCGTTCCGCTTCGGCGGCGACAATCACGCGATGTGGATCGACCCTGCGAACTCCCTCCACATGATCCTGGGCTACGACCATGGCATGGGGATCACCTACGACGGCGGCAAGAACTGGTATCACCCGGACGAATTGCCGCTCGCGCAACTCTACGCGGTCGGCTACGACAACCAGGTGCCGTACAACGTCTACGGCGGCCTCCAGGACAACGGGTCGGTGCGGGGACCCAGCAGCAAGCGCGGCGGCCGGCCGATCGCGTTCGAGGACTGGCAGACCGTCGGCGGCGGTGACGGACAATTCAACGTCGTTGACACGGTCACGAACCGCTACCTCTACAACGAGTCGCAGTTCGGCTCGATTTCCCGGTTGGACCTCTACACCGGCGAGACCAAGAACATCCGCCACCGCGACGACACGCTCCGCTACAACTGGACGGCGCCGATTCTCGTCTCGCCGCACGACCCGACCGTCATCTACCACGCGGCGAACAAGGTGCTGAAGTCGGTGGCGCGCGGGGATTCATGGGAGGTCATCAGCCCCGACCTGACGACGAACGACAAGGCGAAGCTGACGACGGGTAAGGGCGGCGACGGGAACATCCAGTTCTGCACGATCAGCGCATTCGACGAGTCGCCGATCGTGAAGGACCTGCTCTGGGCGGGCACCGACGACGGCAACGTGTGGGTGTCGAAGGACGGTGGGAAGAACTGGACGAAACTCAACGACAACATCAAGGGCAATCCCGGCCTCTGGGTGAGCCGCATCGAGCCGTCGCACCACTTCCCGGGCACGGCCTATCTGAGCTACACCGGATACCGCAACGACGACTTCCGGCCGTTCCTCTACAAGACGACCGACTTCGGCCAGACGTGGACGTCGATCGCCGGCAATCTGCCGAACAAGCCGATCAACGTCGTCCGCGAGGATGCTACGAACCCGAATCTGCTGTTCGTGGGAGCGGAGTTCGGATTGTACGTGTCGATTGACGGCGGCAAGACGTGGAACGACTTCCACGGCAACATGCCGACGCAGCCGGTATGGGACCTGCAGATCCACCCGCGCGACGGCGAACTGATCGTGGCGACGCACGGCCGCGGAGTGTTCATCACGGACATCTCTCCGCTCGAGGAGATGAACGACAAGGTGGCCGCGCAGGATCTCCATGTGTTCGACATCAAGCCCGCGGTGAAGTGGGTGACGCGCAACGAGCACGTGTCGGCGACCATCAACTTCAATGCGCCCAGCAATCCGGCCGGCGTCCTGATCAACTACTACCAGAAGGCGGCGGCAACGGGTGACATCACCGTGCAGGTCATGAAGGGTGCACGCGTCGTGGCGGAGAACAAGAAGGCGCCGAACGCGGCAGGCGTGAACAGGCTCGTGTGGAACGCACGGGTGACACCGGTCACGATCGCGGGACAGCCTGCGCAGACCGGGCGCCCCGGAGGCGGCTTCCGTCGCGAGCAGGCCGAGCCGACGATTCCGACGTTCGGCGGCACGGTTGCGGCCGATCCGGGCGAGTACACGATCGTCGTGACCGTCGGCGGAAAGACCGTGAGCAAGACCGCGGTAATCCTCGACGACGTCTGGTTCGACAAGGGGTTCTAGCCGATGAGGAGGGAAGGCGGGACGCGGTCCCGCCTTTCCTCCTTCCTCCTTCATCCTTCCTCCTTCCTCCTTCATCCTTCCTCATCCTTCCTCCTTCCTCCTTCATCCTTCATCCTTCATCCTTCCAGATGTGTCCATTGTCCCTCGCGAACTGGTCGAAGCCCCGCGGCGGGCGACCCAGGATCTGCTCGACCGCGTTCGAGACCGGGCTGCATGCGCCGGAGCGGACCAACCGGTAGAACCCGATCAATCGTTCGACCCGGTCCGGCGGAAAGCCGCCTGCGGCCATGGCCGCGCGGGCGGCTTCTTCGTCGATGGCCACGTAGCGGCATGGACGGCCGGTCGCGCTCGAGATGGCCGCGGCAACCTGGCCGTGGTCGAGTGCCTCGCCGCCGGTCAAGGTGTACGCCTGGCCCTCGTGGACCGGATTCAGCAGTGCTTCCGCGGCAACATCGGCAATGTCCCGGGCGTCGATGAACGAGAGTGTGGCGTCCCCTGCGGGAATCTGCAGCAGGCCCGTTTGTCGCAGGCCGCCGAGCAACGGCTCTGCGGCGAAGATCTGCATGAAGAAGTTCGGGCGCAGATGGGTGAAGGCCATGCCGGACGCTTCGAGGCTGCGCTCGACGGTGTTCAGGGCGTTCCCGGGGAGCCGATCCACGCCCATGGCCGTCAGGTTGACCACCGCGCGCACACCCGCCCGGCGCATCTCATCGATGAATGGCAGCGCTGTGCGGTCTGCGTGCTCGTCGCCTGGCCGGGCGATCAAGAACACCCGCTCGATACCCTCGAGCGCCGGCCGGAACGTCGCCTCGTCATCGAAATCGAAGCGGATGGTCTCGAGCGCCGCACCGTGCGGCAACCGCTCGGGATGCCGGACGGCTGCAACCGGCCGTTCACCCCTCCTCCGCAGTTCACGGGCCAGGAATCCGCCGACTCGTCCGCTCGCCCCGAGCACGAGTATTTGGTTCGACATGCGTCTCCTACGCCTGGTGAGCCCCGGCCCGCGCGCCGAAGAGCGCTTCGAGTCCGGCGAGGTGGTAGGCCGAGAAGAGCCCGACCGCCTCGCGAATGGCGGCCGAAGATTGATGTGTCACGAGAATCTCGACGAGCGTGTCGACCCAATGCCGATAGATGCGCTCGAGCGCAGAGCGGAGCGCCGGAGTGACCGCGAGCGCCGGCTCGAGGCCTCGAAAGTGGGCGACGGCCAGCCGCTGGAGCGTTCGGACGAGTTCACTGCCGAAGCCGGCATGCCGGGTGCCGGCCGCGCGGCCGAGCAGAATGACGACCCGCAGACGATGCTCGATGCCGAAGGCGAGGAGTTCTTCCGCGGCGACGTGGAATGGCGAGCCGGCGCCGAGTGTCCGCACGTCGGGGACTCCGTCGAGCGTCTTGATCCGGCGCCGAAGGAGGCGCTGGAACTGTCGCACGAACGTGTCGCCCACCACCGCCTGGAACAGGTCGTTCTTGTTGCGGTAGTAGTGGTACACGTTGCCGGTCGAGATACCCGCCGCCCGCGCGATCGCGGCCATCGTCGCCCGTTCGACGCCCTCGCGAGCGAACACCTCCAGCGCCGCGTCGTCGATGCGCGCCCGAACGTCCGACTTGAGATACTGGGTCATGATGCGACGCCTTTAATAATGAACAGTAGATTCATTTATAACAGGATCGCCTCGCCCGGGTCAACCAGGGGCGTGGTCTCTGGGCCTGCCGCCGGGACAGGTGCGGGTGGTTCGGCGTGCCTTCCGCGCTGCGGGCGATCGGAGTATCGTGGTGGCGGTTCGCTCGCGACCGCTGGCTTCCGGTGACCGCGGCAACCAGACGGAGGAGAGGCGTGAATCGATCTGTTCCGTGGTGCACGGCGTGTCTGCTTCTGTGTCTGGCCGGCGCCGGTCAGGCGGTCGCTGCGAGCGGCGATGGGAGCAAGGGCCTCCAGTCACCGACCAACGACCGGGTCATCAGCACGGCCGAGGTGCGCATGACCGTCGCTCTCGCGCGCGGCTGGCGATTCCTCCGGGACGACTCCCTGACCGAGGACGCGGCGCTGGTCGCCACGGGTGCCAGTTGGCAGGAGGTCAGCCTGCCCCACACCTGGAATGCGATCGACGCCGCAAGCACCACGGCGACCACACCCTACAAGCGGGGACCTGGCTGGTATCGACTCGCGTTCAAGGGGCCCCTACGCGGCGTTCGCCACTGGCTCCAATTCGACGGGGCGAGCATCGTGGCCGACGTGTGGCTGAACGGAAAGAAACTCGGCCAGCACAAGGGAGCGTTCACCGCATTCCGTTTCGATGTGACCAACATGCTGCGCGCCGGCGAAAACGCGCTGCTCGTCAGAACCGACAACAGCGCACCGAAGACGGACATGGACCCGACCGCGATTGCCCCGCTTGGGGGCGATTTCAACATGTCGGGCGGACTGTACCGGGATGTCTCTCTCGTGTCCACGATCGGCGATGCCCATCTCGGGCTCGATGACTTCGCAAGCTCCGGCGTCTTCGGACGCACGGCGTCTGTCACCAGCGGCATTGCCACCGTCAATGTTCGCGCCAGGTTGACGAACGACTCCAATCGGGACGGCGCCTACGTCGTTCGCGCCGCGCTGGTCGACGCCGGCGGCCGCCTCGCCGGACTGGCGCAGAAGGGCGTGTCGATCGATGCCGGGACCAACTCGGATGTTGCGCAGGACATCGTCGTGCCGCACGCCCGTCTGTGGCAGGGGATCTCGGACCCTTACCTCTACAAACTCGTCGTCGAACTCGCGGACGGGGGCGGCGCGGTGATGGACAGGGTGGTGCAGGATTTCGGCATCCGTCAGATGTCATTCGACCCGAACGACGGCTTCTTCCTGAACGGTACGTCCACACCGCTGCACGGCGTCGCCATGCACCAGGACCATGTCGGAAAAGGCTGGGCGATCTCGGAGCGTGACACCGACGCATCCCTGGCGCTCATCAAGGAACTGGGCGCCAACACCGTTCGCCTGGCTCACTACCCCCACAGCCAGTACACCCTCCGGCAGGCGGACAAGCTGGGCCTGGTGGTGTGGGCCGAGGTACCCTTCGTCAATGGCAGCACGTTGGGCTGCTCCACCGCCGACGCGACCAGTGCGTTCATGGGCAACCTGAAGCAACAACTCCAGGAACTGATCCGCCAGCAGTACAACCACGCATCGATCGCTGTCTGGTCCATCGGCAACGAGACGACGATGAGCCAGACGATGGGCTGCGGCGGGAAAACCGGCAAGGACAACGTCACGCCGGTGTTGCGCGAACTGCAGGCGGTGGCGCGGGCCGAAGACAGCAGCCGCGCAACGACGATGGCAGACCTCAACGAAGGCATGTTGAACCTTGGCGGCTTCATTCCGGTTGGGGGCATTTCCGATACATGGGCGTTGAACCGGTACTTCATGTGGTACTACGGGGCGTCCGCCGACGAGCTCGGCCGGAACCTGGACGAACTGCACGCCAAGTACCCCCGCCAGCCGATCGGCGTCAGCGAGTACGGCGCCGGCGCCGCGCTGTCCGACCACACCGACAACCCGCTGGGCGGCCCGGTGGGCAGCTTCAACATGGGCGTGCCGCGGGTCTATCAGCCCGAGGAATACGCCGCCTACGTGCACGAGCAGAACTACGGCGTGCTCGCCAGCCGGAAATACGTGTGGGGGACCTACCTCTGGAACATGTTCGACTTCGGTTCCGGCATCCGCAACGAAGGTGATCTTCGCGGGGTCAACACGAAGGGGCTCGTGACGTTCGATCGCCTGACGAAGAAGGACCCGTTCTTCTTCTACCAGGCCAACTGGAGCGGGACCCCGGTCACCTACATCGTCGGCCGCCGCTACACCAATCGCGCGTATGCGGTCGCCGACGTCAAGGTCTATTCCAACGCCGAGTCCGTCCGGCTGTCGGTGAACGACAAGGACGTTGCGACGATGACGCCGGCTCAGTGCCCGCTGAAGACGTGCGTCTTCGGGAACGTGGCGCTCCAGCCGGGAGCCAATCGCGTCGTGGCCCGGGGAACGCACGGCCGGGTCGTCGTCACCGATCGGGTGGAATGGACGCTGGTCAACGCGAACGATGTGAACATCGCCGCAGGCCAGTTGACCACCGGCTTCACGTCCTCGGCGGGTGCGCTCTACGGCTCGGACAACTTCTTCAGGGGCGGCACGGGCCACATGATCGCCACGGCGGGCCTTCGCGCCCCGTCCGACGCGACACCGGTTCGCGGCGTGGCAGACGCGAAAGACGCGGGGCTGTATGCCGCCTACCGCAGCGGAACGTTCCGCTACGACATCCCCCTGGCAAACGGCAGTTACCGCGTGACGCTCGGCTTCCTCGAGCCGGGCAAGGCCACGACAGCCGGCGGCCGGGTCTTCAGCGTGGAGGCCAACGGCGAGCGGCGGATCGCCAACCTGGACATTCTGGGCGAGGCGGGCGCGTATCGAACGGCGGTGACCCGGAGCTTCACGGTCACCGTCACCCACGGCCGGCTCGAACTGGTCTTCGTGCCGACCGCCGGCGAAGCGGTCGTGTCGAACATCACGATCGGGAAGGAGTGAGGATGAAGGCTGTTGATGTACAATCCGGCCCTCTGTGGAGGAGTGCTGGTGTCCCTCGTCGAACAGTTCGTCCAAACAGCGAAAGCCCACGAGAGCCGGCTGGCCGTGATCGACCGGGCGACCGGCCAGCGGGTGACCTACCGTGACACGCTAATCCGCGCGCTCATCCTGTCGGGCAAGTTCAAGCAGTACAAGCCGGGCATGATCGGCGTCATGGTCCCCACCTCGGGTGGCGCGATCTACACGGTCCTTGCCGCGCTGATGAGCGGCCGGACGCCGGTGATGATCAACTACTCCACCGGCGCGGCGCAGAATTGCCAGATGGCGCAGCAGCGGCTGGCCTTCCGCACGATCATCACGTCACGGGCGCTGCTCGAGAAGATCAAGTGCCCGACCGTCGACGGCATGGTGTTCATCGAGGATCTGGCCGCGGGCGTCTCCACGTTCAACAAGCTGGGCGCGTTCCTGCGCGCGTCGATGTCGGCGGAGCGGATCTGCCGCGGCATCCACGCCGGATCGGACGATGAACAGGCGGTGGTGCTCTTCACGAGCGGCAGCGAACAGGATCCGAAGGCGGTTCCGCTCACGCACCGGAACATCCGGGCCAACGTCGAGGGCATGCACCAGGTGCTCGAGTTCGGGCCGAAGGACACCATTCTTGGCAACCTGCCGCTCTTCCACGTGTTCGGCCTGACGGTGACGCTGTGGCTTCCGCTCACCAACGGCCTCACCGTGGTGACGTACCCGAACCCGCTGGAGTTCCGCGCGATCTGTGCGGCCGTCCGCGAAGAGGGCGTGACGATGATGGTCGGCACGCCGACGTTCCTGGCCGGCTACCTGCAGAAGTCCGAGCCCGGCGATTTTGCGACCGTCCGGCTGCTGATCACCGGCGCCGACAAGTGCCCGGAGGCGCTGCGCCAGGGATACCTCGAACGACACGGTTGCGTGCTGCTCGAAGGGTACGGCACCACCGAGACCAGCCCGGTCATCTCGGTGAACACCCCCGGGCACAATCGGCCCGGCACGGTCGGCAAGGCGCTGCCCAACGTCGAGGTGCGAATGGAGCACTACGAGACGGGGGAGGTCTGCGCGGTCAACGAGATCGGGAAGATTCTCGTCAAGGGCGACAGCGTCATGCCCGGCTACTTCGATGATTTCGAAGCGACCACGTTGCACATGCGGCGCGGCTGGTACGACACGGGCGACATGGGCTACATGGACGAGGACGGCTACCTGTGGCACGTGGGCCGTCTCGGGCGCTTCCTGAAGATCGGCGGCGAGATGGTGTCGCTCGTCCAGGTCGAGGACGTGCTGCAGCGCCTCGTCGGGGATGCAGCCGAATGCGCCGTGGTCGAGGTGCCCGACTCGGTGCGTGGCGCCCGCATCGTGGCGGCGGTCACATCGCCGGTGGATGAGAAGGCGATCCTCGGCCGGATCGCCGAGCGCGTCGCACGCATCGCCGTCCCCAAGCAGTTCGTCGTGCTGACCTTCCTCCCCAAGATGCCGAGCGGCAAGGTGGACTACCGCGCGCTCACGGTCATGGTGCGCGACATCGTCCAGTCCGGGTCCCAGGGCCGAAGACGCCGCGGCCACGAAAAAGAGTCGGTGTAGGAACAATCGTCGGTCTTTCCGCAGGGACGCAACGGGTCGCGCCCCTGCCGCGGGAGTCACTCGATGAGCAAGGCCGCTTGGACGGTTCGATCGATCCTCGCCCTCGGTGTCGTCGTTCTCTTCAACGCAGCCGCCCAGGACGCCGGCGCGTCCGCGCTGCGACAGGCCCAGACGGCTCGAGCGACGGCGGCGCCTGCGCGCGCGGTGGCGGCGCAGGTGACGTCACCGGACACGTTCTTCGGGTTCCAGATGGGCGCCGACCGCAAGATTGCCCGCTGGGACAAGATGGTCGAGTACTACCGGCTGCTGGCGAAGGAGAGCCAGAAGATCAAGGTCGTGGACCTGGGGCCGTCCACGGAGAAGAACCCGTTCCTGCTCGTCATCATCTCTTCGCCCGCGAATCTCGCGAGGCTCGAGCGACTGCGCCAGGTGAACCTGAAGCTGAGCGACCCGCGCGGCATCGGAGAAGCAGACGCGAGGAAGCTCGTGGGCGAAGGCAAGGCGGTGATCTGCCAGTCGATGAGCCTGCACGCAACCGAGATCGGCGGGACACAGATGAGCCCTGAGCTGGCGTACGACCTGCTCTCGCGGCAGGACGAAGAGACGCAGCGCATCCTCGACAACGTCGTCTTCCTGATGGTCCCGTGCTTCAACCCGGACGGCCAGATCATGGTGACCGACTGGTACCAGAAGACGCTCGGAACCGAGTACGAGGGCTCCGCGCCGCCGACGCTCTATCAGAAGTACACGGGCCACGACAACAACCGCGACGCGTTCCAGACCAACATGGTCGAGTCGCAGTACATGGCGAAGATCCTGTTCACCGAGTGGATCCCGCAGGCGTACATCGACCATCACCACATGGGGAGCTACGGCGCGCGCATCTACGTGCCGCCGTACGCCGATCCGATTCGCCCGGACGCCGACCCGCTGATTTGGCGCGAGCACAGCTGGTACGGCGCCTACATCGCGGACAAGGAAGAGGAGGCCAATCTCTCGGGCATCCTCAACATGGCGCAGTACTCAGGGTGGGGACATTTCGGCTTCCACTGGATCACGCCGTTCCACAACATCGCGGGCATGCTGACCGAGTCGGCAAGTGCGAAGCTCGCCACGCCCATGTTCATCCACCCGGATCAACTCGAGGGCGGCGCGCGGAACCTGCCGGTGTACGAGGCGCAGACGACGTTTCCGAATCCCTGGCCGGGCGGCTGGTGGCGGCTGCGCGACATCGTGGAACGCCAGAAGGTGTCGGCGTGGGCGGCGCTCGATCTCGCGGCGCGCCACAAGGAGACCGTGCTCTGGGACGCCTACCTGAAGGCGAAGCGACAAACCGAGCGCGGCGCCGCGGGCAAACCGGCGGCGTTCGTCATCCCGGCCGGCCAGCACGACCCGCTCACCGCGGCCAAGCTGGTCGGCAAGCTGCTCGTGCAGGGCGTGGACATGAAGGTGGCGGACAAGCCCTTCACGGCCTCGAACGGCGTCGCCTACGCTCAGGGTTCGTACCTCGTCTCGATGGCGCAGCCGAAGATGGGGCTGATCCGGTACCTCTTGGGCCGCACGTTCTACCCGGACAACTCCTACACGCGCGATCGCGACGGCACACCCATCCGTCCCTACGACATGGCCACCGACACCATGGCCGAGTTCATGGGCGTGCGCGCGGACCCGCTCGACGCGGTGCCGGCCGGAGAGTTCCGGAAGTTCGACTCCGTCCGCTCGGTCGGGAAGGTCGAGAAGAGCACGACCGGCTACGTCATCGACGGACGGCTGAACGACAGTTTCAAGGCCGTGAACCTGCTGCTCGACAAGGGCGTCGCGGTCAGGCGGGTGGACAAGACAGGCGACGGCCTGCAGCCCGGCGACTTCCTGGTGGCGGCCAATGCGCCGGCAGCCCTGCTCACGAGCATCGGCACCGACACCGGCGTTGATTTCGCGGCGTTGAAGGTCGATCCGAAGCAGGGCGTGCACGAGGTGAAGCGGCTCCGCGTCGGGATGTACCAGCGGTACTGGGGCGGGAACGCGGACGAGGGATGGACCCGGTTCCTCCTCGAGCAGTTCTCGTTCCCCTATACCACCCTGATGGACGCCGAGATCAAGAAGGGCGGACTCGAGGCGAAGTACGACGTCATCATCCTGCCCGAGGACTCGACGCAGATGATCACGGGCGAGGCGGCGCCAGCGGGGGCCGGCGGGGAGCGGCGCCGGGGCCGTCCGGAAGAGTCGTACCCGCCGGAATATCGCAGCGGTATCGGCAGCGAGGGCGTTCAGGCGCTGAAGGCGTTCGTTCAGAAGGGCGGCGTGCTCGTCACGTTTGGCGGGGCCAGCGCCTTCGCCATCGACAAGTTCAGCTTGCCGATCCGGAACGTGGTGGCCAACAGGCCGGCGAAGGAGTTCTTCTGCCCTGGCTCGACGCTGCACGTTCACTTCGATCCGGCCAACCCTCTCGCATACGGGATGCCGGCCGAAGGGCTCGTGGCGTTCCTGGGCGGCAGCGCCGCGTTCGAAATCGCGCCGAACGACTTCAACGAGCGCTACGAGACCATCGGTGTCTACCCTGAGAGCGACCTCCTGCAGAGCGGCTGGCTGGTCGGCGAGAAGGGCCTGGCGAAGAAGGCGACCATGGTGGCGGCCAGGTACGGCCAGGGCCGGGTGGTCCTGATCGGTCACCGGACCCAGCACCGCGCCCAAACGCACGGCACGTACAAGCTGTTGTTCAACGCCTTGATGAAGTAGCGGATGGAAGATCTCTCCCGGCGCTGCTTTCTCAAGTGGAGCCTGATCCTCGGGTCGTCAATCGCGGCGGGCGGGAGCGAGCCAGCAGGCTGGCCGAACACGGATCCTGGGGCCGCCGGACTCGGGGCCGGCGCCCCTCTGCCCGGCGACCGCATCGTACGCGCCGGTTGTCCCTCGCACAACTGCGGCGGGCGTTGTCTCCTCGCGCTCCACGTCCGCGACGGCATCATCGTACGCATCGAGACCGATGATCGCCCCGGCGACACGCTTGAAGCGCCTCAGCTTCGTGCCTGCGTTCGAGGCCGCGCGTATCGCCGGCGCCAGTACCATCCCAGCCGCCTGACACGGCCGCTGAAACGCCTGGGCCGGCGTGGCGAGGGCAGGTTCCAGCCGATCAACTGGGACGAGGCGCTCGACCGGGTGGCCGCGGAACTGGCGCGGGTGAAGAAGACGTACGGCAATGCGGCTTTGTACGTGCCATACGGCACCGGCAGCTACAGCCAGACCAACGGCCGCCAGGTCGCGCAGCGCTTGTTGAACCTGTTCGGCGGTTCGCTCGGGCAGTACAACAACTATTCCTGGCCGGCGATGGCGAAGGCCACAGAGTCGGTCTACGGCACCGGTGTCACCGGGAACCAACGGCAGGACTGGGTCAACGCGAGGCTCATCCTGATGTGGGGGTGGAATCCGGGCGAGACACGCGACGGCACGAACACCGAGTACTTTCTCCGCCAGGCCCGCGAGCGGGGCGCGCGGATCGTCTGCATCGATCCGCGCATGACGCTCAGCGCCGTCTCGCTCGCCGACGAGTGGATTCCAATCCGGCCCGGCACGGACGCCGCGATGATGTCGGCGATGGCATTCGTGATGATCGCGTCGCGAATCTACGACGCCGAGTTCGTCCGGACGCACTGCATCGGCTTCGACGAGACGCAGATGCCGGCGGAGGCGAAGAACGCGGAGAGCTACAGGGAGTACATCCTGGGCACGCGCGACAAGATCCCGAAGACGCCGGCGTGGGCCGAGGCGATCACCGGCGTGCCTCGCGACACGATCGAGCGGATCGCCCGGGAGTACGCGACGAAACGCCCCGGCGTGCTGTACCAGGGCTACGGCATGCAGCGCCGAGCGTACGGCGAGCAGGTCGTGCGGGCCGGCTGCGTCCTCGCCGCCCTCACCGGCAACGTCGGCGTCGCGGGCGGATGGGCGGGCGGCATGGGTTTCCAGGCGCCCGACGGCGGACCGCTCTGGAACGTCTTCCCCACCGGCACGAATCCGGTCAAGGCCAGCATCCCGACGTTCCTGTGGACCGAGGCCGTTCTGCACGGAAGGGAACTGGGCGCCGAGCACGGTGTCCGCGGAGCCGGGCGTCTCGAGAGCGACATCAAGCTCATCTACGCGGTTGCCTCGAACGCGTTGATCAACCAGCACGCCAACATCAATCGGACGGCGAAGATCCTGCAGGACGAGCGCCTCGTCGAGTTCCTCGTCGTCCAGGACAACTTCCTCACGCCCACCGCCCGGTTCGCGGACATCGTCCTGCCCGCGTGCACGCAACTCGAGACGTGGGGCGTCGAGGACGGCTGGAAGTACGGCGACGAAGTGCTGTTGATGCCGAAAGTCGTCGAGCCGCTGGCGGAGACCAGGAGCGACTACCGGATCTGCGCGGAGATCGCCGAGCGGCTGCACCTCCACGAGGCGTTCACCGAGGGGCGCGGCGAACGCGAGTGGGTGGATGCCGCGCTCGACGCCTACCGCCAGGCTCGCTATCCCGGACTTCCGGCGCTGGCCGAATTCGAAGCGGGAAATGCCGGCGTGTACCAGTTGCCCGTGAAGTCCCCGGCTGTCGCGTTCGCGGACTTCCGCAAGGACCCGGAGAAATCACCCCTGCCGACGCCGTCCGGCCGGATCGAGATCTTCTCGAGCGCGCTGCACGCGATCGGCAAGCCGGGCGAGATTCCCGCCGTACCGAAGTACGTGCAGGAGTGGGAGAGCCCGTTCGACGCGGGCGCGCGCAAGTTCCCGCTCCAGATCATCGGCCATCATTCGCTCTCGCGGGTGCACTCGACAATGAGCGGGGTGGACTGGTTGGAGGATGCGTTTCCTCAGCGTGTGTTCGTGAATCCGGTCGATGCGGCCGCGCGCAAGCTCTCCAATGGTGACGAGGTGCGCGTGTTCAACGATCGCGGAGAGTTGACGATCCGCTGCCGGATCACGCGCCGCATCCTCCCGGGCGTTGTCGCGATTCCGCAGGGTGCGTGGTGGGCTCCAACCGACAAGGGCGTGGATCGGGGCGGCTCGGTCAACGTGCTGACCTCCGAACGCTGGACGCCGCTGGCCTTCGGCAACGCCCAGCACACGGCCATGGTGGACATCGCGAAGGCGTGACGAACGGAGACCGACTGGCCGTGTTGTCTGGTGCAGTCGGGGCCGGGCGGAAGAGTGGCACCTCGACGGACTCTGCGGGCTCGGTGTTGAACAGGACGATGAATCAGTACGCGTTCTTCGTGAACTCGGATGCCTGCTCGGGATGCAAGACCTGCCAGATGGCGTGCCAGGACAAGAACGATCTGCGCGCGGGCTTGCACTGGCGGCGGGTGTACGAAGTCACCGCCGGCGACTGGCAGAAACGGGAAGGGATCTGGGCCTCGACGGTCGTCGCGTACAACCTCTCGGTCGCGTGCCATCACTGCCGAGACACGGTCTGTGGCAAGTCCTGCTCGACCGAGGCCATCTGGAAGCGCCCGGACGGCATCGTCCTCATCGACCAGAGCCGCTGTGTGAAGTGCAACAAGTGCGTCGCCGATTGCCCGTACGAGGCGATCCGCTACGATGCGGCGACGAACACCGTCGGCAAGTGCGACTTCTGCGTGGACTACGTCGATGCCGGAGCGGCGCCGGTGTGCGTCGCCGCCTGCCCCAACCGCGCGCTCGACTTCGGTGAGCTCGACGATATCCGGCGGAAGTACGGCACCACGGACAGCGTGTTTCCGATGGCCGATTCCACGATCAGCCGGCCCGCCGTCGTCGTTCGCCCCCACCGACAAGCCGCGGCCGCCCAGACGCGGCAACCCGAGGTCGCAAACTGGGAAGAACTGTAGAATTGATCCTGCTCCCGGTTGGGTTCTCATCGATGAGCCGTCCGCTCGCCTCTCTCATCTGCCTGCTCCTGCTGCTTGGCGTCTCGCCCATTTCCGAGGCGCAACAGGGCCAGAAGCCCCTCGACCCGGCCCACCGGGGCCAGGCGCCCGACGTGTCGGCTCCCGCAGTCGATCTCAACAGGATTGATCCTTCGACTTTCCACGCGATCGCCGCGCGGCTGCCGAAGGGGCAGGCGCCGAAGATGGACGGCCACCTGGACGACGCGGTGTGGCAGTTGGCCCCGGCGCAGGGCAACTTCATCCAGCGGGAACCGAATCCTGGTGCGCCGATCTCCGAGCGCACCGAGTTTCGCGTCCTCTACGACGACCGGAAGATCTACTTCGCGATCTGGGCGTTCGACTCCGACCCGACGGCCATCCGCGCGAGCGAGATGAAGCGCGACTCTGGCCTGGCGAAGGGCGACCAGGCGCGCATCGTCATCGACACGTTCCACGATCGGCGTAACGGCTTCTACTTCGCCACCAATCCGCTGGGGGCACAGAAGGACGCGCAGTACACCGACAACGCGCGCGTGACCAACAATGACTGGAATGCCGTGTGGGAGTGCAGGACGAGCATCGACGACAAGGGCTGGTACGCCGAGATTGCGATTCCCTTCAGCCAGCTGCGGTTCAAGACGAGCATCGGCGAGACGACCTGGGGCCTCAACGTCGGACGCCGCATCGTTCGCAAGAATGAAGAGTCGTACTGGGTTTCGTATCCGCGCGCGCAGGGTGCGTTCGGCTTTGCGCGGCTCTCGAACGCCGGCGTGCTCGACGGGTTGCGCGATCTGACGGCGCGGCGGCGGCTGGAGTTCATCCCGTTCGTCGCGCCGCAGGTGGGCCGTGACTACAGTGCGGACGCGTCCACCACCAAGCTCGACCGCTATGGATTCGACGCGCGTGTCGGCGTCACCGAGACGTTGATGGCCGACCTGACATACCGGACCGATTTCGCCCAGGTCGAGGCCGACCAGGAGGTGGTGAACGTCACGCGCTTCAGCCTCTTCTTCCCGGAGAAACGGCAGTTCTTCACCGAGAGCGCCGGCCTGTTCAACTACGGCAAACCCGGCACCGAGAACGGCGATCAGGGCCCCGGCCTCCTGCCGCTCTTCTATTCGCGCCGGGTCGGTCTGTACGACGGCCAGGAGGTGCCACTGCTCGGCGGCGGGCGTGTGACAGGACGCGTCGGCCCCTACACGCTGGGCCTGATGAACATCGAAACCGACGAGATGGCCTACGCGAACGGCACCCACCAGGTCCTCGTGCCACGCGCGAACTACTCCGTCGTGCGAGTGAAGCGGAACGTGCTCGC
Organism: Vicinamibacterales bacterium; assembly: GCA_036504215.1. NCBI lineage: Bacteria > Pseudomonadati > Acidobacteriota > Vicinamibacteria > Vicinamibacterales > Vicinamibacterales bacterium. The sequence goes on along the minus strand of DASXVO010000059.1, from coordinate 158,410 downwards.
GCACTCGTCGATGGGGGCGATCTTCCTGAACCGTCAGGGCGGCTCGGGCGCGGAGTTCAACAGAACGGCCGGCGTCGATCTCAACCTCGTCCTGGGACGGACGACCACGCTGACCGCGCTGGCAGCCAAGACCTTCTCCCCCGGATCGAAGGGCGACGACTACGCGGGCGGCTTCGATTTCGCCTATCAGAAGGACCGCTACAACTACGGGGTGACGTATCTGGATGTCGGCGCCGGTTTCAATGCCGAGATGGGCTACATCAAGCGGACCGACATTCGCAACCCGCGCCTGCGCGGCGCGTGGACACCGCGGCCGAACTGGCCGTGGGTCCGCCAGTTCACCCTGGGCGGCGTGATCGACACCTACGCCAATCACGCGGGCCACATCGTGTCGCGCACCGGGGACGGTCAGTTCGCGGTGGCGTTCAACGACACGTCCACGCTCACCGTCGAGGCCCTCCACGATTACGACGTGCTGACCGCGCCGTGGCGGCTCGGCAACGGAGTCGTCCCGGTCGGGAGTCATCGCTGGAACACGTTCAAGGCCGCGTACGCGTCGAACTCGAGCCTCCACGTCGCAGGCAACGCCGGCATCGAGACCGGGAGCTACTACAACGGCGACAAGACGACGTACAGCCTCGGGTTCAACGTGCTGCCGCTGACCACGCTGCTCGTGGAGACCAGCTACAACCGCAACCGCATCACGCTGCCGGCCGTCGTGCCGTACACGACCAACACCGTGAGCGCGCGCGTCAGTTACTCATTCTCGCCGTCGCTGTTCGCCAAGGGGTTCGCCCAGTACAACGACACCAAGAAGCAGGCGAGCCTGAACCTGTTGCTGTGGTACATCTATCGCCCTGGCAGCGACTTCTACGTCGTCTACAACCAGGGGTGGGACACGAACCTGCTGGGCCCGCACTTCATGCAGGCGCGGAATCGGTCGCTGTCGGTGAAGCTGACGTGCTGGTTGTCGCGATAGGCGCCGAAGGTGGGGCTGGCGAACCTTTTCCGGACACACGCCGTAGTAGTTCGATGGGAGGGATGTCGATGAAGCGCTTACGTTCGGCGGCGCTCGTTCTCCTGCTGACGGTGGCGTCCGCGTTTCCCGCCATGGCCTCGGTCGAGGGTTCGAAGGAGCAGCCGTTTGCGCCCGGCGGGCGCGTCTGGATGGATCTGTCGGCCGGCGACTATACGATCAAGGCGGGCAGCGACGAGCGGATCGTCGTCCGCTGGACCGCACGGGATCCCGACGCTCACAACGTGCGGGTGGAGATCGCGGTCCGCGGAAGAGAGGCCACGATCGTCACCAGGGGTGACACCAACGAGTGCAGGCTGGTGATCGAGTTGCCCGCGCAGAGCGACGTGACGACGCGTCTGACCGCGGGCGAACTGCGGATGCGCGGAATCGTGGGCAACAAGGACGTGAGCAGCTGGGCCGGCAACGTGGACATCGAAGTCGGCCGGCGCGACGACTACAAGTCGGCGTCAGCCAGGGTCACCGCCGGTGAGTTGTCCGCCCGCACGTTCGACGCGTCGAAGAACGGCCTGTTCCGATCGTTCTCCTGGAAGGGCCCGGGGCGCTACTCCCTGGACGTGCGGCTCACCGCAGGGAACATCACGCTGGAGTAGGAGCCGCGCCTACCTGCGTTGTCCCTGCGCCGGCGGGTGGAACTCGAACTCCTTCGGCGGCTCCGCGCCCATCAGGTGCCGGACGAAGTAGTCCCACCGACGCCTCATCATGTAGGGTTCACTGCCGAAACCGTGTTTCCGGTTCGGAAACAGGAGCAGATCGAAGTCCTTGTTGGCCTTGACGAGCTCGTTCACGACGAGCAGCGTGTTGTAGGGCGGCACGTTGTCGTCCATCGTGCCGTGCGCGATCAGGAGCTTTCCCTTCAGGTTCTTGGCGAAGTTCTGGTTTGCCTGGCTGTCGTAGCTGTCGGTGCCCTCCGACCTTCGTTCGAGCAACCCCTGCCACTTCTCGCCCCAGTCGTCCTCGTACCCGCGGTTGTCGTGGTTGCCGGCCTGTGACACTCCAACCTTGAAGAAGTCCGGGTACCGGAACATCGCGTCCGCGGTGGCGAATCCGCCACCTGAGTGGCCGTAGATCCCGGCCCGATCGATGTCGATCCACGGATAACGCCTGGCGAGGTCGTTCATCCCCGCCACCTGGTCGGGCAGCGTGTTGTCGCCCATGTCGCCGTAGTAGGCGTCGTGGAACTTCTTCGAGCGCCAGGGCGTGCCCATCCCGTCGATTTGCACGACGAGGAAGCCGAGCTCGGTGAGGGCCTGTGCGTCGCCACGCGCGGCGGAGAAACTGCGACCGCCGACGCTGCCGGTCTGCGGTCCCGGGTAGATGCTGTTGATGATCGGGTACTTCCTGTCGGGATCGAAGTTCGTCGGTTTGAACAGGAGCCCGTAGAGGTCCGTTACGCCGTCGCGCCCCTTCACCGTGATCGGGATCGGCGGTTTCCAGCCGGCGGCCACGAGCCGCGAGATGTCGGCCTTCTGGAGGGCGAGCGCCAGCTTCCCGTCGGCCGCCTTCAGAACGCTGACCGGCGGGACGTCGGGCCGGGAGTAGTTGTCGATGAAGAGCGCGCCGGATGGCGACACCGAGATGTCGTGATCGGCATCCTCCGGCGTCAGCAGCGCCAGGTTCTTGCCGTCGAAACCGATGCGGTAGTAGTGACGGAAGTACGGATCGCGCCCCTTCTCGCGTCCCACGCCGACGAAGTGGATGACGCGGGCCTTCTCGTCCACGCGCAGCACCTGGGCGACATTCCCCTCACCCGACGTGATGGCGTGCTTCACTCGTCCGGTCTGTAGGTCGTAGAGATAGAGATGGCCCCAGTTGTCACGTTCCGAGAACCAGATCACTTCGTTCGTGTCGAACAGGACGCGCCAGTTCGCCTTGTCGAGGCCGGATTCGTAGTACGTGCTCACGCTCTCTTCGAAGACGTCCCGTACATCGCCTGTCACCGCGTTCGCGATCCGCACCTGCTCGCGCTTGTGGTCGCGCGAGGTCGACACGAACGCCAACCGCGACGAGTCGCCGCTCCACTGCGCGTCCTCCAGTTCCCCTGACGCCGACTTGATGTCATCGGTCACCGTGGATCGGTGCTGATCGGGCGGCATCTTCAGGCGCACGACCTTCGGCCCGTCCAGGTGGATGATCACCCGCTGAATCGTCGTGACCTTCTCGTCGCCCGGAAGGGGGTATTTCCACGCCTGAAGCGTCGGATGGCCGACCTTCGTTTCGACGACGTACATCTCGCCGACGCCGCGCTGGTCTTGCTGGTACGTCGCGATCTTCGTCGAGTCGGGCGACCAGAGGACCACCGGGGCATCACTGCGCGCCCACCCGGCGTTGTCGGTCGCGTATCCGAAGTCCCTGACGCCATCGGTCGTCAACGCCTTCTCGGCGCCCGTCGCGGTGTCACGTACCCAGAGGTTGTCGTTGCGGATGAACACCGCCCATTTCCCGTCGGGTGACTTCCTCTCCTCTCGCCGGGAGGCGGCAGCGCCGGAGGTGTCGGCCGCTGTCCGGCTCGACGAGCACGACCTCCCTTGCACGTCACACGACCACTTGACCGATTGCACGGTGAACGTGATCGATTGCCCGTCCGGCGTGAACTCGAACTGCGAGAACGGCAGGTGCGTCGCGTCACAGGTCGCTTTCGAGGCGACCGCGAGCGTGGCGGCCAGCTTCGCGTGGTCGAAGGCCGGAGCCTTCGTGCCCTTCGCCGGATCCACGAGGACGAACTCCGCGCCGTTCTCGACCGTGTCGCGATACCAGAAGCGGTCACCCGGCAGCCACGTCGCGCGCACTGCGCCGTGCAGCACCAGCGGGTTCACGCTGTAGCCGAGGAACTTCTCCGCGCGTGCATAGTCGGACGCGTTCAGTGCGCGCGGAGCGTTCGCGGCCGGCGCCTGCGCCAGCGACTGGACGGCGAGCCCGGTGAAGACAGCGAGACCCACCAGCGTGCGAGAAACGCGCCGGATCGCTGACACGTCCATCCTAGCCTCCGTGTTGTCGGAAATCGGTTGCAGAGAGTCCACCTCGAACCGTGGCGCGGCAAAGTCTAGCACGTGGTGGCTCACAGGTCGCGGCGGGCAAATCGCCAGTATGCGAGGGCGGAAAGGACCAGCGTCGGAATCGCGAGAATCGAGAGGTCGTGAAAGGTCGGCGCGGTGCCGTTCGCCACCGCGAAGCCCGGGAAGTAGTGGAACGGCGAGAGCCACCGAATGCGGCGGGCCGGCGCCCACACGTCGCTGAGGAAGTTCAGCAGGTACAGCACGACGACGGCCATGCCGACCAGCGCGAACGCCGTGCCTCGCCGTCGCACGAACGTGGCAACCGCGAGACCCAGCGCGGCAAACGTCCACGCGAGGAAGACCAGGTGCGCGGCCAGGCTCGCGACGTTCGCCGCAGCCGGCCACGTCGCCCCGGCCGGCGCGAACCCAACGAGGCCGAGCCAGGTGCCGAGCGCCATCGCCGCGACCAGCGCGCTCGAGAGCCCGAGTGCGAGCAACAGGCTCCGGGTGACGATCCAGTGGCGCGCGAGGGGCCGCGACAGCTCGAGGTCGAACAGCCCCCACTCGATCTCGCCCGCAGGCTCGGTGGCGATGAACGCCCCCGTCTGCAGCACCGCCAGGACGACAATCGGGTGGAAGTAGCCGAAGGTGACCAGCCCGGGAAACGACGCCAGTACGAGGGCGCCTGGCCCGAGGGACTGCTGCAGGTTCATCGGCATCAGCGACGACAACACGTCGAACGATCGCGTCTCGACGAACGATCGCGCGACCAGCACGAGCAGCACCTGGAAGCCGGCGAGAATCCACGCCACGACCGCAAAGACGGCGGCCGTGCGTGCAAACGACCGGCCGACGAGCGCGCGGAACGGGGCAGTCCGCATCATGGCCTCGCGTAGAGCCTGAGCACGTAGTCTTCGAGCGAGAACCGCTCGACCTCGAGGTCCGCAATCGGCAACCCGACCAGCACCGCGACGAGCGGGCCCAGCTCCCCGACCACATCGAATACCCAGCGCCGATCTTCCTTGGCCACGAGCAGGATCGTCGGGCCGGTCGGAGCGTCCCGGGACACGGGCCCGGAGAACGTGACGGTCACGCGGCGGGGAAACGCGGCGCCGATCTCGCCCATCGCCTTCACCGCGGCCAGCCGGCCGCGACGAATCAGGACGACCCGGCCGCACGTCCGCTCCACCTCGGACAGCACGTGCGACGACAGGAACACTGTCGTCCGCCCGTCCCGCTTCAGCTCGTCGATGGTCTCGCAGAACGCCTCGATCATCAGCGGATCGAGGCCGCTCGTCGGCTCGTCCAGGATGACGACCGCCGGCCGGCCCATCAGTGCCTGAACGATCCCCAGCTTGCGCTTCATGCCGTGCGAGAAATCGCGGAGGCGGCGCTTCAGGTCGGCGGGACCGACGTCGAAGCGGTGCAGCAGGCGTTCCACGATCGCCGGGTCGGCGACTCCGCCGGACAGGCTGGCCAGGTAGTCGAGGTACTCGCTGCCGGTCAGTTCAGGGTAGACCGGCATCTCGCCGGGCAGGTAGCCGACGAGCGCACGAGCCTTCAGACTCTCGGTGCGGCAGTCGAAGCCACCGATTCGGGCGCGGCCGCGAGTTGGACGGATGAGGTCGAGCAGGAGGCGGATGGTGGTGGTCTTGCCGGCGCCGTTGGAACCGAGAAACCCCAGCACCTCGCCGGCTTCGACCTGGATGGTGAGATCCTCCAGCGCCACAAGCCTGCCGTAGTGCTTCGTCAGCCCTTCGGTCTCGATGATGGGCTTCACGCGGGTGTTTATACCGCAAAACGGCCGAGCCGTCTCAGTTTTGTGCGGTCTTGGGCGTCAATCCCTGTTGTTCACGTGCCTGGAGGGCGCGAAAGATCGAACACCAATCCTTGTGCTCCGCGATGGCCATCCCGCATTCCGGGCAAATTCGCACACGGGCGGGCGGCTGAGCCGTCCCGATCCCGAGGATTCTCTTGAGAAACGTCATCTGGGCCTCCGTCGCGCTGCGAACCGCCAGACGGTTCCACCTCGCTATCGAAGAATACGTCCGCCGGCGCTGTCAGGTTCCACTGTATGGACGGAGCCCGGGGGCGAAAGGTTGGCTGGGGATGGCCCCAGCCGGACACTGCTCATCGCGAAGCCGTCGGCCTCGCGGCGGAAGACGAGGCGGTCTGCACCCACGGTCACGACCAACTCGTCGCCGAGAAGAGTCTGCGTCACCGTGACCCCGGCCAGCGCAGAGGACGGGCGAGACGCCCGTCCCACTCCTGCCGCCCGGTCCACACCGTCGGCCCGTCCCACTCCTGCCGCCCCGTCCACACCGTCGGCCCGTCCCACTCCTGCCGCCCGGTCCACACCGTCGGCCCGGCTTGCTCCTGCCGCCCGATCCGCTCCGTCGGCCCGTCCCACTCCTGCCGCCCCGTCCGCTCCGTCGGCCCGGCGCACTCCTGCCGCCCGGTCCACACCGTCGGCCCGGCTTGCTCCCTCGAGCGCCGGCAGGAGCGCCGTCGCCAGCAGCAGCCGGCCCGTGTTCTCGCGCGACCTGATCCGCAGCACGCTCACCGGCTCGATCCAGCCGGTCACCGCCTCGATTCGTCCCTCGATTTTGTTCGCATCGGCCGGGACGACGTCGATCGCGCTCCCTCCGTCGGACACTGTCCATCCCCCACCCGGCCGCTCGCTCGCTCTGCCGTGGGTGTGAAAGCGCAGCTCGATCGGCGCCGGTGCCGTCACCTCGACCTCGTCGAGCAGCACGTAGTAGCGCCGGTCGACGAAGACCACGTGGCGCCGCGCGCGCGGCGTGTCTGCCTGGTAGGCGCCGTCGGCGATCCCGATGAACGCCACGTAGCCTGGCCCCACGGCCGGTCCACGTAATGTTCCCTTGCGGCCGGGGATCTGCCCCTTGCCGTCCACGACGACCGTGTTGTGTCCCGCCGTCGTGATCTCGTAGTACTGAAAGCGCCGCGCAGAATTGAAGTAGTCGGCCGGATACGGCCGGCTGCCCAGGTCGACGAGGACCATGGTGTCGCCGACGCCAACGCTCACATGGTTGAGATCGAGATGCGTGTGATTGGCCGCCAGGGATCCGTTCTTGAACGCGAGGAAGAACGGCGGATCGGGCTGCGACGGGGCGAGCATCGCCCAGCCGATGGACGAGAAGGCCGTCACCGGCTGCAACGTGGGCGCAGCGTCCCGACCGCCCGGACCGCCCGGGACGGTATCCGCCTTCCAGACGATCTCCAATGCTTCTTCCGGCCAGCCTTCCCTGCCCGGGCCTCGCGGCGGCGTGCGGTCCTGATACCACGAGAAATCCGTGTTCCCGTACTCACGCGCCAGGAAGTAGAAGATCGGATCGGCGGCGCGGCTGGCGCTGTCGCCGAAGCTCGCGGTCAGTCTCCGGCCCGGGTTGAAGACGATGGGGAAGTACCCGGTGACGCGCGCGCCGGCCCGCGCCAGATACCGCGCGCCTTCCGGGCGTCCGGCGCGGCGCAACGCGTCGGCCGCCATGAACGCGTAGCGATGGCCGTACGCCCAGTAGCCCGTTCCCTCATCCCACGCGCCGTCGTCGCCGAGGTGTTCCCAGTAGCGAGCCATGGCCGGCACGGCAAGCGTCAGCACCTGATCACTGAGGATGCTGTCCGGCCCGAGCGCGAGCGCGAGCACCGTGGCGCCACCGTTGCAGACCGGGTTCCAGTTGTGCTCGGCCGTGAACCAGAACATCGGCTTCGCCCTCGTCGTGGCGTCGAGGTAACCGCGGAGCGCCCGTCGCTCGACACCCTCGCGCAGCCGGCCGCGCTCGGCGGGCGTCAGCGCGTCGTAGAGCCAGTCGTACGCCAGGCCGAAGGTCAGCGAGAGCTCGCCGCTCATCAGGTCGTACGGCGGCTGGTGGGCCGTGTCCACCCAGATCGGCCAGTCGTCGATCGCCTGCGTCAACTGGCTGACGACGGCGTCGCGGTAGCGACGTTCGCCCGAGAGCAGAAACGCCATCGCCAGTGTGGCCGTCCGGCCCTGCAGCCGGCGCGCCGACTCGATCCCCTTGAGCTGTCCGGGCGGATCGGGCTCTCCTCGCCCTGTCTTCGACGACATCAAAGGCGGCGCCGTCAGCAGCGCGTTCGCGCGCGCCATGAGTCGTCTTGCGACGGGTGCGAGCGCGGGTTTCGCCGCCTCCACACGAATCGCCGCCAGCCCCGCCGCATCGAAGAACAGCCGGGGATGGGGTGCATCCGCCCGGGTCTGCGCGGCAGACGCCGTGAGGGCGAAAAAGACGATGACTGCGCGAAATCGAGGGAGCATGCGCGCCATGATACAGGACGCTGGCAGGGTCGGTGATATCATCGCGGCGCCCAGCCCCACTGCCCCCAATACATCGGAGGACGCAATCGTGAATCACAGAACACGTCTGATGACCGCCATGGCCGCCGCCCTGTTGGTGCTCTGGCCAGGCCTCCCCGCATCCGCGCAAACCCAGGCTCAGGCAGCCGCCCCGACCCAGACGCCTCAGCGCCAACCCCGCCGGGCTCCGCGCTTGAGCGTCCCGATGGATCAGGATCGGGCGCGTGAGCAGTATGTGTCGAAGGATCCGAAGGATCATTCGCCCGGGACGAACTACCAGGCGGACATCGACGCGCGCACGAAGGTGGACGCGCGCTACCTCGAAGTCTGCAAGGGCATCATCGACTACAAGAAGGTCACCTATCGCAGCAGGGTGAATGATCTCGACATTCCCGCGTACCTCTTCCAGCCGATCGAGAAGCGCGGGACGAAGGGCCACGCGGCGCTCGTCTGGGTGCACGGCGGTGTCCACAGCAATTGGGGCATCTCGTTGTTCCCCTTCGTGAAGGAAGCCGTCGCGCGAGGCTACGTGGTGATCGCGCCCGAATATCGCGGCAGCACCGGCTACGGCGAAGCGTTCCACCGCGCGATCGACTACGGCGGCAAGGAAGTGGAGGACGTGATCTCGGCCTTCGACTTCCTCGCGACACTGCCGCACGTCGACCCCGCCCGCGTCGGCATCATGGGCTGGAGCCACGGCGGCTACATCACGCTGCTCTCGCTCTTCCGCGAGAAGCATCCCTTCGTGGCGGGCGCTGCGATCGTCCCCGTGACAAACCTGGTCTTCAGGCTGTCGTACAAGGGCCCGGGCTATCAGTGGGACTTCTCGACGCAGGAGGCCATCCAGGGCCTGCCGTACGAGAAGCCCGACATCTACATCCAGCGCTCGCCGCTCTATCAGGTGGACAAACTGCAAGTGCCGCTGCTCGTGCACGTCTCCACCAACGACCTGGACGTGAACTTCGTCGAGGACCAGCAGATCGTGGATGCGCTCCGTTCGCGCAAGTCGGACCTGGCCGAAACGAAGGTCTACGTCAACCCGGCACCCTGGGGTGACAGCAAGGGCCATTCGTTCAGCCGACGGGTGGATCGGCAGACGCTGCAGCGCGTCGACTCGCCCGAGCAAATCGACTCGTGGAACCGGACGTGGACGTTCTTCGACTGGAACCTGCGCCCGTATGAGGACCGCTCGAAGCCGCCGGCGCCGATCAGGGAGAGATAGGGAATCGAACCTGGCAGGGGCGCAACTGGCTGCGCCATGACGCCTGGGCGAAACGGCTGTGGACAGAATCGAGAAGAGAGAAGGGGCGGCGGGCACTGCCAGCATCGCCGAAGCCATTCGACGATCGCCTGGAGGCCCGCCCCCTCTCTGCTGTGCCGCCGCCTTGCCGCCCTGGCGCCTGACCGTTCCTTCCGCCTGGCCGCCTTGCCGCCCTGCCGCCCTGCCGCCCTGCCGCCTTGGCGCCTTGCCGCCCTGCCGCCCTGGCGCCTGGCCGCCTGACCGCCTGACCGTTCCTTCCGCCTGGCCGCCCTGGCGCCCTGCCGCCTGGCCGCCTGGCCGCCCTGGCGCCTGACCGTTCCTTCCGCCTGGCCGCCCTGGCGCCTTGCCGCCTTGTCGCCTTGCCGCCCTGCCGCCCTGGCGCCCTGGCGCCTTGCCGCCCTGTCGCCCTGCCACCTGTTCGGCGCTGCCAACCCACCGAGTGGCACGGGCGTCCCGCCCGTGGGTGCGCTACTGCCGCTGCCTCTGACCCGTCGTCCCCGTCCGTTTGGTGCCCACCTGCGGCGTCTCGCGCGCCAGTTCGATCAGATCGACGCTCTCGGCCGATTGACCCAGCAGGATGAACATGTCGAACCGCTTGTTCGCCTTGATGATGGCGTCGGCCAGGCGGATGGTGTTCGCCGGGTGCACGTTGTCGTCGATGTCTCCGGTCACGAGCAGCAGGTGGCCCTTCAGGTTCTTCGCAATGTCCGAGTTCCGGTCGATCGTATACTCGAACTTCACCTTGCCGTCCTTGTCGGTCGTTTCCTTCACGCCGTGGTGCTTCTCGCTCCACCAGCGGTTGTACACGTTGTTCTCGTGGTTGCCGGACGATGACACCGCGACCTTGAAAAAGTCCAGGTAGATACTCCTTGGTGATGGGAAGAGACGGGTGGGAGGCGTACCGCCGGGCGCGGGGATTGTAGCGCCTTTTCAACCTCTGGGTGGTGGGCGTGGTCCAACTGTCGTGGATTGTCCCCGCTCACTGGAAGTGTTCCCGCGGCTCTCACACCTGCACACGAGGACGAGATGACACGGACGATCTGGCGGCGCGGCACGGCGATCGGGTTCCTGACGCTCCTTCTGGCCCTTCCGGGCATGTCCGGGGCGCAACCACGAGATCCGGGGCGGGAACCGGCGGGCCCGATGTCCTTCTCGGGGGACGGGCACACGGTCTACGGCGACTGGCACGCCGACGTGTCGCTGTCCGAATCCGCCTGGAGGCAGGGCCTCGGCCTCGAGATCGCCGCCACGCTGGTCTTCAGCGAGACCCACCTGGCCGGCCTGTCAGCGGCGGGCATCAGGGCAGACAAGGTCTGCATGCTGGTCACCGCCGAACGGACGTTCGACGCGGACGGATGGATGCGGCTCCCGAGCGACGAGCGGATGTCCACGCTGCTCACGCCCACTGGCCTCGCCATCGAAGGGGGCGTGCAGGGGGCAGGCACCACTCGCTACGGCTATGCCTTCAAATCGCCGTTCGATCAGTTCCTGTCCCTGCCGGTGGGCGACGCCCAGCAGGGGCGCACGGCCGGCACCCGGCAGGTGACCTTCGCCGTCCGGGCGCCGTTGCCGGCCGAACTGCCGCCTGGCCTCTACCGCCTCCGCTTCGATTTCGGCGTACTGGTCGGCACGCGACTCTACAACTTCAACGGCTACACCTTTGCCGCGCGGCCGTTTTCGCCAGAAATCGGCACCAGCACGTATTTCTATTCTCCCGTCATCCCGGCCAGCGGGCACCACGTGTCCGGCCGCGTCGTCAACGGCTCCAGCATCCAGCCTCGATTCGCCTGGCTGCTGCTCTCGAACTACAACTCCAACGGCTACCGGGGCGTCGTCGCCGACGAGGATCGCCAGCGTTTCGCCACCTCGGACCGCAGCCTGATTCCGGACGATGTCATTCTGCCGATGTACGACGACTACGGGAACCGTGTGTCCTATTCACTCGAACCGCAGTTCCCAGCCGATAGCATCGACCCGTTGCAGAACATCAAGTGGGACTGGACGACGGGCGAACTGACGGTGAAGGTCCAGGGGCCCGACGGGCGCACGACCGACCTGGGCGTCGCGAAGATCGTGGCCCGGACGGGCAACGGCCCGACGACGAAGAACGCCGCCTTCACGACGTGGAAGCCGGCCGCCTACGGACAATACACGGTGACCGCCACCGGCTGGATTGCCGACCAACAGGGGCAGCGATACGAGGGTGGCGGCACCTTTCGTTTCTGGATCGCCCGGCGGATGACGCTGGCCACGGCGACCTTCCAGGGCATGCCGTACCCGGTCGGTGCCACGTACGGCCGTGACATTCAGTTCAATCCGGCGTTCCCGGCCGACGTGCAGGTGACAGTCAGCCTCTCTGTCGGCTCCGATCCCGCAACGATGCGGACCCTGTCTTACTCCGGCCGGGCTTCGGCAGCCGGAATCTTCGGCGCCGCGCAGGGCATGAAGTCGTTTCCGCTCGACGCTCCCGGCGAGTACCACGCGAAGGTGCTGGCCAAGTACACGGACTCGGAAGGTCACCTCTGGGTGTCCACGATGCGCCACGCGGGGATCGTCTACCCGGAGTCGTCGCCGGTCGTCGCACGCGGCAAGAAGATCCAGATTGGCGGGAAGTACGTCGAGCGCGGCGAGACCCGCTTCGAAGGGTACGTCGAACCGGACGGAACGCAGCACCTCGCTCACATCACCTTTCCCTACCAGGCCGGCGACGTGCTGCTGATCGGCGCGGAAGGCCAGGGGGCGAACAAGATCGAGCCGGTGCTCACGTACCAGTTGGCGGGCGACACCTCGCCGTGGGACACCAGGCTCAACGGGGTGGGCACGTCGAACCTGGCCATCAAGACGTCGAACGGCTACTCGCCGCACCTCTACCCCGAATACATCACCGACATCGAGTACTACTACGGCGCCGCGCCCCGGCCCGGCTTCATGGGCCGTTTCATCGTCGGGGAGAGCACCGTTCGGGCGCCGTACTGGCCCGTGAGCCCGAACAGTTTCGGCGGACAGATCGGCGCGTCGGCGAACGGCGATGCGCCGGGAGACATCTACCGGCTGCTGGGCGGGGTGGTGATGAGGCGAGCACGCCAGGCGCCGATGTACTCCGGCTACATCTCGAGCGCGTTTCTCCTGCCCAAGGGCACGAACAACAACCGCATCGTGGCCGCCGGCGCGGAGGACCTTCACGGCCCGCTCGGCGACAAGGCGAGGTTCTTCCTGGTCGGCCTGCGCCCGGGCACGTCGTACGAAGTCGGCAGCAGCTTCCGAGCCGCGATGCAGATCGATCCCATCCTGCCGGTGTCGATCCATTTCGTGCTGACGTATCCGGACGGGCGGCAGCAGGTGGCCGACGGCGTGGGCGACCGGTTCGGATCGTTTGCCGGGGCCGCGGCGTGGCCGCTCGACGTGCCTGGCATCTACCGCTACCAGGTCACCGCGTCGTGGAACGGATTGGTGGGCCGCATGCCTGGCCTGCCAGACAGCGGCGGCGAGTTCTTCGTGTATTCCAAGACGCGGCCGAGTGGCGCCACCGGCCTTCGAATCGACGGGGCCACGACGCGCGTCTTCTCGGCGGCGGCAGGGACGACCATCACCGGCAGCAGCACCGCGTCGACGGTCCACTACACGCTCATCACGCCGGGCGCGGTCATCGAACAGGGCGATCTCGCCGTGAAGAACGGCAAGTTCCAGTACGCCTTCAGCCCGGCTGCCGTTCATGCGCGGGTCCCGCTCTACGACATCACGAACATCACGACCGGTGCGCCGCAGATCGGCCGCGTCATCCATTTGACCTTCTTCTCCCAGGAGGGCGGGCCGGGAGGAACGTTCTACGACACGGCGCGGGTCATCCTTCGCGGCACGACGCTCGTGGCGTCCCGCGCGCCGCTCCCAACGTCTGCTGTACCGCTGCTGCCGGGCGCCACGGCGGACAGCGTGGGCGCCGGCCGCGGTGTCGCGTCCGCAGAGACGTTGCGGAATCAGCCGGCGGCCGATTCGGCGGCGTCGCCCAACGGTCCGGCCGGCACCCGGGTGGCGGCCACGAGCGTGGATGAGGTGCGCGACTGGGATTCCAGGCTCAACCGTCTCCTGCGCGAACGGCAGCTCGTGCTGACGCGGCAGGAAGCGGACACCGTGCGGCCGGGCCGCGTCCACGAACGGATGCGCCAGATGTATCGCGGCGTGCCGGTGTTCGGCGCCGAGTTCACGCGACAGGTCGCGAACGGGCTGCCCGTGTCGATCTTCGGCGTCGTGCACGAGGGGATCGATCTCGACACCACGCCGAACGTCGGTGCGGATGACGCCGCCGCCATCGTGGAGGCGCAAACGGGTGGCCGCGTCGGGGCGGGCCGTCCGCCGACACTGGTGGTGCTGCCACTGGGGTCCGTGGGCACGGAGGATCGCAACCGCGCCGGAAGCTTCGCTCTCGCGTGGCAGGCGGAAGCCCGGAGTGGCTCGGACGTGCGCCTGTGCTTCATCGACGCGAGAACCGGTGCGCTGCTGTTGAACTATCGCAACGTCAAGACGGTGGCCGGCGCGCAGTCGAGCGCAACGGATCGGGCGCGATTGCGTCCGATCGTGGCCCTCGACCTTCGCGGCGACGCGCGTCGGACGGCGGCCATTCTCGAGGGTGCGGCCGCTCCTGCCCTGTCCGACATAACGGCGGGCGACGCAGCCTCGGCTGCGGCGGCCGCGCACGCGAGCATGAGTGCGACCTACGACTACTACCTGCAGCGATTCGGGCGCCACGGCCTCGACAACCGCGACTCGACCATCACGGCCATCGTGAATCCAGCGCGTCGCGAGGACTGGGCGGCCGTCAGCGCGACCTATCCGAACTTCTATGGCGGCGCCTTCTGGGACGGCCGCGTGGTGGTGCTCGGCGAGGGCGCGCCGGCCGTTGCGGACTTCGATGGGCCTCGGTGGGAGAACGCTGCATTTGCGCTCGATGTGGTGGCCCACGAACTGACGCATGGTGTCATCGACTCGACGTCGGGGCTGATCTACCGGGGCGAGTCTGGCGCACTGAGCGAGGCCTTTGCCGACATCCTCGCGACGGGCGTGGAGTTCTCGCGACAGGAACCCGGGTTCGGCACGGGGCGGGCAGACTACCTGATTGGCGAAGATGCCGTACCTGGCGGTTTCCGATCGATGGCGGATCCTTCGATGTTTGGCCACCCGGATCACGCTCGCACGCTGGCGACGGGCGCCGAGGACAACGGGCGCGTCCACGCCAATTCGACGATTGTCAGCCACGCGTTCTACCTGGCAGTCGAAGGCGGCACGAACCGGACATCCGGTCTGTCGGTCGCGGGTGTCGGGCGGGAGCGGCGGGACGAGATCGAGCGCGCCTTCTACCGCGCGATGGTGTACCTGCTGCCGTCGGCTGCGGATTTTGGCCTCGCGCGGGCGGCCACCGAGCAGTCTGCTCGTGACCTCTACGGCGCAGGCAGCGCCGCCGAGCGCGCGGTCGCCCAGGCCTGGACGGCCGTCGGGGTGGCGGCCAGATAGCCGGCGTCGAAGGCGGAGTCGGGCCGCGATGCTGGAGGGGCGGCGCGGTTGACGCCCCTGACGCAGCGGCCCATCATCCCGCTCGTGCCGCACCTACCCAGCCTGCCTCTCACGTTCCTCCTTCTCGCGGCATCGGTGACCTGCGGCGCAGACCGCCCCTCGCCGGCGCAGGCCACGCCGACGCCAGCGGTTCCCGCCGGCTGGACACTGGTCTTCTCCGACGAGTTCGGCACGCCCGGCGCTCTCGACCCTGCGAAGTGGAGCTACGAGATCGGCTACATCCGCAACAACGAAGCACAGTCCTACACGTCGCGGGCGGAGAACGTCCGCGTCGAGGGCGGCAACCTGGTGATCGAAGGCCGGAATACGTGCGGGTCTACCAGCAGAAGTGAGTCGGTCCTACTGCGTCACCTGGAACGCGACCAGTTGTTCCGTCTCCGCGTTGGCAACCTTCGCGCGAATGCGGAGGATGTAGGTGCCGCGTCCCAGGTTGCGGGTCGGCAGTTCGAAGCGCAGCTTCCCGGCGCTCGCCTCCGGCAGCGCTAGAGGCGCGAGTTCCTTCCCGTCGCCGCTCAGCAGTTGGCCGCTCAATTCCGGCGTCGTGTCCTTGCGGACGTTGTAGCACTCGACATCCACGAACACCCGCTCCGATTGATGGAACAGCCGCGAGGCACGCGGAAGCGGATCTGGCGTCGCCTGCAAGGTGCGGTACTCGTTCGCCGATCTAACGGTGTAGAACCTCGGAGTCGCGAGGCTGACAGTGGGCTTGGAGTAGTCCGGCAGCGTCACGGCCTGCTCCCACCGGTCGAGGGCCGCTCCGTCGGCGTCACGCGCCGTGAACCTGAACGTGACCTCGCCCGGTGCGAGCGCGAAGTCCTCGCGGGAGTGGGTCGTGCCGGCCGGCCCGGGCATCGTGAGGGTCCTGGCCGGCTCCGCGGCGGCGTGATCCCGCACGACCTCGACATCCACCTTCGCGATCTGCTTCTGAGCTTGTGCGGATGCCGGCTCGATGGTCAGCGTCGCGGTCGTCTGTCCGTCGGCGCGCCGTGACAGGCCAATCCAGGTGCGCACCGGGCCCCTCGGCTGCACGCGCGCCAGTGTCTGCATCGCGCCGGTGACACCCGGGACTTTCGGCTGGTTGGCAATCGCCGCCGCGGCATCGAGTTCGGCTCGGCTCGGAGCCCAGTAGCCGGCACGGTGGAGCACGTGGACGCCCGGACGCTTCACCTTCACCGAGATCTTGTGGAACTTCCCGTCATCCTGCGACCGCGTGGGCGTGTAGCCGATCAGGTAGTACGCGGTGGCATCGATGACCGCCTTCGCAAGCCCCTCTTCGATGGCATTCGAGTTGATGATCGCCCGGCCACCGGTGTTGTCCGCGAACTGATAGAGCGTGTCGGTCGACCCGAAGCCGCCGCCGCCCAGGCCGCGCGGGTCGACGCTGTCGATCGTCACGTTGCCGCGGTTGGCCGCGGTGATCACCGCCTGCAGGTCCTGCTGCAGGTCGGCGCTCTCGAACCGATGCTGCGGCCCCTGACTCACGAAGATGACGGTCTTGCGTCCCTCCCGCAGGCCTCCGAGCCACGTCACCAGCGCCTCGAGCGCCGAAATCGTCACTTCCGCGCGAATCCGTGCGATGTCCCGTCCCTCCTGCAACTGCGCTTCCTCGACGACGCTCCTGACCGGGAAGATCTGACCCTGACGCCCCTCGAAACGGTGGATGACGTCGAGCAGATCCGGCTTGGACCGCGTGAGCCTGATCGCGCTCAGCGGCGTGAGGGGATCGCTGATCGACACGAGGTCGGTGGGCTCCAGCCGGTTGATGAACGTTGACAGACCGCGGCGGAGCGGGATGGTGATGCTCGGGAGGCGATCGATGTGGTAGTCGTCCAGGAAGATCGCAAACAGGCGAACATCGTCTCGCGCGGCCTCGGCTTCCGCGTTCTCGGGCGAACGGATCTCGAGCGAACGATCGTCGCCCGGCGCCGGCTGACCGTTGGCCAGCACGAACTTCATCGTCTCGACGCGCTGCGTGGCCCCGTCTTCCGTCACCTCGAAATCGGCAGCCTGCAGGTCGGTCACGGGTTGGTCGCCCCTGCCGGTCACCGACACGTCCACCCGGACCAGTTTCACCCCCGCGCGGAAGACCGGTGGCTGCTGCTGTGGTGGCGGTGGTTGTTGTTGTTCGGATTGTGGCTGCTGCGCTCGTGCCCCGGGCGTGAGACATGCGATCGCGACGGCGACAGTGCAAAGGAGCGGTCGCACCATTTGGACCGGGCGGAATCCCATGCTCGCATTCTATCGCGGAGCCAAGGCGGCGGGGGCCAGGAGGTGGGAATCGGGGACCGGGGGGTCAGCGAACCACGTCTGATTCGCTGACCCCAACCGGCGCTCCAGTGACAGTGCCGGTTGATGATCCTACTTCGCGCGCTTCACGATGTTCGGGTAGAGCAGCCAGGCGCCGACAGCGATGAAGGCAACCGGCCACCACTGCTCCAGCCAGTCGAGCGAGACGCCAAACAGGGTGTTCGACAGCATCACCGCACCAACCACGATGAGGGCGATGCCGCCGCCGAGCGACCCTCGGCCCATACTCAGCGGGAAGTCATCGGGCAGCGTCGCCGGCCCGATGCCGGCCAGGGCGTTGTTGTAGAAGACGGCGCGGCGCCAGGCGTCCACGACGTTGAAGAGCCAGTAGAACGACATGAAGAGCGCGAACAGTGGCTCCATGTGGTGGAGTCTGTTCGATGCCAGCAGCGCGATCAGCGAGGCGATGATGAGCGCGTTGGCGAAGCCCTGCTGGTAGTAGCCCACGTAGACCTGCCCGAGCCCCGGCATCAGCGACAACACCAGCGCGAGCACCGGCGACTTGCGCCGCGGGTCGTCGAAGAAGTCCCGACGGTTGGTGGCCGGGCCGGGGCGGGCGGCCGCCTGCTGCCCGCTCGGCTCGTGAGTTTGTTCGTAGGTGGACGCCACCTGTTCCGACATGTCTTGGTTCTGCATGACCGTCTCTCCTCGTCGAGCCTTGAAACCGCCTCGCCTCTTTGTCTCCTGATCAGTCAAACGTGCCGGGCTTCCCGGAGGTTCGGTGCCGCGCCGGCCGCGGGTGTCGTCTTTGGCGCGGACGGCTTCCGGATGCGTTCGACGAACTGGCCGAACGCGTCGATCATCGCCTGCGCCCACGCGGTCACCTGGCCTGCCATCGTCCTGAATGGCGCCTGGATGCGGGTGTCCCACCACGCGGCGAGCGCGGTGGACAGATTACGCCGGATCTCGACACCGGCCGCCGGCGCCTGCGCCACTGCCGCCACCGTTCGTGCGCCCGCAGAACGAGCGGCCGCGAGCGGCCCGCCAATCGTCCGTACCGCCGCTTCGGCGCGCGGCTCGAGGTAGAAGGCGCCCCGCGCGGACATGTTCTGAATCGCCCGCATCGGATCGCCGACGATCAGGATGAGCAGAAGCGTGCAGACGTAGGCGACCTCGTACGGGAATCGGGGACGCTGCGCCGCCCGCATCAGCCACGCCATCAGCCGCTCGCCGAACGACGGCTCGACCCGGTGCCTGCTCGTGTTGGACAGGACGTCCCGCATCAACGAGGCCGGTGGCGTCAACTCGGCGAGGCTGGGCAGCACCTGTGCGGTCCGGGCGAGCACTTCGGCCAACTCCGCACACGGGGCGCACCGGGCGACGTGGCCGGCCACGAGTTCCCGATCGAAAGCCTCGAGGCTGCCGTCCACGTAGTCGCAGAGCCGTTCGCGGGCGCTCTCGCAGGCGCTGCCGCTGGTGCGTGCCATGACCGCATCGACGAGGGACGCCTCGGCGTCTTCGTCCAGCCCGTCGCCGCGGCCCGACAGGCCCTCGAACAGGCGCGCGCACCGGGGGCACGCGGTCGCGTGCGCCTCGGCCCGCTGCCAGTCGGCCGGATCGCAGGCGCCGTCGAGCAACGCGTCCAGCGCCCGATCGAAGCCTTCGCAGTTCATCGCCCCACCCCTGAACCCTGCAACTCCAGAACGCGCGCGGCCAGTTCCAGCCGGGCGCGGTTGGACCGCGACTTCACCGTGCCAACCGGCACGTGCAGCGCGGCAGCGATCTCCTGCAACGACTGCCCCTGGATCTCCTTCAGCAGGATCATCTCCCGGCTCAGTTCGCCGAGGGACCGCATCGCCTTCCAGATGAGCCGGCGCTCGTTCGTCGCGGCGAGTTCCGACTCCGGCGTCCCGCCCGGCGCCGACAGGTCCAGCATCTCGTCCGCCAGCACGTCCTCGGCCGGCGGACGGGCCTTCTTGCGGCGGAGGGCGTCAATGCACACGTTGCGGGCGACGCGGACGAGCCAGGGAAGGAAGATGTCGGTGGCGGCCCACCGGCCGCGCGTTTCGTACACGCGGATGAAGATATCCTGCGCGAGGTCCTGCGCCTCGTCCGGGTTGGCGGCGTAGCCCGAGGCAATGGAATAGACCCGCCGCTGGAAATGGCGGACAAACGCCTCCCAGGCGAGGTCATCACCCTCGCGACACCGCTCGATGAGGCTGGCCAGGTCCATCGGCACGTCCGCTCCCACAGACTGTAACGCATTGCGAAACTCAAAGGTTCGGGAGAAGTTGTAGAATCCATCACCATGACATCCACGGCTCGCGCGATGCTTCTTGCCCTGCCCTGTCTGGCGCTCCCGCTCCTGGTCGGCGGCCTCGCGGCCGCACCGGACACCTCGGGCACACGAATGCTCCGATCCCCATCGGTGAGCGCGACCGAGATCGCCTTCGCCTATGCCAACAACATCTGGACCGTCGAGCGGGCCGGCGGCCGGGCACGTCGTCTCACGAGCTTCCAGGGCCAGACGTCCAACCCGCACTTCTCGCCCGACGGCAAGTGGATCGCCTTCACCGGTGAATACGCCGGCAACGCGGATGTCTACCTCGTCCCCGCCGAGGGCGGCGGGCCGAAGCGCCTCACGTGGCATCCGGGCGCCGACACCGTCCAGGGGTGGACGCCGGACGGCAGGACGATCGTGTTTGCGTCCGCTCGCGCCACGGCGGCCCCGAGCGCCGCGCCCCGCTTCTGGACCGTTCCCATCGAGGGCGGTGTCGAACAGCCGATGGCGTTGCCCCGGGCGTACCAGGGGAAGATCTCGCCCGACGGCAGTCGTGTCGCGTATCGGATGAACAACTCGTGGGACGAGGAACGCCGCAACTACCGGGGCGGCCAGAACCGCCCGGTCTGGATCGTCGATCTGAAGACGTACGACCTCACGACGCCGCCGTGGACCGACTCGAAGGACATGGACCCGGTGTGGGCCGGCGACTCGGTCTACTTCATCTCCGATCGCGACGGCGTGGCCAACGTGTGGTCCTACGACACCAAGGCCAAGAGACTCGCACAGGTCACGAAGTTCGCTGACTTCGACGTCAAGACGATGGATGCGAATGCGGGCGCCGTGGTGTTCGAGCAGGCCGGTTACGTCCACGAACTCGACCCGAAGACCGGCAGGGAACACATCGTCACCATCACCGCCGCCGGCGACTTCCCGTGGATGATGCCGCGATGGGAAGACGTCGCCAGCCGCATCACGAACATGGCGCTCTCCCCCACCGGCAAGCGCGCCCTCGTCGAATCGCGCGGGGAGATCTTCACCATCCCCGCGGAGAAGGGCGACGTGCGGAACCTGACGAATTCGAGCGCGTCGGCCGAACGCGATCCGGCCTGGTCGCCCGACGGCAAGTACGTGTCGTGGTTCAGCGACAGGTCCGGGGAATACACGCTGCTCGTCGCGGGGCAGGACGGCCTCGAGGCGCCGCGCGAGATCGCGCTGCCAGGCCCGACGCACTACTACACCGCGTCGTGGTCTCCAGATTCGAAGAAACTGCTCTACACCGACACCAGCCTGCACGTGTGGGTGATGGACGTGGACGCCGGCAAGGCGAAGACCGTCGGGCAGGATCCGTGGATGGTGCCGGCCCGGACGGTGAACCCGACGTGGAGCCCGGACTCGAAGTGGGTGGCCTACTCGGCGCACCTCAACTCGTTGTATCGCGCCATCTTCGTGAGCAACGTGGACACGGGTGAGACCAGGCAGGTGACCGACGGCCTGTCCGATGCGACATGGCCCGTGTGGGATGCGAGCGGCAAGTACCTGTGGTTCTTCGCGTCCACCGACTACGGCCTGAGCTCGCAGTGGCTCGACATGACGTCGTACGACCACACCGAGACCTTCGCGTTGTATTGCGCGGTGCTCAAGAAGGGCGAGGCGAGCCCGCTGATGCCCGAGAGCGACGAGGACGCCGGCCTCGGCGCCGCACCGGCCGGGCGCGCGAAGGCTGCAGAAGGCGCCGACGATCGCGCGGCACACCCGCCGGTGACCGTGCAGATCGACTTCGACAGACTGCAGCAGCGCGTCCTCGCCGTGCCGGGCATCCCGGAACGTCCGTATTCACAGTTGCGCGCGGGGGCGGCAGGTACGCTGTTCTACCTGGAGGCTCCCGCGACGCGGGCCGCCGGGCCGGGTGGTGGCAGCGGCAGCACGCTCCATCGCTATCGCCTGAGCGACCGCAAGACGGCGCAGTTCGTCGGCGGCGTGGCGGCGTTCGCGGTCAGCGCCGACGGCAAGAAACTCCTCTACCGGGCGGCCGGGGGCGGCGGTGCTGCGGCAGGCGCGCGACAGCCTGGTGGCGACAGCTCCCCGAACCTGTTCCTCGTCGACGCCGACAAGACGCCTCCGCAGGCGGGACAGGGACGCCTCGGCGTCTCGCTCCGGATGTATCTCGATCCTCGCGAAGAGTTCAGGCAGATCTTCAACGAGGGCTGGCGCAACGAGCGCGACTATCTCTACGTCCCGAACATGCACGGCGCCGACTGGCCGAAGATGAAGACGATGTACGGGCAACTGCTGCCGTACGTGATGCATCGTGCGGACCTCAATTACCTGCTCGACATGATGGGCGCCGAAATCGCGATCGGTCATTCGTACGTGCGCGGCGGCGACATGCCCGAGGTCCCTTTGTCGCCGGGTGGATTGCTGGGGGCGGACTTCACGGTCGACGGCGGCCGCTACAAGATCGCCAGGATCTACGACGGCGAAAGCTGGAACCCCGATCTGCGCGCACCGCTGGCCGGACCCGGCATCGACGCGTCGGCAGGCGACTACATCCTGAAGGTCAACGGCGTCGAGTTGAAAGCGCCGGACAACATCTACCGTCTGCTCGATGGGACCGCGAACCGCCAGACCGCGCTCACGCTCAACAGCAAGCCGACGCTCGAGGGAGCGCGACAGGTCACGGTGGTTCCGGTCGCCAACGAGCAGGGGCTGCGGACGCGGGCGTGGGTCGAGTCGAACCGGCGCCTCGTGGACAAGCTGTCGAACGGTCAACTCGCCTACGTCCACCTGCCGAACACCGGCCAGCCCGGCTACACCAGCTTCAACCGGTACTACTTCGCGCAGCAGGACAAGAAGGGCGTGGTGATCGACGAGCGCTTCAACGGCGGTGGCTCTGCGGCTGACTACATCATCGACGTCATGCAGCGGACCTTCGACGGCTACTTCAACAACGTCGCGGGAGACCGCGTCCCGTTCACGAGTCCGGCGGCCGGGATCTGGGGCCCCAAGGTGATGATCATCAACGAGATGGCGGGGTCGGGCGGCGACCTCATGCCGTACATGTTCCGCTACCGGAAGATTGGCCCGCTCGTCGGCAAACGGACGTGGGGTGGCCTCGTGCACACGGCCGACACGCCGCCGTTCGTCGACGGCGGATCGATGATCGCGCCGCGCGGAGGCTTCTTTGCCCGCGACAACAAGTGGGCGGTCGAGAACGAAGGGGTCGGGCCCGACATCGACGTCGAGAATCTGCCAAAGGACGTGATTGGCGGCCACGATTCGCAGCTCGAGCGGGCGGTCCAGGAGGCCCTTCGGATGCTGAAGGAGAAGCCGGTCGATCGGCTCATGAAGGAGCCGGCCTCTCCGACATGGGGCAAACGGAAGTAGGCTGGCCACCCTGCCGTCGCACCGAAGGGAGGCAGGGAGGCCGCGGGTTGCTCGTGAGCGAGTGCTCGAGCAAGTTGCCTTCCGCCGGCAAGTGGGAGGCGCACAGGCGGCATATCGACCTGCAGTACGCGGTGCCGTGAGCTGGCGAAGCGAGCCTTGGCGGCTTGAGGCGAAGCTTTGCTGGCAGCCCGCGATCGCAGAGACGGCGGAACCTTCTTTCTGATGGCGATTCGAAATCGTTGGCGCAGGCCGCCCGGCCTGCAGACTGTGAGGACGCCCATGCGTCGAACCGTGCTCCTGGCGTGTCTGACCTTCCCGCTTCTGCTGCCGGCGTCGCTCGCCGGAAGCCGGGCCGATCGCGCGTCGAGCGCGCCCCGTTCGCAGGCCGGCGCGTTGCCGCCGCCCGCCGGCCTCATCGCGTCCGTCGAGACGCGGCATACCGTCAGCCTCAACGGATCCTGGCACTTCATCGTCGATCCGTACGAACAGGGGTACTACGATTACCGCCACCAGCCGCGCAAGGACGGTTACTTCCAGAAGGCACAACCGAAGTCCAAGCGCGATCTGATCGAGTACGACTTCGACAAGTCCGACACGCTCGTCGTGCCGGGCGACTGGAACAGCCAGAAGAAGGAGCTGTTCTACTACGAAGGCACCATCTGGTACGAGCGGACGTTCTCGTACAAGAAGGCCGCCGGCGCGCGCACGTTCCTCTACGTCGGTGCCGCGAACTACTTCTCGCGCCTGTATGTGAACGGCACCGCCGTGTGCGAGCACGAAGGCGGCTTCACGTCGTTCAACTGCGAGGTGACCGACGCGCTGAAAGACGGCGACAACTTCGTCGTCTTCTCGGTGAACAACCAGCGGCGGCGCGACGCGGTTCCGACCGACACCACTGACTGGTGGAACTACGGCGGGCTGACGCGCGACGTGGAACTCGTCGAGGTTCCCGCGATATTCCTCGAGGACTTCCTGCTGCAGCTCGCGCGGGGCACGACGGACCTGCTGTCGGGGTGGGTGCAGCTGAACGGCGGATCGCAGCCGGTGATTGTCCGCATCCCTGAGCTGCACGTCGAGCAGAAGGTGACGACCGATGCGTCGGGCCGCGGCGAGATTCGCCTGCAGGCCAAGGGGCTGCAGCCGTGGTCGCCCGAGCAGCCGAAGCTGTACGACGTGGAGTTGGAGGCTGGCGGCGAGGTCGTTCGCGATCGGCTCGGATTCCGCACGGTTGAGGTGCGCGGCCGCGACATTCTCGTCAACGGCAAGCCGGTGTTCCTGCGCGGCGTCTCGGTCCACGAGGAAGCGCCGCTGCGGCCGGGACGTGCCTCGAGCGAGGCGGATGCGACGACGCTGCTCGGGTGGGTGAAGGAGCTGAACGGCAACTTCGCCCGCCTGGCGCACTATCCGCACAACAGGAACATGGCCCGCGTGGCCGATCGGACGGGGGTCTTCATCTGGTCGGAGATACCCGTCTACTGGACGATCGACTGGGAGAACCCGGCCACGCTGGCGAACGCGCGCCGGCAGCTCGCCGAGATGATCCGGCGTGACAAGAACCGTGCGTCGGTGGTCCTCTGGTCGGTCGGGAACGAGACGCCCGTCATCCCGCCGCGGCTGACGTTCATGCGCGAACTGGTGAGAACCGCGCACGAACTCGATCCGAGCCGGCCGGTGACGGCGGCGCTCGAAACGCACTACGCCGAGCCGAACGTGAAGGTCATCGACGACCCGCTCGGGAAGGAGCTCGACGTCCTCGGCTGCAACGAGTACGTGGGCTGGTACGAGCGGACACCCGAAGACGCGGACCTCATCACGTGGAAGACGGTTTACGACAAGCCGCTGGTCATGAGTGAATTCGGCGGCGATGCGCGTGCCGGCCTGCACGGCGGCACCGACGAGCGTTGGACCGAGGAGTATCAGGAGAACCTGTACCGTCACCAGATCACGATGCTGAAGAAGATCGACTTCCTGCGCGGCACGAGCCCGTGGATCCTGACCGACTTCCGATCGCCGCGCCGCGTGCTTCCCGGCGTCCAGGACAACTACAACCGCAAGGGGCTGATTTCCGACCGCGGCGAGAAGAAGAAGGCGTTCACCGTGCTGAAGGAGTTCTATCGGGAGAAGTGAGCGCGCGGGTCAGGGGTCGGGAGGACCACCATGACGAGACTGGTCATCTTCTGTGCGAGTCTGCTGGCGTTCGGCACGACATTGGACAGTCACATCGGCCGTCAAGCGCCGCCTGGCGGCGTGACACAGGGAGGCGCAATCGTGCAGGCCCGTGCTGATGAAGCGCTGATCATCGTCGACATCCAGAACTTCTACTTCGAGGGCGGCCTGTTGCCGCTCTCCGGACCCGTGGAAGCCGCGAAGCAGGCGAGGCGCGTGCTCGATCGCTTCCGCGAGAAGCAGTGGCCCGTCATCCACGTGCGGCACGTGCCGGCGAACGCCAAGGAAACGGATCAGTACAAGATTCACGCCGCCGTGACGCCGCTGCCGTCGGAAACGGTGATCGTCAAGCACTACGCGAACAGTTTTCGCGAGACGGAACTGCTCGACTACCTCCGGCAGCACGGCATCAAGCGTCTGGTGATCGCCGGCATGCAGACGCACATGTGCGTGGAGGCCGCCGCCAGAGCGGCTGCCGACCTCGGGTTCGACGTCACCGTCGTGGCCGACGCGTGCGCGACGCGTCCGCTCGAGTACGGCGGGTTGACGGTGCCGGCTGCTCACGTCCACGCGGCCACGCTGGCCGCACTGAAGGGCACCTACGCGAAGATCGTGACCGCCGACGACCTCTTGAAGGTCCGATGATTGGGCGACCCCCTCGACAGGGCGGGGGCTGGGGGGGGGAAGAGGCGGCAGGGGGGAAGGTGCCAGGGGTGCCGGGGGTGCTGATGGTGCTGACGGTGCCGTGCCATACGTGCCACAGGTGCTGATGGTGCTGGAGGTGCCGTGCAGCAGGCGCCGCACCTTCAGCGCCCCTGGCACCTGCAGCACCGCACCTGTAGCACCTCCAGCACCTTCAGCACCTTCAGCACCCTCAGCACCGCACCTGTAGCACCTCCGGCACCTTCAGCACCCTCAGCACCTGCTGTTGTTGCGTCCCCCCCGCGCGTGTCCTCGCGATCACCCTCGTCTTGTCCATATCGCCCGCGATCGCTGCGCTGCCTCCCGCAGGCTTCTGTTTCTTGCTAGCGGCGTCAACTACTTGTGGCGCCAGATTCAATTGTCGCCGCGCAACCTGATTGCGGAGGACGGGCTTGAAGAAGCGTCACGGGAGGCGGTAGCGTGGCTGCATCGGTGGCACACCCGGCATGGACGAAGGGAGACGACCACGGAGGGAGACCAATAGACGCCAACAGCGGATCGCGGTCGCTCGCGCCCCTGGCTTGACAATCACTCGGACCATGAACCTTAATGGTCAGCCAGTCTTGAGAATCGTGCCGTTGAGCAGCGGCGTTCGGATGGACGTCAAACAGGAGAAACCCTGTGAATAGAAGGGCGTCATTCGCGGCTACGTTATTTCTGACCGGCGCAGCGATGATAAGTGGCTCGGCTGCTGGTGCTCAACCGCTACACAATCATCAGGCCATGCAGCCGCAGGTTACGGAACCGGCCTCGCTCGTCTTCCTGACGCCGACGGTCGCACGCGGGATTCTAGACATCGCCGGCCAGGCCCGCGCCGCCTCGGGCGGGTTGCCATTTCAGGCCGCTCGACTATTCCGAATCATGCTTGAGCTGCGCTATCCCCGCCCGGACCCGATCGTCTGGACGGAGCCACGGGTTGCTGAGTTCTTCGCGGTGGAACTGTATAGCCCCACGGGCTGGTACATCACTCAGTTGACCGATGCACTCATGAAAGCCGCGGACCTTTCCGGTGTTCCAGCCCAAAACGGCATTGTCGTGTCGGTGAAACCCAAGACGCTCACTGCGCCGTCGATCCTCAAGATCGTGCTGAGCCAAGGCGACAAGTCCCTCGACTCATTGTCAGACGAGCTGCGGGTGAACGAGTTGACGAACGGATTTGGAGTGAAGTTTCAGCGACGGTTCGGGCAGGTCTGTTTCGATGTCACCAAGATCGACGTGAGCCGGTCAGCCATGATTGTCCTCATCGCAGAAGACGGCTCCAATGTCCCTTGGTCCCTTTCCGCTGGCGTGATGGGCCTGTTACGGTAATGGCGAGTGAGGGGATAGGCGCCTATCTGTTGCACCGTGCAGTTGCAGGCGGCGGCACGAAAGCCAAACGGAACTAGTCAGGAGGTCGTTCACGGTCCCCTTCGCGCCGTATCTCGTCTGCGCCTTGACGACTCTCCCCGCTTCGCCGGCGGTGGACGCAAGCGCTTCGCGCAAAGAAGTCCTCGTCTACGTCTGGACGCAAGAACGCGACCCGCAGACCGGCTTCGTGACTCAGAACTACAAGGACCGTGATAGCTCCGCGATCGACGTCGTGAACCACATCACCGCCAAAGCAAGCGGGTCTCGGTTCGTCAATGAACTCGAGCGCGCGGACGTAGCGATCGATATCACGGGGCGACAACGCGGCGCCCAAGATTCGGATTGGCACATCATTCACCTGCGCCTGGTGGCGGGCGAGCACGTTACGACGATCGACGCGCAAGACGAGGACGATTGGATCGGTGTTGCGAAGACTGCGTGTCGGCAAATTCGCGAGTGGGCCGCAGCCAACTGCGACCAACTCGTCGGGCAGCGAAAGACGTAGCGCCATGCACGCACTGATCCTTGCACTCGCCCTCCACACCCTGGCGGTCGCCACTTTGGCAGCACCAACACCCAAGCCGAAGCCGACGGTGAGGGTCTTCATCTTCACCGCTCGGCCCAGGCCGGGCGAATTTGCCCCGCCAGACCTGAAGGCACGGGCCGACTCGGTGCAGGATGTCGGGATGGCGATCTGCCGTACCGTCATGGACGTCAAGTTCGAGCCGGCGGGCCGGCGTGAGAACGCCCACGTCTTCGTTGAGGTGCTGGGTCGCGAACTCGACCCCCGGCGCGAGGGCTGGTGCCTGGTGCATCTCAAGATCTCGGCGCGTGGCAAGTCGTGGACCGTCGACGGGGCTGAGGATGGTTGGCGCGGCGCGGCGGAGGATGCGGCCAAACAGATCCACGCATGGGCGCGGTTTAACCGGCACCTCATCTTGGGAGACGGCGAGTGAAGTCCCTGCTCCTCTTTCGTCCATCCGCGCGCCCGCGCCCACCGGAGCCGCTGACGTGCGACGATCTGCAGCGCGCCGGACTCCGCTAAACACCAAGCGCGGATCGAGGTCGCTCGCGCCCTTGGCTTGACGGTGATTCGGACCACGAAGGCTAGTAGTCGGTCAGCCGGTCAGTCTTGGGGGATCGCGTCGTTGAGTGGTGGCGCGGGAACGCCCGCGCGCCTACGTTGAGACCACCATGAAATACGCCCTTCTCTTTGCCTGCCTGTTCATTGCGGCCAGCAGCGCGATCGTCGCCTCTGAATCCCCCATTCGCGTCTACGTCTTCACCACCCCTCCGGCGCGCCCGGCCTTTCCAACGCCAGATGACCGCGATAGGCGGGACTCCGTGAAAGACATGATCTGGGAGATCAACCGATGGTTTGAGTTCGACGTCGTCAACGATCGGGGCGAGGCCGAGATCATGGTCGAAATTCTCGGCCGCGAGATTGACCCGCGCAACGCAGACCGGATGGTAGTCCATTGCCGAGTCACGTCGGGTGGCGATGTGATGATCGTCGATGGCCTGGAAGAACGCTGGCTTGCGGCGGCCCAAGATGCGGCGGGTCAAATCCGCAGATGGGCGAAGTCGCACAAGGCGGAAATCGTGGCGCGCCGACCGCTAAAGAAGATGAAGGAGAAATACTCGCCATGCACGCACTGATTCTCGCACTCGCGTTGTCCTCACTCGGTGCCGGTGCCCAGGCTCCGGTTCGGTTCGCCGTGTTCGTAAAGAGCCCAGCGGCGACGGCCGGATTCACGGACCCGAGCAAGGATCGGGCAGATTCGATCAGGGACATGGAGAGCAAAATCGAAAACTCAAAGGTGCTGTTCCTGGCTGAATCAGAGGCGGACGCCGTGATTGTGCTGGATGTACTGGGGAGAGAGACGAACCGAGAGGTGAACGTCTGGGGACGGCAGAACAAGTCCGTGTTGACCGTCCGTCTCACGGTCGGCGAGTACTCGACCGAGTTCTCCGGCGACGGCGGGTCCTCGGGCATCTTCACCGGCTACGCCGCGGCAGCCGGCAAGGTTGTTAAACAGATCGAGAAGTGGGCCAAGGCCAACACCGAACAGTTGCTGGCGAAGGCCGTGAAATGCCCAGACTGATCCTCTTCCCGCCCCCGGACAAGCCCGGCCAGCCGAAGGTCACGCTCTCGGTCTCGAGCGAGCCTGAGCCGGTGGCTGAGGTGCGCGTGGATCTCCATAGCATCGTCAGGGCGGCCCCCCAACGCGCGGCGTCGAACGCGCGCAAGACGTGACCACGAGCCCACTTCCCTCTCGTCCAATCACGCGCCCGCGCCCACCGAAGTCGCTGACGCGCGACGACCTGCAGCGCGCCGTACTCCGCTAAACGCCAATTGCGGATGGCGGTCGCTCGCGCCATTGGAGGGGAGACGTCTGTTCCTCTTCGGTGAATGCGGGGTACCGCTTCTTGGAAGGCGGAGCCAAGAATCGTGGGACCTGCCCGTGCGCGATGATCCCCTACGCGGCGATCGGGTGAAAGTGATGTTCTGAATCAGGCGAACTGCGGGCACTGACCATGCACCTTCAGCATCTCACCTTCAGCACCTGCTGACTGCATCCGTCGGACCGAGCAGGATTGCGTGCGGAATCGAACGGGCCGACGGCGGCCGGCCCTCGATCGGGTTCAGATCCTGATGACGATCTTCCGCCAGTACAGCCAATAGCACA
This sequence comes from Vicinamibacterales bacterium, assembly GCA_036504215.1. Classification (NCBI taxonomy): domain Bacteria; kingdom Pseudomonadati; phylum Acidobacteriota; class Vicinamibacteria; order Vicinamibacterales; species Vicinamibacterales bacterium. The sequence continues at coordinate 128,399 of DASXVO010000059.1, read as the reverse complement.
TCCCCCACCGCGGCGCCCACGCGACGAGGCTCGTGAGGATCTCGGCGGGCAGTTCTCCAATCCATGGGCTGCCGGCCATCGTGAACGGCTTCGCGAGGGAGGCCAGCCATGCCGTGCCGTAGCTCTCGGTGAACAGGTAGATGAACGATGAACAACGGGTTCATCCCGACGATGGTGAAGAAGACCGCCCAGCGTCGAACGCGCCAAACGTCGACGAGCCAGTAAGAGAATGCCAGGGCGAAGAGGCACCAACCGCCGCTCAGGACGACAAACGAGGTCGTCGCGATCCGTTTGATGACCGGCGTGACGGGGTCGAGTGCGTATCCAGCCGCGATGCCCAGCAGTCCCAACCCCGCCAGCGTCCAGAGCTTCTGGGTCGGGCGGCGATCAGGTGAGAGAAGACCCCGTCGGCCAGCGATGTCACCAGCTCCCTGTTGGCGGCAACCTCGGCGGGCGACGTCCCGGAGGGCGGGTGGTAAGACTCGACGAGCAGGCGGAGGCCTTCGATGCCCGGGTGACCGCGGAGGCGGTCGGTCAGGACCTGCGTCTCTTTCTGGACGGCGTCCGAGACCGGCGCCGCACCGGCGACCGACTGCCCGCTGCCCAGTTCCTTCGCACGCTCGGCAGCCACGCGCGAGTAGTCGATCCGCAAATTCGCCTTCGGGCTCAGCCACGACGACCAGAGGAAGAAGCCGCCGGCCATACACGCGCCGAGCGCAACCGCGACGACGATGAAACGGCGTACGAATGGCCGACGCGTGCGCGACGCGTCCGCTCGAGTACGGCGGGTTGACGGTGCCGGCTGCTCACGTCCACGCGGCCACGCTGGCCGCACTGAAGGGCACCTACGCGAAGGTCGTGACCGCCGACGACCTCTTGAAGGTCCGATGATTGGGCGACCCCCTCGACAGGGCGGGGGCTGGGGGGGGGAAGAGGCGGCAGGGGGGAAGGTGCCAGGGGTGCCGGGGGTGCTGATGGTGCTGACGGTGCGGTGCCATACGTGCCACAGGTGCTGATGGTGCTGGAGGTGCCGTGCAGCAGGTGCCGCACCTTCAGCACCCCTGGCACCTGCAGCACCGCACCTGTAGCACCTCCAGCACCTTCAGCACCCTCAGCACCGCACCTGTAGCACCTCCGGCACCTTCAGCACCCTCAGCACCTGCTGCGCTGCTCCTGCCGCGCCCCCCGTGTGGCCCGGCCGCCGCCGCGTCGCTCGGAGCCGCACCGGGTCATCGGCGGAAGACGGCGCTTGACGGATCGCCCAGAGTGTATATCGTATGCAATACATCGGAGCGACACCCCGGGTGCCATGAACCCGCCACGCATGGAGAACCAGTATGAAATCCGTCCCGCGCCTCGCTTGGGCAACTCTCGTCGCCGTCTTCGCGCTCGCGTCGATGGCGCTCGCAGATCAGACCGCACCCACGGCCACACTTCCCTCGCCGGCCGACAAACTGGTCGTCGCGGTCAGCCCCAGAGACGACACCGCCAATGTCCTGCTGGTGAACAACGACCGGCTCGCCCTGTTGAAGTCCATCAAGGTGGGCAAGGGCCCCCAAGAGGTGTGCCTCACCCCGGATGGCTCGAAGGCGTACGTGAGCAATACGGGCGGCGATGGGCTGACCGTCATCGACCTCGCGACGCTGACGGTCACCGGCACCGTGGCCGACGCGGGCGTCAAGGGTCCGGCCGGAGCCGCGTTCACACCGGACGGCAAGAAGCTGTACGTCGCCGCCCGTGGCACACAGGCGCTGTTCGTGCTGTCGCCGACGGGACAGATCCTCAAGCAGGTGCCGATGAAGGACCCGACCATGGTGGCTGTGTCGCCCGACGGACGCCGGGTCTATGCAGCCAGCGACAGCACGCAGTCGGTGCTCGTGTTCGACACCGCCACCGATACCCAGGTCGCGACGATCAAGACCAGCCGCCAGCCGCACGGACTCGCATTCACGAACGACGGCAAGACGCTCCTCGTCACTTGCATCGCGCACGACGTGATGCACTACGTGAGCACGGCCACCAACGAGGTGCTCACAACGGTCGGGGTCGGGCGTTCGCCACAGTCGGTTGCGGTGACCCCGGATGGGCGGCTCGCGTTCAGCGTGACGCGGGAGGTCCGCGCTGGAGGCGTTGGAGGCGTCGTTTCGACCGTGTCCGTGATGGATCTGCGCGGGAACTACTGGCGCAAGGTCAAGGACATCCTGGTCGAGCCGATGGCCAGCAAGGTCGTTGTCAGCGCCGATGGCGCATTCCTCTACGTGACCTGCGGCGCCGCGGAGCCGTCCAAGACCATCACGATCATCGACGTGTTGACCCTCGAGATCGTGCGCTTCGCCAACGGAGGGACGGGTGCCATGGGGATGGTGTACCGGAAATAGAGCGCGCCGGGTCTGGTCGTCTTCGGCGGTCCATGCCCGCAACCGTCGGTGGACGAAGCTGGCGTACAAGTCGGGTCGCCGAAGACGTGGCCCATCAGGTCCGCGGGCGTGCTGCCGTTCGCGCTCGCCACGGGTCGGCAGCACTTCGCCAACCGGCCCGGGATCGGCTGCCTGCATCCGTCGGACCGAGCAGGGTTGCGTGTGGAATCGAACAGGCCGACGGCGGCCGGCCCTCGATCGGGTTCAGATCCTGATGACGATCTTCCGCCGGTACAGCCAATAGCACATCCCCCACAGTAGCGCCCACGCGACCAGGCTCGTGAGGATCTCGGCGGACAGCTCTCCCATCCATGGGCTGCCGGCCATCGTGAACGGCTTTGCGAGGGAGGCCAGCCATGCCGTGCCGTAGCTCTCGGTGAACAGGTAGATGAACAACGGGTTCATCCCGACGATGGTGAAGAAGACCGCCCAGCGTCGAACCTGCCAAACGTCGACGAGCCAGTAACAGAATGCCAGGGCGACGAGGCACCAGCCGCCGCTCAGGACGACAAACGAGGTTGTGGAAATCCGTTTGATGACTGGTGTGACCGGGTCGAGTGCGTATCCAGTGGCGACGCCCAGCAGTCCCAGCGCCACCAGTGTCCAGACCTTCTTGTTCGGGCGGCGACCGCCCATCAGCCATTGCCCGGCCAGCACGCCCCAGATCGTGTGCGCCGTGGTCGGGATGGCGTTGAACGACACCCAGTGGCCGGCCGACAATTCGCCACACAGCCGGAGATCGAACCATGCACCGAAGTTGTGATCGGGCACGAACGGCTGGTCGAAACCCGCGGCTGGAAACAACCGGAAGAGCAACTCTGTGCCGATCAGGAGCGCGAAGCTGAACGCCACCTGCGCTCGGGCAGATCGACGCATCATCAGGAACGCGATGAGATAGGCCACCGAGAGCTGGGCCAGCACGTTCTGGAATCGAAACGTGATGTACCCCGGCCGGATGCAGTAGAGCGCCCATCCGAGCACCAGCAGCACGAACGCCCGCTGCACGGCGTGGCGCGCGATGGCGGATCGGCTGTCTCCGCGCTGGTTCCGGGCAGCCACGGAGAACGGCAGCGCGGCTCCGACGATGAACATGAAGAACGGCTGGACCAGGTCCCACACGTGCGTCCCGTTCCAGGGATGGTGGTGGAACTGGGTGCCGATTGCCGCGAGGATGGTGCCCTGGAGGGGAGGAGCCACGAGCAAGTCGTAGATCCGGGTGCTCTCCCCAATGAGCAGGAACATCGTCAGGCCGCGAAACACGTCGAGCGAGAGCAGACGGTCCGGCCGGGCGGACACCGGGCGGGGCACGGCGATCGTCGTCATTCACTCACCTCCCGGGCGGTCACTGGCGGGTGGCGCGGCCCCATCGGGTGGCTCGAACAGTTCGGCGCCCCTCGACCGGAGGGGCGCCGAGCAAGCTCACGACGTTCACGCCACTCGATATTTCCGCACAATCCCGGGGTCGATGTCGAGGCCGATACCCGGTGTGTCCGGTACGGTGATGTAGCCGTCCTTCACCGGGAAGAGTGGCAACGCCGGGTTGTACTGGCTCTCGACGCCCGGGTAGGTTTCCATGAGCAGCGTGTTCGGTGTCGAGGCGTGGAGGTGGACGGCCATGAACGGGTTGCCGTGGGGCGCGACCGGCGTGTGGAACGCGGAGGCCAGCGCCATGATCTTGCGGTACTCGGTGTAGCCACCCGCGATGACCGTGTTGAAGTTCAGGATGTCCGCCGCCTGCGCGGTGAGCAGCTCGCGGCAGCCCCAGCGCGTGAACTCGTTCTCGCCGGTCGAGATGGGGATGTCGAGCGCGCGCCGCACCTCGGCGGAGCCGGCGAAGTCGTCCGGGTACACCGGTTCTTCGAACCAGTAGATGTTGTACGGCTCGATGGCGCGGCCGAAGCGGATGGCCTCGTAGGCCAGCCACCTGTTGTTGGCGTCCACGAGGATGTCGATGTCGGGGCCGAGCGCCTTGCGCACCGTGCGGATCCGCTCGACGTCCTCGGTCATCGGCGCACCGCCGACCTTGATCTTCACGGCGCGGAACCCGTCGCGCACGTACCCTTCCATCTCCTTCGCCAGGCCCGAGGCGTCCTTGCCGTCCTCGTAGTACCCGCCCGCCGCGTACACGCGGATGCGGTCGGAGTAGCCGCCGAGCACCTTGTAGACCGGCAGGTTGAGCGCCTTGCCGATGATGTCCCAGATGGCGCAGTCGACCGCGCCCATGGCCGCGATGTACTCGCCCTTGGCGACCGGCTTGCGGTTGCCGATGTACATCTGCTCCCAGATGCGCTCGACGAAGAACGGGTTCTCGCCAAGGATGCGGGGCAGGATGTAGGGTTCGATCAGGCTCGTCCCGTTCACGGACCAGGTGGCGGTCTCCGGGAGGCTCCGTCCAATCAGGCCCTGGTCGGTGAGCAGTTCGAGCTGCATCATGCCGGGCGGCCCGCCGCCGCTCGAGATGGTGCCATTGCGCTTGCGCGGGGTGGTGCCGGGAAATTGCAGGCGCAGGAAGCGGACGCCGGTGATGCGGATCGGCGGCGGGGCGGCGGGCAGCACTGAGGCCGCCGCGAGGCCGCTGGCGATCGCGGACCCGCCAGTCGTGGCAGCGGCGGCGATGGCGCCTCCCGCGGTGAGGGCGGCATTGAGAAAGCGCCGCCTGTTGCTGAGATGTCCGCGACGCGAGGTCGGTTCCGACATGGTGGGTTCTCCTCGATCGGTCGATGAACGCTCCTCGGCGAGTGATGTCCGACTTGCGGGCGCGCTCCAACGGGACGTGATCCGCGCCCGCGACTGGCGGAGATTATATATCATATGCTGTCAACCGGACCGCGGCCGCCATGCCGATGAAGCCGACGCCCGCGGCGGGCACCGGCTCGACCACGAGGCCGACCGCCACCGCGGCGAACAGCGCGAAATAGCGCCAGGCCGACAGGGTGAGACCGGACGGCGCGGGCACGAGCGCCACGCCGACGCCCACGGCGACGGGCAGGAGCACCCGCCATGGGAGCCACCGCAGAAACGCGTGCGTTCCCCCTGCCACGATCGGCGTTTCCTGATTCCTGCGGACGTGTGCGATGTCCGTCATGCCCGGCCGGTCCGACCTATCTGGCCGCTGCCGGGGCGGGGGATTTCGCCGCGCCGTGGGGCTCGGTTCCCACAACCAGGAGACCGAAGGACCCGAATTCGATCTGCGCGGGAATCATGGTCGGCAGGTAGAGGTTGCGGGTTTTCGGATCCATCGCGATCGTCCGGGCCATCTTGGCCGTCGGGAGCGTCTGCACCGGAGCGAACTTGCCCCCTGGGCCTTCGCGCAGGACCGTCAGCGTGCCGTCGAGGCCGTTGGCCGAGAAGACGAGGCCTGTCTGTGGGTCGAAGACGAGGCCATCGCAGCCACCACCGATCGGCGCCTCGCCGAGGACCTTGCCGTCATCCGTGCTCAGGATGATGAGTTTCTTGTTCTCGCAGCCCACGAACAGGCGATGGTGCTCGGTGTCGATGGCCATGGCGATGGGCGCGGTTCCCGGCCCGACCGGCCAACGGGCGATGGTCTTCGCCTGGGCGGTGTCGATGACGGCGACGTCGTTTCTTTCCATCGCATTCACGTACACGCGGCCCGCGCCGTCCGACACGGCGCCCTCGAGCGTCCCGCCGACCTCGACGGTGACGAGCGGCGTGGCCGGGGAGGCCGGGTCGATGATCGACACGGTTCCGCCGTTGCTGTTGAACACGTAGATCTTCTTGGAGGCGGGCTCGTAGATGATCGCGTCCGGCTTCAGGCCGGCCTTGATCCGGCGCGTCACCTTGAGGGTCTTGAGGTCGAAGACCACGACCTCGTTGGTGCTGCCGGCGGTGGCGAATCCCTCGCTACCGCCCGGCGCGAACGCGACGCCGTGGGCGCGCGGCACATCCACGACTTCGCCGACGAACTTGCCCTGGTCGATGTCGAAGACCGACACGGCGTGGCCCCGACCGACGTAGGCCCTGCGCCCCTGCGGGTCGATCGTGATGTAGTCGATCACGGCGAGAGTCGTAATCGTTTTGATGATGTGGAAGTCCGCCGGAGGGGGGGCGGCGGCGGCAGCGCTCCTCGGGGCTCCGATGGACATCGTCAGAATCAGGGCCGCCACGGTCGCGATCGCAGTACGACGCATCATGTTGATCTCCACCTGGTTGTTCATCGTCACGGGATTCGTGTGAGACCGGCTGGGCGCTCCGCTCACGCCAACATGATATATCATATTTTTTTGTTCGTCTCGCCGGGAGGAATGTGCCGGCCCGACTCCGCGCGTTCGGCCGCGGGCGTTGACAGGGCACGCGTGTGGATATATTGTATACTGAGCTCCTGCGTCAGGACGTCCGACAGGGAAACACCATGAATCAAGTGCAAGCAGCAAGAATCGCCTCCGTCCGGGCCACTCCCGTGAGCGTGCCGACCCGTCGCGCGTGCGCCTGGTCGCTCGGCGTGGGTTTCGGTTTCACGCGAACGATTCTCGAGTTGGTCACCGACGACGGCCTCGTCGGCCTCGGTGAGTGCGAAGGCTCGGCAGCATCGCGACTTCTCAACGGCAGCCTTGGCAGGAAACTCCCGGGCCTGGCGGTGCACGACGTGGCCCAGGTCGCCCGGTGGTGTCGCATCCAGTTCCGCGACTACGGTTCACTGGCTGACCCGGTCACCGTGCTGGCCTTCGCCGCCATCGAGATGGCGCTGCTCGATCTGCTGGGTAAAACCACGGGCCAACCCGTCTCTCACCTGCTCGGTGGTCCGGTGCGTCCGCGGGCCGAGTTCGGCGCCTATGGCTACACCCTGCACCTGGAGACGAGCGGCCTCTGTGAGAACGAGGTGCCGGCAGCCCTGGCACAGTTCGCGAGAGAGTCCGTCGCCCGCACCGGCGCCGCGGTGTTCGAATTCAAAGTGGGCCGCTACTCCATTCCCACGGATATCGAGACGGTCCGGGCAGTCCGCCACTCACTCGACGACGGGATCGTGCTCGGCATCGACGCCAATCAATCGCTCGACCTCGACCGGGCCCGGCAACTCCTTCGCGGCATCCACGATGTTCGGTTGGATTGGTTCGAGGAACCCGTCGCGTCTCTCGGGGACATGGCGCGCCTCCATCGTGAGTTCGGCGTGCCGATCTCCACCCACTGCATGGAACCGGACACGCTGAAGTTCTACCCGGAAGTGGAAGGCACCGTCGGCGACTTGCACCTTCAGGGCGGACTGCGTGGCGCCATGCACGCCGCGGCCGGCTATCGGGCGCTCGGCCGGCAGTTCTGGCAACGCTCCTCGCTGGAATTGGGCATCTCGTGGGCCGCCATGGTGCACTTCGGGATCAGTTGCCCCGACGTGAGCCGCCCCTCGCAGGCGCTCATCGACTACGTCGAGGACGACCTGACCACCGGACCGTCGTGGCTCGTGACGGAGGGTGGAGTGGTGCCGCCGAACCGCCCCGGGCTGGGCGTCGAACTCGATCGCGAGGCCGTCGGGCGCTATGCCGAACTCTATCAGGCCAGGGGCGAGCTGACGTACTTCGACCAGGACTGAGCGGGCGCGTCATGTCCGCTGCTGCTCGCCCGCCGCGCGGCGCCCCGTTCGACGTCATCGCAAAGCCGATCGGGCCGAGCTGCAACCTCGCCTGCCGGTACTGCTCCTACCTGGAGAACGAGCATCTCTCCTCGGGCCCGGGTTCGTGGACGATGCCAGGCGGAGTGCTCGAGACCTTCATTCGCGACTACACGGATTCCAGACCGACGGCATTCTGCTCGATGACGAGTGGGGCGCCTGGGGCACGGGCTCTGGAAGCGCTCTATTCCTCGATGTCGTTCGGCATGGCGCATCCGCAGCGGTAGAAGCACCAGGACGAGGCCAGCAGCACCGTCGAGACACTCATGAGCGCGTAGCGAAGTCCGCCGACGCCCCACCTGGCGGTCAGGGCGTCGCTGATGGCGCCGGTCAGCACCGGGCCGAGTCCGAAGCCGATCAGGTTCGCGAAGAAGAACATCACGGCCACGGCCATCGCGCGACGCTTGGCGCCGCAGACCGCCTGAATGGCTGCGTAGACCAGGGGCAACCCCGCGTTCAAGAGCAGGTTGGTGACAAACCCGCACGCCAGGAACGGCCAGAGGTCGTTCAACGTGAACCCAAACAGGAGCACGGGGTATGTCAACACACACGCCACGGCCGGCAGCCACGCCAGCCACCTGACGTCGCGGCCTCCGAGCCGGTTTCCGAGGAACCCGCCGCCGAGCGTGCCGAGCACGGAGCCTGCCGCGGCCGTTGTGCCATAGAGCACGCTGACCTTCCCGAGCGGCTGGCCGAGCACCCGCAACAGGAACGACGGCACGAAGATGAGGACGCCGTAGGCGACGACGAAATAGAGGGTCTGCCCCATCAAGACGTAGCGATAGGCTTTCTTCCCGGCCAGACGGCGCACGGTCCGGGCCAGCGGCTCCTGGGTTCCTCCGAGGGCCTGGAACCCGACGGCCATCCGCGGCTCACGGAGGCCGAGGTGGACCAGCACAGCCAGAGCCAGGCCCGGCAGACCGGCGACGAGAAACGACATGCGCCACCCGTAGGCGACCGCAACCTGCCCACCGGCGACGAATCCCAACACGTAGCCGGCCATGCCGGCCGCCGTGAAGATCGCGTAGGCGCCCGCCCTCCGTTCGGGCGGGAAGTAGTCCGCGATGAGCGACTGGGCCGGCGGAATCGCCCCGGCCTCCCCCGCGCCGACGCCGATCCGCGCCAGCGCCAGTTGCCAGTACGACTGCACGACGCCGCAGGCGGCCGTCATCACGCTCCAGCACGTGAGCGCCAGCGCGATGATGCGCTTCCGATTGCCGCGATCGGCCCACCGGGCGACGGGAAGGCCGAGCGTCGCATAGAAGAGCGCGAACGACACGCCGCTCAGCAAACCCAGCAGCGTGTCGGATACGTGGAACTCCCGCTTGATGGGTTCCAGCAGGATCGAAATGATGTTGCGATCGAGGTAGTTCGAGGTCGACACGAGAAAGAGGATCGCCAGCAGACGCCAGCGCTGGCCCTCGGAATAGAGGGTCCAGGGCTTGATGGCCTGTTCGGTTCCGACCCTGTCTGGCGTCATGGGCGCGTCTCGTGTCCGATGACGGCGACTCAGTCTCGCAATCCGTCCGCGACGCCGCATCGACGCGGATCCGCGCAGGCATCGAGCGAGCCGTGCTCGTTGCGCCAGCACATCTGAAACGACCCCATGTGGTAGTCGTACGCCGGCGCCGCCTGGACGCGGACGCCGAGCCTGGCCAGACCGGCCTGCGCCTCGGCCGACACGCGGTCCTCGACGAGCAACCCGAAGTCGTCGGTCATCGGCAGCATGCGAGGCGCGTCGGCTGCCGTGTACGGGTCGAGCCCGAAATCCAGCCGGTAGGCGAGCACCTGTGGCACCGTGCAGTGCACGTTGCCCGGCGAGCCCAGCGACCAGATCGGCTTCTTGTCCTTGAACACCATCGTGTTGCCGACGGTCTGCCGCTGCCGCATGCCCTTGACGAGCTTGTGCTCCATGGGGCTGGTCATCATGCCGAAAGCGGCGTGGCTCCCAACCATGGGGACTCCGCCCACCACCATTCCCGGGATGCCACCCGACTGCAGGGTGTTCATCATCTGAACCCAGTTGCCGTCCCGGTCCACGATCGCCAACTCGCAGCTGCCGGACGGCCGATCCTGCTGGCTGCCGGCCCCGGTCGGCTTTGCGCCACCAGTGAGGAAGCCTACGTTGTAGAGCCACTGGGTCCTGGGAACGGCAGCCACCAGACCGGTCAAATCGGCCTTCGGCCGGCTGCCCCAGAGCAGACGCGCGAGCGACCGATGGTAGGCGTCGTCCAGCAGGACGTCCGTGGGCACGCCGACGAAGCGTACGTCACCCATGTAGCCCCAGTGCAGGGAGGCGACCCGCAACGCCTGCCCCATGGCCCACAGATGATCGGCCGAGCCGCACGTCATGTGCGCCAGATCGAGGTGATCGAGAATGCCGAGCGTCAACGCGCAGAACAGGCCCTGTATCTGCGGCGACCCGAGCCCCACCACTTCCACGCCGCGGTGATCGAAGCGAGTCGGTTCGGTCCAGAGCGGTGGCGTCTCCGTCATGTGGTCGAGCGTGATCGGCCAGCCCATCTGGTTCGCCTTGGCCACGAAGGCGCGGGCCCAGTCGCCGGTGATCATGTGGTCGGGGCCGGATTCGGCGACGCGCCGCAGCGTGTCTGCCATCTGCGGGAATCGAAATCGTTCGCCAACCGGCACGGGAAAACCGCCGGGCAGGTAGAAGGCCCGCCCTTCCGGGAAATAGGTGACGAAGTCGAGCGCCCAGACGTACTGGCCGTACTCGAAGCTCGAGACGGGATGTCCTTCATCGGCCCAGCGAATCGCGTCCTCGCAGAGCGACGCCCACCGACGAGTGCCGAATCGCTCGTGGATCGCCTTGAGCCCCGGCATGAACCCTGGAATGCACGCCGACGGCGGCACGGCAGCGTAGGGTCCGTGTCCCTGCGGCACCGGTTGGAACGGGGGCAGCCCCGAGGGAAAGGTGCCCGAGCTGTCCAGTTGGTGGACGGTCTGGGTCCGCGCCTCGTAACACAGGAACGTCACGGTGCCTGTGTGGTTCGTCATGAACGGCTCGACCGCCGCCTGGACCAGGCAGGCGGCGACGGCGGCGTCCATGGCGTTGCCGCCATCACGAAGCACGCCGAGTACGGTCTCGGTGGCGATCGCGCTATCGGTGCTGCACGCGGCGGCGAGCCCGGTCGCGGGCTTCTTGGGGCCTGGATTCTGGATGTAGCGATCAACTGACATGTGCCGCTCCTTTACCTGACGGGCAAGCCAGATCCGGATGGTCCAGCGCGATGCCTGCTCCCGGGGTTCCCCTCCGCCACTCGCCGTCCGGCGGCAACTGGACGTCCGGCCTGTGCCTGGCGACGAGCGCCGCGACAGGCTGCGACGCTTCCCCGGACCACTCCTCCGGCTGGTGACGGGCGTCGACCTCGGATGCACGCTGGTGCAGCACGTCTACGTTGTCGTGCACGTCGGCGATCTGCGCATCCGACAACAGCCTGTAACTCGCCATGCGGTCCCTCGCCGTTGCTGAACCCGTCGAACCTGTCCGGCCCCGCCGAGCGCGGCCACCCGGACGCCAGCCGGCGTGTCGAGAGGTACATAATATACAATATGCGTCCTGGGCCGCCACGGACCGATCCCGACCACCTCACTTCCCGGGCGGCTGCGCCGTCAGGTTGTGCCTGGCGAGGAACTCCCTGACGGCCACCAACGCCCTGAGGGTCTGGTCCTGGCCGAAGCGCCCGTGTCGGCCGCCCGGCACGGTGACCAGTTGGTTCGGCACGCCGGCCTCGGTCAGCGCCTGGTGCAACCGCACGGCGTGGGTGTACGGCACGGTCGGATCGGCATCGCCGTGAATGGTGATTACGGGCGGCAGTCCCGGCCGCACGTGGGTGAGCGGGGACACCAGCCTCGCAAGGGGTTCGCGATTGGGCAGCGCGCCGAACCACCTCACGGCGTAGGTCTTCATGTTCGGGCCCTCGAGCAGATCGGCAACGTCAGTGACGCCGTACCAGTTGACGATGGCCGCCACCTTCAGGTCCTCGGTGCCGGCGCACTGGCGATCCAGGCCGGCCGAGGCGGCCAGCATCCCGGTCATCAGCGCGAGGTGACCGCCGGCCGAGTCACCGGTGACGACGATTCGCGCCGGATCGAGGTGGTACTCCTTGGCGTGCACGATCACCCAGCGAAGCGCACATCGACAGTCCTCGACCGCCGCCGGCGCGAGCGAGACCGTCGCGAGCCGGTACTCGACGTTGACGACGGACCATCCCATCTGCAGGTACGGCTGCAGCTGGTGGACGCGATCTTCCTTGGCGCCACTGGTCCACCCGCCGCCGTGGAAGTAAACCAGTGTCGGCCTCGGCGACGGGTCGGACGGGCTGAACGGCTGATGGACGTCGAGCTTGCCGTTCCAGTTGTTGGTGGTGAGGTAGGTGATGTTGGAGCGGACGATGTAGCCGGCGATGACCGCGGCTGCACCAGCCAGGGGGTCGGCGACCTGCGCGTGCGCCACGGCGCTGTGGCACGCGGCCGCCATGACGAGGAGACCGACGGCGATTCGATGGATGAGACGCATGCTTGGTTCTCCGGCGGGAATGAAGGGAATCCGAGATTTCCGTGCGCGACGCCGATCGCGTCGTCGCTCGTCTGGAAGCGCGCCACGAGCCCGACACATCCGGCTGAGTGGCGCGGGTCTCCATCGTCGAGCGCTGGTGGCGTGTGCGGTCGGAACGGCGGCGGCCCATCGCGGACTCAGCGCGCGGACGACAGTTCCTTGTCGGCGCCGGCCGGCGAGCCTTCGGCCGCGCGCCCGATCGCGGCGGTCACGCGCAGGAAGCGTTCGATTTCCTGCGGCGTGTTGTAGTGGCTCCCCGAGAGCCTGATGAAGCTTCCGATCCCGAGTTGCTGGAGCATCGCCGCGAAGAACGGGTCGTGGCCAGGTGCGTGCAGTCTGAGCTGTGCCTCCTGGTACATGGCACATCCCCGGTCCGACTCGATTCCAGCCAGGTTGAACCCGACGAGCAGGGACTGGCGCCAGAGGTCAGGGCCCACCCCGTAAACGGTCACGTGCCTCAGGTCCTTCAGGCCAGGCGCCCCGCCCGTGCCGTGCAGCAGCAGCGACAGGAGGCCGACCTGGTGCGCCTTGATCGCCGTCATGGCGGCAACGACGAGGCTGCGCCGGTCGGTGGCGCCGGTGAACCGGCTGCCGAGCCAGCACAGGTAGTCCACGACCGCGGACCACGCCGCGTACGACTGGTGCTCGACGCCGCCGAGGTCCCAGCTGTTGGCCGGTTTGAGCGTGTATCTCCAGTGCGGCAGCGTGGCGAGGCGGTCGGACACATGCGCGTACCCACAGCCCTTGACGCCGTAGTTCTTGTAGGGCGCGATGACGTAGGCGTCGGCGCCTATGTCCTCGACGTCGACCACCGCGGATGGCGAGTATTGGACACCATCGACCATCGTGAAGAGTTCCGGCTTGATCTTCCGCGCCTCGCGGATGATCGCCTTGACGTCGTACACCTCGCCGGTGACGTTCGAGGTGTGCGTCAGGACCAGGAAGCAGGTGTTCCTGTCGATGTGGCGGAGGATGGTCTCCGTTGCGACCGACGCTGTGTCGCGACCCGGCTCGGCGATGCGCTCCTTCTTTCCGTAGTTCGACGAGAACTGCGTCAGCGCGCTCCGCACCGAGGCGTGGTCGAGGCCGGTGGTGACGACGTTGGTGCCGGGAATCGTGGAGAGGACGGCGTCGGTGATGCGATAGATGACGTGGCTGCTGCTCCACCCGGGAATCGTCTGGCCCGACTTCGCGCCGAAGAAGATCATCAAGTCCTGAATCCCCTTCGCGGTGACGTCGACGGCGTGCCGGGATCCGGGATTGGCGCGGCCCTGCTGGTCGGGCAGACAGGTTTCGGCGCCCATCGCCTCGACGACGCGCTTGGGCCGGCATGAGCCGGACGCGGCGTCGAAGAAGATCCGTTTACCGGAGTAGGGGTCCCAATCCACGTAGACGAACTGGTTCCTGATCTCCTCCATCAGCGTGGGAGAGAACAGGCCATTCTGGTATGCGGTCGCCATATCGAGGCCTCCTGTCGGCTGAAGAGAAACAGCGCGACGCCGTGAATATAATATATAATCTGTTCTCTGTTCCGCAAGCCCGGAGTGTGGCGGCTGCGAGGAGATTCCGGAAACCGTGTGGACCCAATCCTACGATCCTCTTGGTCAGATCTTCTTCTCCGCGCTGGCGGCCACCCTGCCGATCACCTTTCTGTTCTGGGCGCTGACGGCGCACAAGATGAGGGGACACGTGGCCGGCCTCTGGGCCACCGGCCTGACCGTCCTGGTCGCCGTCGTCATCTACAAGATGCCGCTGTCCCTCGCGCTGGCGTCGACCCTGCAGGGCGCGCTGTACGGCCTCTTCCCGGTCGGCTGGATCGTCGTCGCCGCCATGTTCCTGTACCGCATCACCGTCGAGACGGGCCAGTTCGAGATCATCAAGAACTCGATTGCCTCGATCACGGAAGATCGGCGACTGCAGGCGCTGCTCATCGCCTTCAGCTTCGGAGCGTTCCTCGAGAGCGCGTCGGGCTTCGGCACGCCGGTCGCGATCTCCGCGGCGATGCTCGTTGGATTGGGGTTCGAGCCGCTCTTCGCGGCCGGCCTCTGCCTCATCGCCAACACCGCGCCGGTGGCGTTCGGCTCGATCGGCACGCCGATCCTCGTCGCGAGCCAGGTCACCGGCATCGATGACCGGCTCATCTCGCAGATGGTCGGCCGGCAGTTGTCCCTGGTCTCGCTGATCATCCCGTTCTGGCTGGTGTTCACCATGTCGGGCCGTCGCGGAGTGAAGGAGGTCTGGCCGGCAGCGCTCGTGTCCGGCGGATCCTTCGCCGTCGCCCAGTGGTGGACATCCCAATACCTGGGCCCCTTGTTGCCCGGCATCATCTCATCGCTGTGCTCCATCGTGTGCCTGGTGCTGTTCCTGCGCGCCTGGCAGCCGGCGCGGGTGTTTCGTTTCCGCGACGAGGGCCGGGCCGGCGTTCCATCCGTCCAGCCCTTCTCGAAGGTGGCGAAGGCCTGGAGTCCGTTCCTGGTGCTCACGATCCTCGTCGGCAGCTGGGGCGTCAAGCCGGTCAAGGCCTTGCTCGAACAGGCGACGCTGGCCGTGCCGTTTCCGCTGATCCACAACGCGATCGTGGCGCCCGACAATCCGGCGCCGATCGCGGCGATCTACTCGCTCAACGTGCTGTCGGCCACCGGCAGCGTGATCCTGCTGGCCGCGATCGTCTCGGTCGTCATCACCGGGATGCGACCGGCTGACGCGGTGCGGTTGTTCAACCGCACGGCCAGGTCGCTGGCTGCGCCGCTCGTGACGGTCTCCGCGGTACTCGGGTTTGCCCACATCGTGAACTCATCCGGCATGACGGCCACGATGGGGATGGCGGTCGCGGGCACGGGCTCGCTGTTTCCGCTGTTTTCGCCCGTACTCGGGTGGCTCGGCGTCTTCACGACGGGATCCGATACGTCGGCGAACGCGGTGTTCGGCCCGCTTCAGACGGTGACGGCACGGCGGATCGGCGTCAACCCGGTGCTGACGATCGCCGCCAACTCGTCGGGCGGCGTGACGGGGAAGATGATCTCCCCGCAGTCAATCGCGGTGGCGTGCGCGGCAACAGGCCTGGCCGGGAACGAGTCCGATCTGTTTCGTTTCACCGTACGACATTCGCTGCTGCTGGTTGCGATCGTCTCGGTGATGACGTACCTCCAGGCGACGGTCTTCAGGTGGATGGTGCCGGTCATCGACGCGACGTCCGGCGCGGCGCGCGCGCTGCCGGCTGGCGCCGGCGCGTCCACCGCCGCCGGGTGGGCCTGGTTGGGAATCACCGGGATCGTGGTCGCGGGACTTGCGATCGCGACCGGGCGCCGGTAGCGTCACCTGCCTCATGACGCTCGAGGCCTCCGCAGCGGCTCGGGTCCACGTCGATTCCGATGCCGGACTCGTCGATCGCCGCGATGAAACCCGGTCCCGCCGCGCGGACGCGGTCCCGGTCGGTGGGGCACGGCGGGCACGTTCGACTGGCTGAAACACGATGTGCCCGGGTCCATGGCCACGGGCGCGGCCCGGATCGGGAAAGACGGGGGGTTCTGACGGCCGACGCGACACGAACGGGTTGGTCGCCGGGGCAACCGCCCGGAGGCCCGCCGTGGTCAGGCGCGTCGATTATATATGATATGTTACGTGTGAGGCGAGACCGAGCTGTACCTCCGGCACAAGGATCCCCGGCACCCCGCAATCGAACCGCGCGCCGGCCCGGAGGAGTCGATTTAACGTGGTGTGATGTTCGTCGTACTGGCGTTGGGTGTCCGGGAGTAACCGGCACGAAGACCACGGGCCACTGACCGATCACGAACCGCGGGCCGCCGGTCGTTCCACACCGGCCGCCCGTTGGTGACTCGGAGAGCCGAATGCAACTGGATTTCCTGGCACCGACCTCGACTGGACGATGGGTTCTCGGGCTGGCAGTTGCCATTTGCTGGAGTGTCTGGCAGGGGCCTGCGGTCGTGCACTCGCAACCTCAGGCTGTCGCCGGCTCGGCCTACAGCCCTTCCTCGTTCACCGCGCTGGCGTGGCGCAACATCGGTCCCAACCTGGGAGGTCGGTCCCTCACCATTGCGGGCAGTCCCAACCGCCCGAATGAGTACTACTTCGGCGCGGTGGGCGGCGGGCTCTGGAAGACGACCGACGGGGGAAACAGTTGGACGCCGGTCACCGATCGCCGGATTCGGAGTTCATCGGTGGGCGCGGTCGGGGTCTCGGAGAGCAACCCCGACATTGTCTACCTGGGGACGGGCGAGGTACAGCTGCGTGGAAACATCATGCAGGGTGACGGCATGTACAAATCGCTGGATGCCGGCATGACGTGGACGCACATCGGCCTGCCCGACACTCAGGCGATCGGGCGCGTGCGCGTCCACCCGACGAACCCGGATATCGTCTACGTGGCGGCCCTCGGTCATCCGTACGGACCCAACGAGGAACGCGGCGTCTTCAAGACGACCGACGGCGGCAAGACCTGGCAGCAGGTGCTGTCCCGGGGCCCGCGAGCTGGCGCCGTCGACCTCTGCATCGATCCCAACGATCCGGTAACGCTCTACGCCGGCTTCTGGGAGGTGTACCGCACACCGTGGACACTCGCGAGTGGCGGTCCCGGCTCCGGCCTGTTCAAGACGGCCGATGGGGGAGCGACATGGACGGAGCTGACCCGGAATCCAGGGCTGCCGCAGGGCATCGTGGGAAAGATCGGCGTGGCCGTTTCGCGTGCCGATTCGAAACGGGTCTACACCCTGATCGACGCGCTCGACGGCGGGCTCTTCAGGTCCGACGACGCGGGAGCCACATGGACGAAGGTCAACCAGCATCACGACCTGCGACAGCGGGCGTTCTACTTCACCCGCCTGGTGGCCGACCCGAAGGATCGCGACACGGTCTACGTGCTCAACTACGAGTTCCAGAAATCGACCGACGGCGGCAAGACCTTCAAACCGATCCCCACCGGCAACGGCGACAATCACGACCTCTGGATCGATCCGAACGACCCTCGCCGGCTCGCGAACGCGGATGACGGCGGCGGAACGATCTCGGTCAACGGCGGCCGGACGTTCACGCGGCAGGCGTACCCGACGGCGCAGATGTATCACGTCTCCACGACGAAGGACTTCCCGTACCACGTGTGCGGCGGTCAGCAGGACCGAGGCACCAACTGCGTGCCGTCCGACTTCGGACTGAAGTACCACAGTCCGCGCGACAAGAGCGGCGACTGGTTCTACTCGGTCGGTGGCAACGAGAGCGGATTCGTCGCGCCGCACCCGACCGACCCGGACATCTTCTACGCCGGCGGCCAGGAGGGCACGCTGACACGATACGACCGCAAGACGGGCCAGGAGCGCAACATCAAGCCCTATCCCTACTACTACTCGGGCCAGTCTGCCGGGTCGATGAAGGAACGCTGGCAGTGGACGTTCCCGATCGTGGCGTCGCCGGTGAACCCGCAGATCCTGTACGCCTCCTCGCAGCATCTGTGGCGCACGACCAACGAAGGTCAGAGCTGGGAGAAGATCAGCCCCGACCTCACGCGCGCCGATCCCAAGACGCTGGGCGATTCGGGCGGACCGATCACCAAGGATCAGAACGGCCCGGAAGTCTACGCAACGATCTACACGATCGCGTCGTCTCGCCACGACGTGAACCTGATATGGACCGGCTCGGACGATGGCCTGGTGCACGTCACACGCGACGCCGGCAAGAGCTGGGCGAAGGTCACCCCGCCCGACATGCCCGAGTTCACCCGCGTGAGCATGATCGACGCGTCGCCGCACCAGCCGGGTACTGCGTACGTCGCCGGAATGCGGTACCAACTCGACGACCGTGCGCCGTACGCCTGGAAGACCCACGACTACGGGCGGACGTGGACGAAGATCGTCAATGGCATCCGAGGCGACGACTTCGTGCACGCCGTGCGTGAGGACCCCAGGCGACAAGGCTTGCTGTACGCGGCAACAGAGCACGGCGTCTACGTGTCGCTCGATGACGGCACGCAGTGGCTGCCGCTATCGTTGAACCTGCCGGACCTGCAAGTGTCCGACCTGGTCGTCGAGAACCGCGACCTGGTCATCGCCACCCACGGCCGCGGCTTCTACGTGCTCGACGACATCGAACCCCTGCGGCAGTTGACGCCGGAGGTCTCGCAGGCGACCGCCTGGTTGTTCACACCCGCTGCGGCGGTTCGGCGCGTCTACGCTGCGGACATCGACTATGTGCTCCGGGCGCCGGCCGCGAACCTCAAAGTGGAGATCCTCGACGGGAGCGGCGCGACGATCCTGACGCTGCCGAGCGCCAAGGCCAACCACGCGGGTCTGAACAGGCTGACCTGGGATCTTCGGTATCCCGGCGCGACGGTGTTCGACGGCATGATCCTGCGAAGCGCGGCGCCGCAGAGAGGGCCCATCGCGCCGCCGGGAACCTACCAGGTGCGGCTCACCGCCGACGGCCAGGTTCAGACGCGAAGATTCACCGTCACGCTCCCTCCACAGGTCAAGGGTGTGTCTCAGGCGGACCTCGAGGCGCAGTTCGCGTTGGGCCTCCAGATCCGCGACAAGACGAGCGCCGCGAATCAAGCCGTCATCCTCATCCGCGACCTGAAGAAGCAGATCGCGGACCGGCAGGGCAAGACGACCGACAGGAAGGTGGTCGTCGCAGCCGGTTCGCTCGTGGAGAAGTTGGCCGCAATCGAAGAGGAGCTGTACCAAGTCAGGAACCAGGCGCCCAAGGATCCGCTCGCGTATCCGGTGAAGCTGAACAACCGGATTCCGGCGCTCGGCTACGTGGTGGACGGGGCCGACGCGCGCCCGACCGACCAGTCCCATCTGGTGTTCAAGGAGCTGTCGGCGGAACTCGATGCGCAACTCGGCAGGCTCGACGCCCTGCTGAAGAACGACGTGCCCGTCCTCAACAGGCTGCTCGGGGTTGGGAAACTGCCGCCTGTCGCAAGGAGTGGCGCGCAGCGCTGATGCGTCCGCACGCGCGAAGGGGATTCCCGGCCGCTGCTCGGTTCAGTAGCCGGCGGCGCGCAGCGCCAGCACGATCCGTTCTTCGGCTCGGACGATGTGGTCGGCCATGACCTTGCGCGCTTCGTCGGAATCGTGACGCCGGATCGCCTCGATGATCACCCGGTGCTCGGCGGTCGAGGCCTTGCCATCGACTCCGACGCCGAGGCCCAAGTACAGGGGCCGCTGGTGCTGGTCGAGCGCCGACATCACGAGCGTCTCCAGGCGCCTGTTGTGGGTGCACTGGACGAGCGCCTGGTGAAAGACGCTGTTGGCACGGAGGTATTTCTCGTACGTTCGCCGATCCGCTCGCCGATAGCGAAGCTCGGCCAGGGGCTCCAGGCGCTTGACGTCCTGCTCGCTGGCGCGGGCGGCGGCCAGACCGGCGGCCTCGGCCTCGACGACGCGCCGCACCTCACACAACTCACGGAAGTTGTCGACCGTCAGCTCGGCAATCGCGTACCCGCGAAACGGCACGATTCTCACGAGGCCCTCGAGGGCCAGGCGGTTGAGGGCCTCGCGCAGCGGCGTCCGCGACACCTGCATCTCGCTGCACAACTCCTTCTCGACGATGCGGCTGCTCGGAAGCATCGCGCACGTCAGGATCCGGTGCTTCAGCGTGGCGTAGATCCGGTCGGGGAGCGATGTCGGCGGAATGACGGCGGGGTCGAGTTCGATCAGTGACTGCGGATGACCGCTCTTTGGAATCATTGCCCCTCCCGAGACCGGCTGCCTCCCCGCTCGGCGCGAGGTTGTATACGGTATTCTAGCATGGGCCGTGACCCCGCCCGCCGAGGCGTACTGCGCTCGCGCGCCGCCACGCGCGGGTGTCGTCGTCTGGTTCCGGCCGGTTGTCAGACGCGCCACTCTGTGTGGCGGATGCGGCCATCGATCGTCCACCGGTCGCCCCACCCTGGTGATCTGACCGGTGCATGGGAGCGCCGACCGAAGGCCGCCCGCCGCCTATCGTGGCCCCGCCGCCGTCTTGGGCAAGGCGAACTCCCACGCGGGAAGCGCAGCCGTCGTGGAGTTGATTGTCTCGCCCCTGAGGAAGGCCGCCACCGCCTCCTTCGTCGCCGGCAGCGTGAACATCACTTCCTTCCCGCTATGCGTCCCGTTCTCGACGACGATGTGGGCCGAGTGCGCGAAGCCCGCCTTGATCTCCTCGGCGTTTGTCGGCGGCGTGCGGCCGTCGAGCGTGCCGGTGAAGAAGAGGACCGGGACGGCCGAGGCAATGGGCGACCGGAACGCCGGACCCAAATCGCGCTTCATCCAGGCGTCGCAGACGTCGGGGATCGGGAAGTCCTCGACGTCGCCGAGCAGCGTCTCGCCCGCCTCGCGTCGGATCCGCGCGACCCGCTCCTCGGAGGTGCCAGAGGCGCAATCCACCTGGTACCCCATGGCCGAGCCGATCGGCTGGCCGCGTCTGTTGAGGATTTCCTGCGCCAGCCAGGTGAAGTCGCCGTGCGCCATGTCGTAGTACGCGGCCGGCAACTGCCGGATGAAGGCGCTGCTGCCCAGTCCCTGGCCGGTGACCAACTGCAGGTCGAACTTGCTCACCGTGACCTTGACCTTCCGGTTCGTCCGCGGTTCGGTGGCTTCCGCGGTCGCCGGCGCCTTCTCCAGCCTGTCGAGCACGATCTTGACGAGACCGACGAAGTCGGGCACCAGCTTTCCCACTTTCGGATCGGCGGCTGCCGCCGTTGCGATCTTGTCGAGCTGCTTCTCCGTGTTGCTGGGCAGCTTGATCGTGTGGTCCGGGCCCTCGGTGCCGGAGAGGATGGCGCGCGCCACGTGGTCGCCATGGCGGCGGATGGTGGACAGCATCAGGTGCGATCCGTAGCTGCCGCCGATGAGCACCATCTTCTCGGCGCCGAGCGCGGCGCGCACCTCGTCGATGTCGTCGGCGCTCGATTCCGTGTTGTACGCGGCGAGGTCGATCCCCTGCCCCCGCCAGTACGCGGCGCACGCGCGGGCTTTCTCCCTGATCTCCCGGGCGTAGGTCTCGCGCGTGCGGATGGCGTCGAGGGCGAGGTCGATCGTCTCGGCGCACTCCAGCGTTGGCCGGGACTGGCCGACGCCGCGCTGATCGAGCGCGATGACGTCGCCGGCCGGCAGCAGCGTGGGGAGCGACTGGAACCATGTGCTTCTCGGCATGTCGATCCCCGAGCTGCCGGGGCCCCCGGCCACGAGGATGATCGGTGGGCCCGGATTCTTCGAGGTGCTCTTGATGCGCACGAACGCGAGTTCGATCGACTTCGACGCGGGCGCGGCGCGGTTCTCGAGCACCTTCAAGCGACCGAATTCTGTCTGAAGCGCCTGGCCGTCGTTGGCCCGGAAGACGTAGGGGAACCAGGTGATGCGGTCGGGCGAGACTGGCGGGGCCGGCTTCGCGCACGACGCGCAACAGGCGAGGGCGAGCGCCGGGGCGATGACACGAACGAGGAGGCGTCGGGAACGGTTCAGCATGCTGGAACCTCGAAGGGGGCGAGCCGGCAGTATGGGCCCTCGCCGACAGGCCAGTGCGCACCTCTCGCCCCCCGGGGGGGAGGTGCCGGAAATGTCAGCATATGATATATCATATCGATACCGCAAGGCAGCCGCTCGGCACTAGGCTGCCGCTGTAGCCGGCATCAGCGGGCCGGCGGCGTGGCCGTGGGCCGCTATCGTCCTTTTCGCTCGAAGACGTAGGTTCCCGGCCCGACCTCGAGCACGACAGCGGTGCTGGTTTCCTGCCCACCGGTGAGACCCGGGACGCCCGGCTTGAAGGCACCCGCCTGCCAGACCACGCGCCCGCCCTCCTCGATCGACACATCCTCGAGGCGCGTCTTCGGAACGACAATCCCGGCGGTGCTGCCGACCGGGATCGTGATCTCCATTCGGAGGACATCCCCGGCGCGGGACCATGCGGAGCAGATGCGGCCGCGCACCGTCTCCAACGAGCCGGACGCAAATTCCAGGTCGCGCACCACCTGCGGCTCGATTCGGATGCGCCGGTAGCCAGGCTGCGTCACGTCGAAATTGATGCCTGCCAGCGCTTCGTAGAGCCATGCGCCGACGCTCCCGAACATCGGGTGGTTGTGCGAATTCATCCCGCCGCCGGTCTTGTGCTGCCAGATCTCCCAGAGGGTCGTGGCCCCGTGCTCGATCATGAATCCCCAGCTGGGGTAGGTCGTCGCGGTCGCCAGATCGTACGCCAGCTCGGGGCGCCCCATCCGCGTGAGCACCGGCATGATGTACTTGGCGCCCAGGATGCCGGTCGTCAGATGGGTGTCGTGCGTGTACAGCACGTCGAGCCGAAGGTTGTTGAACACACGGCTCGGCACCGCCTGACGGGCGCGGACCGGCGCCATCGCGGCGTTTGCCGCGGTGGTGAGACGGCCGTCGGCGGGAACGGGCACCATGCCCAGGTAGAGCGGCAGGGCGTCGCCGGTCTGGGTGCCGTTGCCGTAGCGGCCGGCCTCGGCCGCCTTGCCGAGCACGGCCGCCGCGCGTGCCACGATGTCGACGCTCCAGTAGTAGAAGCAGGTCGACACCAGACTGCCGGGCGTGCGCTCGATGGCCACCCAGTCACCGAACCGATCGACGGTCGAGATGCTGTTCTCGCTGGTCGCCTGCAGGTAGTCTGCCCAGCGCCGAAGGCTCTCG
Source organism: Vicinamibacterales bacterium (assembly GCA_036504215.1). NCBI lineage: Bacteria > Pseudomonadati > Acidobacteriota > Vicinamibacteria > Vicinamibacterales > Vicinamibacterales bacterium. Next base: position 105,149 of record DASXVO010000059.1, on the reverse strand, counting down.
AAGTGCTTCTCCAGGATCCGGCGATCGCCGTAGTGTTCGTACATGTACTGCGCGATGAGCGGGTACGCGGCGCCCCAGGCCGGGTCGGTCGGGGGCTTGACGAGTTCGCTGGCGGGCGCAACGTTGGGCACCAATCCGTTCTCCTGCTGATCGTCCCGGACGTCCCGCAGGAAGTTCGTGTAGAAGGCGGCCATGTCGAAGTTGAGCATGGCGGTCTCGGCGGCCAGGTGCGCATCGGCCATCCACCCCATTCGCTCCGCGCGCTGGTCGGAATCGGTGGGGATGCCGTGGAGGTTCGTCCTGGTGCCCCACAGGATGAGGCGCTGCAACTGGTTCAGGATTGTCTTGGATGCCGCGAAGCCCCCCACGGGCTTCACGTCCGCATGGACGGTTCTTCCGAGCAGCGCGTTCAGCGGCGGCGTGCCGGGGTAGCCGGTGACCTCGACGTAGCGGAACCCGTGGTACGTGAAGTGGGGCTCGTATTCCTCCTCGTCACCTGCGCCACGCAGGGTATAGGTGTCCGTTGCGCGGGCCCCGCCCAGCGTCTCCACGTTCACCATGCCATTGGCGTAGACGAGTTCGGCGTGCCGCAGCCGGACCGTGGTGCCGGCCGGCCCGGTGACGCGCAAGCGGATCCACCCGCCGAAATTCTGGCCGAAGTCGTACACGTACACACCCGGCCGCGGGCTGGCCATCGTCAGGGGGATCAGATCACCGACCATGCGGATGGGCGGCATCGTCTGCGCCGAGAGCACACCGGCTGGCGGGTCGTTCAGGCTGACCGCTCTCCAGCGCGCGTCGTAGGTTTCCCCGTTGTAGATGCTGTCGGAGACGATCGGTCCGTCGGCGCCCTTCCACGAGGCGTCGCTCACCACCTGCATCTTCCGGCCACCGGCCAACTCGATGTCGAGTTGCACGAGGGCGGCCCTTGCGCCGTATCGTCCCTGCCCGAGCAGGATCCCGACCGTGTTCGGGCCCTCGTCGCGCTGGCTGGTGATGTCGTACGTCGCGTAGAGCACGCGTTTGGCGTAGTTCGTCTACGCGGGATCGAGCACGTGGTCGCCGACCTTGCGCCCGTTCAACCGGAGTTCGTAGAAGCCGATCCCGGACACGAACGCGCGGGCCCGAACGGGCCGGGCGGGAAGCGAGAACTCCCGGCGCAGTTGATTGCCGCCGCGGATCCACTTCGCCTTCCAGTCCGAGGCGCCCAACAGGCCCGTCTCGAACCGGCCGGTCGCGCTGTACGGGCTCACCTGGCCGTCCTGGTCCCAGTAGCGCACCTTCCAGTAGTAGGTGCGCGCGCTCGCGAGCGGCTTTCCGGCGTAGACAACCTGTGTGAACTCGCCAGACGCGACTCTTCCGCTGTCCCACTGGTCGCCAGTCTGCGCCTCGGGACGCGACGAGACCAGGATTTGATACGCCGCCTGGTTGATCCCGCGCCCGGTGTGTTGAGGCGTCCAGAACAGACGTGGGCTCGTGACGTCGATGCCGATCGGATCCACGAGGTACTCGCAGCGCAGGCCGGAAGGCGCCAGTGGCGATCCGGCAGCAGACTGCGCCATCAGGGCGATCAGCCACACGCACGTGGCGGTCCACATTCGGTGCGTCATAACGGGTCCTCCAACCGCGTGGGAACGGCGGACCGTCGCGGCGTGAGAGACGCCGTGCACGCCAGCAGTCTCAGCGCCTCGGCGCGGCCTTCGCGGTCGGCTTCCCGGGGGCCGGCGCGATCTGGTACTCGACGATCCGCGTGCTGTACACGCAGGGCCGGGCGTCGTTGGCATACTGTTGGCTCGTCCACAGCTTCGTCCCGTCCAGCGGATCGCGGGCCGTCAGCATGCCGACCGAGCTGCCGAACAGCACGAGGTAGTTCTGGCCCTTGTCCATCGTGCGATCCTTCATGCAGGTGTAGGGCGCGGTGCCGGCGGCCACGGTAACCGAGCCGCTGAACACGTTGGGTGCATCCGTCTTCTTCCGCCACCACATCAGCACGCTCGGATACGTCTTGGCGGTCACCGACGCCGCGATGATGCCGACGTTTCCTTGCGTGTCCACGCCGACGGTGCCCCACGCCGGGTTGACGTCCGCGCCCGAGATCTTCGCGGTGTGCGCGACGACGCACGCGGCCGGATCCGAGCAATCGAGATCGACGTAGATCATGATGTTGTTCGTGTCCGAGCCCTGCGAACCGCAGTCCTTCGTACACGGGCCGGACCCGAGCACGGCGTGCAGGTGCGAGCCGGCCTGCATGACGTTCATCAGCCGGTGCATCGTGCCGACCCGCACCCGGATGTCGGTTCCTGCCTGGGGAGCGCCCAGGTCGAGGCCGCAACACGGAGTGTTGAACAGCCACTTGTTGGCCTTCGAGCCGACGTCGGTCTTGATCGCTTGCTGCGCGCCGCTCGCGTTGTAGGTCCCCGCCGGTCCATTCCACGAGAACGTGTTCACCAGCCAGGTGAACGGGAAGTTGTCGGACTTCTGGCAGGCATTGAGCGGCCCGTTGTGGTCGCAACTCTTGGTGAGGAAGAACGCCGGAGCGTTCGGCGCCTTGTTCGGGTTGTTGTCCACCGCCGGCACGACGTCGAGTGGAATGTTGTGGACGCGGTTGAGATGGGCGGGCGGCGTGCGCCGGGCGATTGCTTTCGCTTCGTCGGACCTCAGCGCGAAGCAGTCCCAGGCAGTGTGCGGCGCCGTTTCGGGATTGTCGTCATTGGCGTGGGCGGCGCAGAAGTACACGCCGTTCTTGTCGTAGCCGAGCTTCGTGCCCGGATCGTTGTCCAGGCACGGCCCTCCTTCGAGGCAGGAGGGGTAGACGCCCCCCCAGGCGCCAAGGGCGTCCGAGGTGGCGCTGACCATCAGGCAGTCGGCCTTGCCGGTCACGCCGATGATCCAGCGGCCGATGAACTCGTCGTACACGACGTGCGGCTCGTAGGGGCCACGGCTCGCCCCCTTCTTCGCTGCCGGCGGCATCGGGTCGAGGCCGGCGTTCCTGATGAACGCCGTCAGGGGTGTCGATCGCAGCAGCTTGCCGCTCTTGTCGTACACCGCGAGGTTCTGCCAGGTGATCTGCACGACCTGCTGGCCGCTGGCGCCAACGTTGGTCTCGGATTGGCGGCCGCAGTGCGTGGTGTTCGCCTCGCACACGGCCAGGCCGGGACCTTTGTCGCCGTCGAACGAGCGGACCATCGTCTGCGCCGTGGCCGGGACACCTCCGAGCAGGAGATACCCGGCGATGAGCAACGTCCATGCGGAGTGGGCAAAGCTGTCTCTATTCACGGTGTTACCTCCATGCCGCCTGGTTGAGCAGACGGCCCGCGGGTGATGCGCCCGAATTGAATGCCAGGCTGTCCGCGCGAATCAGCTGGGCAAAACGAATCCGCTTCACGCCGTTCTTGAAGATGTTGTATTCCTCAGCCGACTGAGGATGCGCGCCTAGGACGGCGGTGAGGCGTCCCTGCAGGTCCGGCAGGCCCGCCAGGCCGAGCAACAGGATGAAGATTTCAAGGCGCATGCCGACCCGACAAGAGAGTCGTGACACCGGGACACCTCCCAAGGGCGACAACATAACCGGGCGTGGATGCGCCTTGACCGAGGGGGACGGCGGTTCAGGTCAGGCGGTGGCGGCCATCGCGAGTTCGCGCGCGCGTGCTCGGTCGCTCCGCCTCAACAGACTCGCAAACAGCAACCCCAACAGGCCCAGACACGAGAACATCCACATGCCGGCCGTGTAACCGCCGGGATTGGTGGCGCTGGCGTGCCACGTGTCGTTCGCCCAGCCGATCAGCAGGTTGAAGCCAAACAGGCCGATATTCTGGACCATGGTCATCAGCCCGTAGGCCGTGCCCAGTCTCGACTCGTCCACCACGTACGCCACCGACGGCCACATCACTGCCGGGATGAGAGAGAAGGCAATTCCCATCATGGCCATTGGAACCCCGAGGGGCAGGTCCGAGTAGGCCATGATCAGATAGACCGGAATCAGCAGCATCGAGCCGAACATCATGAGCAACGACCGCCGGCCGATGCGGTCTACCAGAAGGCCGAACAGCGGCGTGCCAACCATCGCGAAGATCGTCAGCATGCCGACCAGCATCGACGCCTCTTTGGGTGAGGCGTGGTGCGCCTCGACGAAGTACTTCTGCGCGAAGGTCTGGAACGGGAAGATCCCTGAGTAGAACGTGACGCACAGGGCGACGATGTACCAGTACGAGCGGTCGAACTTGAAAATGTCCTTGAGGACCACCTTGTCGGTCTTGATCGTCCCGAGGTTGTACCGCCGTTCGGCCAGCGACTCGAGAAGCCAGTAGCCCAGCGCGCCGATGACGCAGAAGGTGGCAAAAGCGACCGCCATATACAGGGGCCACGTCCACGACGTGTACGCCCACGCCGCCCAGGTCGGTGACACTTGCGCCGCCAGCGAACCGAAGCGCGAGAGGGTGAGGTTGATCCCGAAGCCGAAGCTCAACTCCTTGCCGCGGAACCAGCGCGCAATCGCCGTCGTGACAGCCACGGTCAATGACTCGGCGCCCAGGCCGTAGATGAGCCGGCCAGTCGCCATGACCGGCAGGGTTGGCGTGAGCGCGGTCACCGAGGCACCGACAAAGCAGATGACACCGAAGATGAGCGTCGATTTCTTCGTCCCGATCCGGTCGATGATGACCCCGCCGATGAGTACCATCACGACGTTCGGGAAACTGTAGATCGCCTGCAGGAGGCCGATATTGGCATCCGAGAACCCGAGCTGCTTGCTGAGCAGGTTCGCCAGCGGGCCGATGCAGTCGAAGACGTAGTAGTTCCCGAACGCCGCGAAGCTGATGACGGTGAGTACCATCCAGCGGAACAGCCGCGTTGGCTGGGGTCGCGTATCGAGCGATGCTTCGGTCATACCTTCGTGATCCCTGTCCGGCGATGGTCCGTCCGCTCGCCGTCGAGCCCTACCCTTCGACTGAGTGGTGTTGACCAACGTCTCGCGCGGGGGACGCCCGTTTCATAGAGTGCGCGGGGCGCGAAGCATGGTCACCACAAGTGAGCGCAGGGTTTACGAGAGTTGCGGCCCGTCCGGAAACAGACTGGCCGTGGCGAGCGTCTGCGCACCCTTCTCCGTGCAGATCGCGTAGCTCGAGCGATACATCGACACGCCGGCGTGCTGGCCTTTGGCGTTCAGGATGTAGAAGTTGGTCTGGAAGTTCGGATTGCCCTTCGCGTCGAGCAACCGTTTGTCGGTCGTCTTCGCCGTGATTCGTTTGAGCGCGTCGATGCCAGCATCCGTCGGCGAGAGTCCCCGTCGGAGGTTCTCGACGATCAGAAACGAGCACAGCCCGAATAGATTCGACTCGCCGCGGCCGGTAGACCCCGCGGCGCCCACCTCGCCGTCCACGTAGAGCCCTGCCCCCAGAATCGGGGAGTCGCCGACCCGGCCCGGCAGCTTCCAGGCCAGTCCGCTCGTGGTTGTCACGCCAGCGATCTCCCCCTTGGCGTTGATGCCGGTGCAGTTGATGGTGCCGTAGAAGTGATCGGACTCGATCAGCCCGTCGGCCACCATGGACAAGCCGGCGCGAAAGCCCGCCTCCTCGCGCGCTCTCGGGTCACTGTAGCGATCGAGTTCGCTGCGACGTTTCCATTCCAGCCAGAGCCGGCGTGACTGGGGGGAGTTCAGATCGGCTTCGATCGTGAATCCCGCACGTCGGGCGAACTGCCGCGCGCCCTCACCGACCAGCAGGTGATGATCGGTCTCGCTCATCACCTTCCGGGCGACGCACGACGGCGTTCGGACTCCTTCGAGCCCCGCAACGCCGCCGGCGCGATTCGTCGGCCCGTGCATGCAGGAGGCGTCCAGCTGAACGACGCCGTCGGCATTTGGCAATCCGCCGTACCCGACGGCGTGCTCGTCCGGATCGAGCTCGACGATGTTGACGCCGGCGATGAGCGCGTCGAGGACATCGCTGCCGCTCGTCATGAGGGCAAACGCCTTCTCGACACAGGTGAGGTCGCCGCCGTTCTTGTACTTGTTCCCATTCGCGGACGATACGACCGCGGGCTCGAGACTCCTGGGCGTGATCACGGCGGGCGCCTGGCCCTTCGGCGCCGGCGGCGCACCGGCCGCGAGCGCGGGGCGGCCAATCTTCTCGACGGTCATGTCGTGTCCCCTCCATCCCGAACCCTACCTGAACATGCGCCGCCGTTCGAGACCGGCTGGACGACGTGGCGCTTGCTCAGGGTCCTTCGCCGAAGGTGTCCTACTTCCTCAACGCCATGCCTCTCGCCCCGGCCCCCCCACGGACCTTGTGAACGGTCTCTCCCGTCCTCAGGTCGATGATCGTCACGCTGGTGGCCGCGTCGGCGCCGGTGCAGGTGACGTACAGAAACGACGCGTCCGGGCTCAGCAGCACTCTGGCTGGCAGCGCATCGACCGCGATGTCGTTGGACTTGCGCCCGTAGCCCTGCCGCAAGTCGAGGATCGAGACCGTCGAATGGCCGAGGCCGGGGGTTGCCTCCCGCGTCACGCTGTACGCGACCTTTCCGTCCGGCGCCACCGCGATCCCCTGCGGCGCCCGCCCAATACCGAATGCGCCATACAGTTCGTTGGTGGCGGCGTTGAAGACGTGCATGACGTCGCTCGACACGCTGGCGACGAGCACGGTCTTGCTGTCGGGCGTGACGGCGATGCCCATCGGTTGCCGGCCGGTCTTGAGGACGCCGTTCACGGTGTCGGTCGAGGTGTCGATCGCGAACACCGACTGGGTGCTGTCACTAGCCACGTACACCCGTGTGCCATCCGGAGAGATCGCGACTCCCGTCGGATCTTTGACCGGCAGCTGCTTGAGCACTTGGCCTCCCGTCGAGAGCACCACGAGGGCTTGGGATCCGCGTGAGCCCACGTAGAGCTTCTTGCCATCGCGGCTCGCGGCCAGGCCCGTTGGCCGCTCCAGGCTCGCGTCCATGATCGGCGCGCCCACCTCCAGCGTGGTCAGGTCGATCACCGTGATCCCCCCACCTGTGCTGTTGGTGACGTACGCCTTCTTGCCGTCCGCGCTGATGCACACTTCGTGCGGCCCGCCTCCGGTCTTGAGCGACTTGAGAAGCTCGAGCGTATTGCCGTTGACCCGAAAGACATTCGCCGTGTCGTCCTTCGTGCCGGCGACGATCACGAGGCTGTCGCTAGGCGACGGCAGCTTTGCCGCTTGAGCGGGCGGCTGGGCCACAGCCGTCGAGACTCCAATCGCCAGGAGTACAACCACCCAGAACGAACGCCTCGTCATGTACACGGAGCCTCCAAGGATTCCTGAGTAGGGTACCGCCCTGACGCGGAACCCTCGTTGATTGTCGTTGTCAGGCCATTGCGGCGGCTTCCGCCAGCCTTCGTCAGAACGTCAGGCGCGCGCCCACCTGGAACTGTCGGGCCGGTGACCACGCCGTGGGCAGCCCATAGGTCGCACCCGAGGCTTCGACGACCCCGCCCCCGAGCTGCCAGCCCCTGTTGAGCACGTTGAATGCGTCCACGTAGACCCCCACGTTTCGTCGTGGCGAGCCCAGGTTCACCGTCTTCTCGACGCGGATGTCGAGCGAGTTCACTGGGGCCCCGACCTGGGTTCCCTTCTTCTCGACCCGGACGGACTGGTTGCCTTGTGCCAACCCGCGGATGGTCACGGTGCGGCTCCAGGGCTGACCGGTCGCGTAGCGATAGGAGGCGCTGAGATTGAACCCGCCGAAGTGCGAAACCCGATAGGTACCGTTGAAGCTGAACTGGTTCGGGCAGTCGTAGATGCCCGGCCCGTACGCGTTGATCATCGCGTTCGGGTTTGCCCACTGGCCGGTCTGACTCACTTCGGCGGCGGTGCCCGTGCTGGTGCCGGCCGTGTTGCCCACGGTCCCCTCCGCGTTCGACCGCGTATAGGATGCGAGCAGTTGCCAGTTGTGCGAGAAGCGCTTCTTGGCAATCAGCATGATGGCCGTGTACTTGCGCGAGGCATCGCTGGGGTTCGAGAAGACCAGGATCGATTTTCCCGGGTTGAGCAGGTTGTAGACGGTCAGCATCGCACCGTCGTCCGAGGTGCCGAGCACGTTGTCGGGTCCGGGATCCTGCTTCTGGACCGGGGCCCACTGCGAGTTGGTGTCCACGAACGCCAGGAGACTTCCCCAATCGCGCCGCACGAACTGCGCGGTCACGCCGAAGTCCGGGAGCAGCTCCCGCTCGACGGCGATGGTGATTTGATCCATGTACGGCTGCGACACGTTCGAGGAGATGGACAGGTTGCCCGGCATCACCGACCGCGTCAGCTCCGTGAAACTGCCATTGGCGTTCACCTTCGCGGTGATGGTCGGCGACCACTTGCTGAAGTCGAGGAAGTTGACCATGCCCGGCACGACGGTCTCGTGGAATCGGCCATAGTGCCCGCGAACCAGGGTCTTGTGGTTGCCGAGCAGGTCCCAGGCGAACCCGAACCGCCAGTCGACCGGGTTGGTCTTGTAGACGTTGCTCGCGGCGGGGATGCTCCCGCGGTCCAGGCTGACGCGCACGCCGGGCTGCAGCGTGAGGCGATCGGTCAGCGTCCAGGCGTCCTGCGCGTAGACGGTGGTTCGGGTGCTGATGGCATCGGCCGTCGTCCCGTCGAACAAGTTCACCTGATTGGGCTTCCCGTTGATGTCCGAATAGAGACGGCCGCCCGGGATGCCGCTCGTGTTGAGGAGTTCCGTGTGCTCGTAATCCAGGCCGAACTTCAGCTCGTGGCTCGTACCCAGGAAGCCGGTCACCCATTTGGTCAGGCTGCCCGACATGCTCGTGCGTGATTGAGTCGAGCTCGAGAAGGAGCCGGCGTTTCCGGTCGTAATCCCGGTGACAGTATCTTTGTGGGAAGAGGGGCCCGATATGGTGTTGGGCGGGTAGGGTGGGAACTCCTGGAACAGCTTGAGGCCGCCGCCGCGGACTTCGACCAGCGTCTTGTCGTTGATCGTCCAGGTCAATCGGCCGTTGTACATCGTTTTCGAGATGTGGGTCATCGTCATGGCATCGGCCGCGCTGCTGGCTGATGTGCCGTTGGGTTCGATGGACTCGTTGTCGTGTTCAACGAGGCCCTCCAACTTCAACGCCTTCGAGACCGCCCAGTTGACCTTGGCGAGGTACCGCGGCCAGTTCTCGCTGTTGGGGATGCCAGTCCCGTCGGGGCCGGGCAGCGCGCCGGACGAGATGGCCGAATTGCGGAAATACTCCCCGCCCCCGAAGAAGAACACCTTGTCCTTCTTGATCGGGCCGCCGACCTGGTAGTTTGTGTCGTAGTTCTGCAGGAGCCGAGCTGGAGTGAATTTCGCCTGCAACGCCGGACTCAGGTCGCCGGTGTTCTTGCCGAGCCAGCTCTGGCGAGTGGTGAAGTAACTGGCGAGTCCCGAGAAATTGTTGCTCCCAGAGCGCATGATCATGTTCGACACGGTGCCGGTGAACTCGCCGTACTCCGCGTTGGCGCCCAGCGCGACCACCTGCACTTCCGCCATCCAGTCGTAGCTCAGCACGGACGTGGCGATGTTGCCGCCACCCGGGAGCGACGAAGACATGCCATCGACCATGATGTTGTTCGCGTCGCGGATGCCGCCGTGTGCGGTGCGCTGCGTGGTGACGCCCGGCGCCAGACTCATGATCTCGTTCGGCCGGCGGCTTTGGCCGCCAGCCGGCAGGTTCTGGAGGAACGACTCCTCGATCTTGGTCGTGGAGGCGGCTGTCGTCACGTCGATGACCGGCGTCGCGCCGCTCACGGTGACCGTCTCTTCCACGCCGCCCACCTGCAGAACGAGATCGATGGTGACGGTGGTGCCGAACTGCACCTGCAAGCCGGGCCGATGCACGGTCCGGAATCCCTGGAGCGTCGCGGCCACCTCGTAGACGCCGAGCGGGAGGTCCGTGAACCGGTAGATCCCGTCATGGCCGCTGACGACCGTGCGGTCTCCGCCCACCATGTTCGGACTGCTGAGCGTGACGGTGACGCCGGGCAGCACCGCGCCGGTGCCGTCCTTGATGACGCCGGTGATTTCCGATCGCGTCTGCGCGAGGGCGGCCGACGGGGCCAGGGCGATTACGAGTGCTGCCAGCGCAGCGATTGCGAGCCATCGTTTCCAAGCGAACATTAACGTCGCTCCTTTTGTCGTGATCCACCCGACCACGTGAACGCAGTCGGGGCCGACTTCGTGGACCGTGCGAGGGAAGTACCTGCGAACGGGGAGAGCCAAAGGCGTGCGAGGGACGAGGCGGCACACCTCTCCCGAGGCCGCGTCGGTGCGGCGACGGGACGGGAGGCAGGTCTGCCACGTCTGTTCTCTGCACCTGGGGGGGGGCGAGACTCCGGGCGTAACGAGCCACGCGGCGGAACGGATCGAGATGGACACGATTGCGAATTCCTCGGCCTCTGCCAGAGGGACGAGCGAACGGTGACACCAAACTATTGGCATATAATATACAATATGGTCGCATTGTCAATCCGCACGAGAAAGCCCCCACCACCCGCGCCTCCGGCCGCCACGGGGTGAAGGCTCCGGAGAGATTCCAGGCTCTTGTCGTCGAAAAGTGAGATCGGAGTGACGATTCCGGAAAGACGGGATGGTAAACGCCGAAGCCTGCACGTGCGCAATGTTCCCAGGGTCCGCTAACCTGGCACCTCCAGCACCTTCAGCACCTCCAGCACCTCCGGCACCGCACCTCCAGCACCCCCGGCACCTCCAGCACCTTCAGCACCGCACCTCCAGCACCCTGGCACCTTCAGCACCTTCAGCACCTGCCGCGCCCTACCCCTCCGCAACTGCCCTCGCGATCGCGACCGTCCTGTCCACTTCGTCCACGCTGTTATAGATGTGCGTGGACTGGCGGACGCCGAAAACCTCGCCGCTCGCACGCGGACGCAGACGGCCGCGCGTCCACAGCGCGTCCTGCAGCGCGGCGCCCGTCATCCCTTCGATGTTCCACACCGTGATGCCGGCGCACATCGCCGGATCGTCCGGCGAGAAGATCCGCGCCTTCGGGATCGCACGCAGGCCGTCGCGCAGTCGGTCCCCCAGGTACTTGATGCGCTGCTGAACACGCTCCGGCCCGAGCTTGAAATGGAAATCGAGCGCCGCGTCGAGACCCATCAGGATCGACAGGCTGCCCGTGCCGCGCTGCGACAGCCTGAAGCCCTCGTCCTGGTGGTTGTCCCACTGCCCGCTCGCCATCGTCGTCCAGATGTCCCTGATCCGATCCTTGCGCACGTAGAGAAACCCGGTGCCGGCCGGCGCGAGCATCCACTTGTGGAAGCAGCCGACATAGGCATCACAGCCGAGATCGCGCAGATCGACCGGAATGTGGCCCACCGCCTGCGCTCCGTCGACGACGGTGAAGATCCCCTTTGCGCGGGCCTCCGCGCAGAGCGCCTTGACCGGCAGGACGGCGCCGCTGCCCGTGATGATGTGCTGGATCTCGAACACCTTCGTGCGCGGCGTCATCGCCTTGCGGAACACGTCGATCGCCTGCTGCGGATCGTGCACCGGCTTGGGGAACGGCATCGGACGGAACACCGTCTTCCATCGACGCGCCTTCAGCTCCCAGGGACTCTTGCCGCCGATGTGCTCCTGGTCGGTGGCCACCACCTCGTCACCGGGCGCCAGATCGAGGCCTTGCGCCACGCCGTTCATCGCGGTCGTGACGTTCTCGGTCAACGCAATCTCGCCGACATCCGCGTTGAGCAGGCGCGCCACCTTGGCGCGAATCTCGGTCATCGGCTGGTAGCCGGCGATCCAGTCCGCACCGTGGTAGTCCCAGTCCGCAATCTCGGTCGCGCATCGGCGCAGGTGCTCGGTCACCGCATCGACGACCACCTTCGGCATCGCACCGTGCGTCCCGGTGTTGAAGAAGGCCTTGTCGGGCGCGAGCAGGAACTGTTCGCGCACCTTCGCCCAGAATGCCGGATCGTCCGGCGCCGGGAGCGGCGCGCCCGCGTCACGACTCCACGCGGCCGCGCCGGGGCTCACGAAGGGAACGGCCAGCGGCGAGAGGGACAGGCTCTTGAGGAAATGACGACGCGTTGCCATCGCTGCTCCTTGTCTCCAACACAGCGTTCGCGGAGTCCGCAGAGTCCACCATGCACCCTGGCTCTGCGCCCTTTGCGGGCTCCGTGTCCGATCGGGATCCGCCTCTCCGCAGGGGACACAATAGGTAGCGTTGCGCAGCTTGTCAAACCGGACCGGTAGCGGGCGAAAGATGCTCAAGCGGTCGCTTGTAGCCATCGAACCCGATTCGCCCTACAATTGAGCGTTTTCCACCGGGCAGGTCGTTTGCCCCAATTGTCGAGGGTATGAGTGAATTCTGACCACTTGGTGAAGATGATCCGCGATCGGATCGCGGCAACCCCGGACGCCGTAGGCCTTCGTCACAAGGTCGGAGCCGAGTGGCGTGGCATGACGTACGGCGAGATGGGGCGGCACATCGACGCTGTGGCGTCCTGGCTGATCGATGTCGGTCTCCGAACGGGCGATCGTGCGGTGATCTTCGCGCCGAACACGCCCTGGTGGTCGATCGTCGATTTCGCCGTCCAGGCCGCAGGCGGAATTCCGGTTCCGATCTACGCGACCAACACCGCTACCCAGGTGGAGCATATCGTCCGCGACGCGGGGGCGAAGATTGCCTTCGTTGGCGGCGATGAGCAGTATCGGAGACTGGACGCGCTGCGCGGCGGGTCTGCGGCACTCTCGCATGTCGTCGTCTTCGACGCCGGCGTCGCGCTCGACCTGACGGATTCCTGCTCGCTGTCGGTACCGCTCGGACACCCGACCTCGCCGGCACTCGCCGGCCGCGAGGCTGCGATCCGGGCGTCGGACGTCGCGACGATCATCTACACGTCCGGCACGACCGGCGAGCCGAAGGGCGTCGTCCTCACCTTCGAGAACATCCTCACGCAGTTCGACGCGCTCGACCGGTTCTTCAACGTCACCGAGCGGGATCGCTCACTGTGCTTCCTGCCGCTCAGCCACGCGTACGAGCGGGCCTGGACGTACTACATCCTGAACCGCGGCGCACAGAACTTCTACCTGGACGACCCCAAGCGCGTGGTCGAGACGATGCAGGAGATGCGGCCAACGTGCATGGTGAGCGTGCCGCGGCTGTACGAGAAGATCTACGCCACCGCGCGGCATCAAATCAGCCAGGGCTCAGCCGTCAAGCGCGGCCTGTTCGAGTGGGCGGTTGGCGTGGGACGCCGTTACGCGTACGCCCGCAAGAACGGGGACTCGGTCGGCCCGATCCTGGCCGCCACGCACGCGCTGGCGGACCGCCTCGTGCTCCGGAAGATTCGCGACATCGTCGGCGGGCCGAAGAACTTCTTCTCGGCTGGCGGCGCCGCGCTGGGGGCGGACATCGAGGAGTTCTTCTTTGCCGCCGGCCTGCTCGTCTGCCAGGGCTACGGCCTCACCGAAACCTCACCCATGCTCACGTGCAACCGGCCCGGCGACTTCAAGTTCGGCACGGTTGGCAAGGTGATCTCCGGGTGCGAGCTGCGCATCGCACCGGACGGTGAGATCCTGGCCCGCGGCCCGAACGTGATGCAGGGCTACTTCGGCCGGCCGCAGGACACGGCCGACTGCATCCAGGACGGCTGGCTGAAGACCGGCGACATCGGATCGTTCGATGAGGACGGCTTCCTGCGGATCACCGACCGGAAGAAGGACCTCATCATCACGTCGGTCGGAAAGAACATCGCGCCGAGCCGCATCGAGTCGGTCATCGGCCAGGACTACTACATCGAGCAGATCGCCGCGATCGGCGACGGCCGCCAGCATCTCTCGGCGCTCGTCGTTCCGCACTTCGAGGCGCTCGATCAGTGGGCGCGTGAGCGGGGGATCAACTACGACTCGATGCGGGCGATGGTCAAGGACGCGCGAATCGTCGCGTTCATCGCCGAGCGCATCGAACAGCGCCAGGCTGAACTGCCCCAGCACGAACGCGTCAAGAAGTTCACGCTGCTGACCGAACGATTCAGCCAGATGGGCGGCGAGCTGACGCCCACGCTCAAGAACATCCGCGCGGCGATCGCGACAAAGTACGCCCAGACGATCGACGCGATGTACTCGAGCGACCGATCCGACGAATCCGCCAAGGCGTCGTAAGCGGACAGCCCGTCTCAGTCAGCCCCTACCCGTTGGATGTCTCATCCGCATGGACGCTATTAGCGGTGTCCTTTCGCGCGAAGGAGGAGCAGTGTCTCGATCGCACCGATTCTTCGGTTCGCTGGCGGTCCTCGTCTGCCTGCTGGGTGCATTTGCCTTCGCGCAGAGCACTCAGACCACGCCGCCTGTCCAGACGCCGGCGGCCCAGCCCGCTGCGGCGGCCAAGGCGCAGAGCGTGGTCACCGGCGACGATTTCAACCAGTTCGGCTGGCGGTGGGTCGGCCCGATGACCTTCTCCGGGCGCATCACCGGCTTTGCGGTGCCCCGTGGTCAGAGCACGACCTACTACGTCCTCACTGCCAGCGGCGGCGTGTGGAAGACGATGGACAGCGGCACGCATTTCGAGCCGATCTTCGACAAGTACGCCACGCAGAGCACGGGCTGGATGGCCATCGCGCCGTCGAACCCGAACATCCTGTACCTCGGCACCGGCGAGCCGATGCACGCCCGGTCGAGCACGCACGGCAACGGCATGTGGAAGTCCACGGATGCCGGCAAGACCTGGACGCAGATCGGCCTCACGAAGAGCTACTTCATCCCGAAGGTCGAAGTCGACTCGAAGAACCCCGATATCGTCTACGTGGCCGCGGAAGGCAAACTCTACGACAACGAGATGGACTGCGAGCGCGGCCTGTTCAAGACGACGGATGGCGGGAAGACCTGGACGAACGTATTCGGGCAGATCAAGGACCGCGGAGTCGGCGACTTCGTCATCGATCCGCGCAACTCCGACATCGTGATTGCCGCGGCCTACAAACACGTCCGCCGCGCGTGGACCTACATCGACCGTCAGCCGAACAACGACCTCTACAAGACGATCGACGGCGGCAAGACATGGAAGAAGCTGGCCGGCGGCCTGCCGCAGGGTGTGGAGGTCGGGCGCATCGGGCTGGCGGTCTTCGAGAAGAACCCGAGCATCGTCTACGCCCGCATCGACGAGGAAGTGAACCTCGGGCTGGCGGAGCGCGACGGCGTGGCGAACTTCCGCCAGGCACCGACCGGTGGTCCGGGCGGCGGCGGTGGCGGCATGTCCGGCGCGCAGCAGGGCACGGTGCTCTTCAAGCCGACGTTCGTCTTCGCGCAGTACAAGAACTACAAGGTGAACGCCGAGATCGCGAAGCTGGCGCCCAAGTTCACGCCGGCGACGGCAGAGAACGAAGCCGACCTCGTGAAGAAGTTCAACGAGATGCTGCAGGACAAGGAGTTCCTGGTCAAGAACGACATCGACCTCGCGAAGTTGCAGCAGGCCGCGCGCAAGATCCACGCGAAGGATGAAGACCTGATCGCGTCAATCGGTGAGGTCGAGAAGCTGGTCAAGAGGCCCGCGGCTGCGGCCGACTCGACCGAGGCCAAGGGCCGTGCGCAGATCGTCAACCGCAATGCGCTCGAGATCCTCTACGCGGGCGCGCTCGCCAATCTGCAGGCCATCAAGCGGGACGGCGTGGTCTATCGAAGCGACGACCAGGGCGAGACGTGGAAGCAGATGACCGAGTACAAGCTGCCGGGCGCCCCGACCCCGCCGGCCACCGCTGACGAAGTCGAGGAGAACCTGGACGAGGCGGCGGCGCAGAGCGACAGCGTGACGACGCCGGCTCCGCAGGCGCCGGCGGCACAGGGCGGTCGCGCACCGGCGGCCCAGCCCGGTTCGGCTCAGGTGAACCAGACCGAAGGCGGCTACTACGGCCGCATCCTGGTCGATCAGACCGACGACAAGGTGCTCTATTGCGGCGACACGAACACCACCGTGTCCCGCGACGCGGGCAAGACCTTCCAGGCTACAGGCTGGGACGGCAATGGCAAGACCCACGTCGATCATCGCGTGGTCTGGGCCGACCCGCTCAACGCCAACCACATCCTGAGCGGCAACGACGGCGGCGTATCGGAGACCTGGGACGGCGGGAAGCACTGGAGCCAGAAGAACACGATCAACGTCCAGCAGTTCTACGACGTGTCGGTGGACAACGAGTTGCCCTACAACGTGATGGGCGGCACGCAGGACAACGGCGCGTGGCTCGGGCCGTCGCAGAACCGCAACAGCTACGGGATGTTCGGGAGCGACTGGAGCTATCTGCCGACCGGCGACGCGTTCTACGTCGTCCGTGACTGGTGGAACCCCGAGTACGTCTACTACGAGAGCCAGTTCGGTTCGTCGAGCCGGATGAACCTGAAGACCGGCGAGGTGACGTCGCTGGCCGTGCGCCTGACGCCCGACCAGATCGCGGCCGGCGACCCGCCGATCCGCTACCAGTGGAACGCGCCCATCGTCCTCTCCCCGCACAATCCCGGCATCGTCTTCATCGCGGGACAGTATGTCTTCCGGTCGTTGAGCCGCGGCGAGCGCGGAACGTTCGTGAAGATCAGTCCCGACCTGACGAAGGCGAGCAAGGAGAAGCTCGCGCTGGCGAAGAAGACGAACCTCCAGTGGGCGACGATCTACACGTTCGCCGAATCCGCCAAGAAGCCGGGCCTCTATTGGGCGGGCACCGACGACGGGAACCTGCAGATGTCTTTGGATGGGGGCGTGACGTGGGTGAACGTCACGAACCAGTTCTACGACGCCGCCGGGAAGCCGAAGGCCGGCAACAAGGGTGACCTGATCCCGTACGATCGCTGGGTGAAGCGCGTGGTGCCGTCGGCGTTCGACGAAAACGTCTGCTACGTGGCGTTCAGCGGCTACCGGACGCACAGCGAGGACAAGACCTGGCTGTTCGTGACGAAGGACCAGGGCAAGACATGGACGGACATCTCGGGCGGCACGAACAACCCTATTTTCGACGTGGAGGAAGACCCGGAGAACGCGAACGTCCTCTACCTCGGAACGGACTACGGCGTGATGGTCACCATCGACCAGGGCAAGACGTGGGCGCCCTTCTCGACATCGGCGCCGCCAGTGCCGATTCGCGACCTCGCGATTCAGAAGCGCGATCGCGAGATGGCAATCGGCACGTACGGCCGCGGCATCTACGTGGCGGACATCGGGCCGATCAAGGAGTTCAAGCCCGAGGTCTTCCTGGAACCGGCACACCTGTTCGACCTCAAGAACACGACCAAGTGGAACCGCTTCGAGCGCCGGGGAGACACGCTGGGCGAGATGACCAAGGCCGACAATCCTCCGGTGGGCGCGTATGTCTACTACTACCTGAAGGCCGACGCGCAAAACGTGAAGGTGACGGTGAAGGACATCGAGGGGAACACCGTCATCGAGTTGACGCCGAGCAGCAAGAAGGGACTCCAGAAGGCGTTCTGGGGCCTGAACCGCCAGGCTCCGGGCGCAGCGGGCGCGCGTAGCGACCAGGGGCGACCCGGGGCAGGCGCCGCCCAGGCCGTGAACAACCCCGACCAGCCGCCGCCGCCTACGGGCGGCCGGTTCGGCCGCGTGAGCCTGGTTGACGCCGGTGTCTACAAGGTCACGCTGACGGTTGACGGCAAGGAAGTGGCCACGAAGAAGCTCACGGTGAGCCCCGATCCGCTGTTCAAGTAGGCTCTGGCCTCTGGGCCCTCGACGCTCGATGGAGGACGGAGAATGTGGGCGGTTTCCACGTTCTCCGTCTTCCGGTTCGCAAAGGGGCGCGCGGGCCTGTCCGCAAGCCCGTCTTCGCCTCGTCCTGCCGTTGTACAATCCCCGCATGCACGTCCTGAAGATTCGCGGGGGAGCCGCCCTTTCGACATTTCGTCTGGACAAGCTGAACCGGCTGATCGCCGGTCGCGTCGGCGATCTGACGGTCGTCGGTGCGCAGCACTGGCATTTCGTCGAGGTGGAGCGCGAGCCTGATCCGCGCGGTCGCGACGTCCTCGCCCGCCTGCTGGCGTACGGCGCGCCGATGCCGGTCGAAGATGGCGCGGAACCTGCGGAAGCCGTGCTCGTCGCACCACGGCTTGGCACCATCTCGCCGTGGTCTTCGAAGGCGACCGATATCGCCCGGCTCTGCGGGCTGGAGTTCGTGCGGCGGATCGAGCGCGGCACGATGTTCCGTGTAAGGACTGGTGCGCACGGGCGAGACGCCCGTGCCACTCCTCTTGACGCCCGTGCCACTCTGCCTGACATCCGTGCCACTCCGCCTGACGTCCGTGCCGCTCTGCCTGACGTCCGTGCCGCTCTGCTTCCCATCCTCCCGCTGTTGCACGACCGCATGACCGAGACCGTGCTCGACTCGGTCGATGCGGCCGACCAACTGTTCCGCCACGTCGCCCCGAAGCCCCTGACGGAAGTGAACGTGCTCGGCCGCGGCCGCACGGCCGTCGAAGAGGCGAACCGCCGCTTCGGCCTGGCACTGGCGCCCGGGGAGATTGACTATCTCGTCTCGTACTTCACCGGCGCCGGCCGCAATCCCACCGACGTCGAGTTGACGATGTTCGCGCAGGCGAACTCGGAGCACTGCCGTCACAAGATCTTCAACGCGTCGTGGGTCATCGATGGCGAGCCGCAGGACGATTCCCTCTTCGGCATGATTCGCCGGACGCACGCGGCGAACCCGCAGGGAACGGTGTCCGCGTATTCCGACAACGCGGCGGTCGTGGAAGGACGCGCCGTCCGGCGGTTCTTCGCGGACCCTCGCTCCCGACGGTATGCCTTCCACCAGGACCAGACGCACATCCTGATGAAGGTGGAGACCCACAATCACCCGACCGCGATTTCTCCGTTCCCCGGCGCCGCGACCGGATCGGGCGGCGAGATCCGCGACGAGGGCGCGACCGGCCGGGGGTCGAAGCCGAAGGCCGGCCTCTGCGGGTTCTCGGTGTCCAACCTGCGCATTCCCGGCTTCGTGCGGCCGTGGGAAGGCCCGGAGTGCCGGCCGGACCGCATTGCGTCGCCCCTGTCGATCATGATCGAAGGGCCGATTGGCGCGGCCTCGTTCAACAACGAGTTCGGGCGGCCGAACCTCGCCGGGTATTTCCGCACCTATGAACAGAAGGTGGGAGGCGTGGTCCGCGGGTACCACAAGCCGATCATGCTGGCTGGCGGCGTCGGCAACATCCGCGCGCAGCACTCGCACAAGGCGAACGTGCCGGCCGGTGCGCTGCTGATCCAGATTGGCGGTCCGGCGATGCTCATCGGATTGGGCGGGGGCTCCGCCTCGTCCATGACGACCGGCTCGAACACCGCCGATCTCGACTTCGATTCCGTGCAGCGCGGCAACGCGGAGATCCAGCGCCGGGCACAGGAGGTGATCGACCGGTGCAGCGCGCTCGGCGACGGGACCCCGATTCTGTCGATTCACGACGTCGGCGCCGGCGGCCTTTCCAATGCGCTGCCAGAACTCGCCCACGGGTCAAATCGCGGCGCGCGCATCGACCTGCGTGCCGCGCCCAACGAGGAACCGGGCATGACGCCGCGCGAGGTCTGGTCCAACGAGGCGCAGGAGCGCTACGTGCTGGCGATCCTGCCTTCGTCGTTCGACACGTTCCGTGCCATTTGCGAACGCGAGCGCTGCCCGTTTGCCGTGGTCGGCGAGACGATCGAGGCGCAGCATCTCGAGGTGCGCGACCCGCTCTTCGGTAACAAGCCGGTGGACATGGACCTCCCGGCGCTACTCGGCAAACCGCCGCGCATGACGCGCACGGTGACGCGGCGGCGGACGAGGCCGTCGCGGCTGGTGCTGAAGAACGTCGATCTTGGCGAGGCGGTCCAGCGCGTGCTTCGGGCGCCCGCGGTGGCGGACAAGACGTTCCTCATTTCGATCGGCGATCGAAGCGTCGGCGGCCTCTGCTCGCGGGACCAGATGGTGGGACCCTGGCAGGTGCCGGTTGCCGATTGCGCGGTCACGCTGCTCTCGTTCGAGGGCTACACGGGCGAGGCATTTGCGATCGGCGAGCGCGCGCCGCTCGCGGTCGTCAACGCGCCGGCGTCGGGTCGAATGGCCGTCGGCGAGGCGCTGACCAACCTGGCCGCGGCGCCAATCGCCGACTTCTCGCGCATCAAGCTGTCCGCGAACTGGATGGCGGCGGCCGGGTCGCCAGGAGAGGACGCAGCGCTGTTCGACACGGTACGGGCGGTCGCGCTCGACCTGTGCCCGACGCTCGGCATCAGCATTCCGGTCGGCAAGGATTCCATGTCGATGCGCACGGCATGGAAGGATGCCGGGGGCCGGCGGCAGGTGGTCAGCCCGCTTTCGCTCATCGTGTCGGCGTTCGGCACGTGCGACGACGTCCGGACGGCGATCACGCCCCAGATGTCCACGGAGGGGCCGACGTGCCTGGTGCTCGCCGATCTTGCGCCCGGGCACGCCCGGCTGGGCGGCTCGACCCTCGCTCAGGTGTTCGGCGTCACCGGCCAGGAGACGCCGGACGTCGATGACCCCGCGTTGATCCGCGGTCTGTTCGCGGGGATGGCCGACCTGCGGGATACGGGCGTCATTCTCGCATACCACGATCGATCCGATGGCGGCCTCTTCGTCGCGATGTGCGAAATGGCATTCGCGAGCCATCTCGGCCTCAGGATCGACGCCGCGGCGCTCGCTCCGGGAAGCCGGCTCCTGCCGGCACTGTTCGCCGAGGAACTTGGCGCGCTCCTGCAAGTCCGGATCGAGGACGAAGAGCGCCTGGTCGAGACGCTGGCGCGCCACGGCGTGCCGGCACGCTCCATCGCCCGCATCACCCGCGACGACGTCGTCAGCGTCGATCGAGGCAGCCAGACCGTCTTCCGCGAGACGCGCGCCGAGTTGCAGCGTGTGTGGAGCGAGACCACCTGGCAGATGCAGTCTCTGCGCGACAACCCTGTGTGCGCGCAGCAGGAGTACGACCGGATCCTCGACACGACGGATCCCGGCATGACGCCCAAGGTCACCTTCGACATGCTCGACAACCTGTCCGCGCCCTACATCGTGCGCGGGCTGCGGCCGCCGATCGCGATCCTCAGGGATCAGGGTGTCAACGGCGAGGTCGAGATGGCCGCGGCGTTCAACCGGGCAGGGTTCGACGCAGATGACGTGCACATGAGCGACATCCTCGAGGGTCGGGTATCGCTCGCCAGGTACCGGAGCCTTGCCGCCTGCGGCGGATTCTCGTTCGGCGACGTGCTGGGCGGCGGCGAAGGCTGGGCGAAGTCCGCGCTCTACAATGCACGGGCACGCGACGAGTTCTCGGCGTTCTTCGCGCGAACCGACACGTTCGCGCTGGGCGTCTGCAATGGCTGCCAGATGATGGCGGCGATGAAGGAGCTCATCCCCGGTGCGGAGGCCTGGCCCCGCTTCACCAAGAACCTGTCGGAGCAGTTCGAGGCGCGCACGGTGACGGTGGAGATCGTGCCGAACCCGTCAGTGCTGTTCGCCGGCATGGTCGGCTGCCGCCTCCCCGTCGTCACCGCGCACGGGGAGGGTTACACGCTCTTCGATTCGCCCGCAGACGCGGCGCGGGTCGTCGTCGCCGCGCGCTACGTCGATAACCGCGGTCGCGCGACGGAGATCTACCCGCTCAACCCGAACGGGTCGCCAGGCGGCGTGACGGCCGTGACGACGCCCGATGGGCGATTCACCGTGATCATGCCGCACCCCGAGCGGGTGTTCCGAACCATCCAGATGTCGTGGCGGCCGGAAGACTGGGGCGAAGACAGTCCCTGGATCAGGCTGTTCAGGAATGCGCGCGAGTACGTGGGCTGATGACGGTGAGAGGTGCCGGGAGGCCATCAGCAGGTGCAACCTCGGGCGACTAACCCAGAGAATGCGCCGGCGCCACTTGATCGAGCCTCACGATGCCGTCCCTGTTGAGAACCAACCGGATGCGTTCCACGCGCTCGGCAGTCTGCCTCTTCGCGTCGATCGACCGGTAGGTGAACACGATATTGACGTGGTAGACACGCTGGCACTGCACCTGCTGCAGCTGCCCGGAATCAGGGTCGAGGTTCAGGTAGTCCACGGTCGCGTCGTCGGCCTGCCTGAGGAAATCGTCGATGTTGAGTCGCATGATGTCGTTGAGGTCCCGCCGCCGCTCGTGGAAACGGGAAATCCTCGCGGGAAACAACGACACCTCCTTCTCGTACTTGATGATCCGTTCCGGCTTTCCCTCCTCGTCGATCGACGTGATGTTGTCCATCTGCCGGCAGTAGAGAACCGTCTCCGGAAGCCGGCTCTCGTCCGTGAAGCTGAAGGCTTCCTTGAGCTTGCCGATCACCCGTCCGCTGTACGGATCGCGAATCCGAATCTTCCGATCCGCCGTCCATCTCACGAGACCGCGAGACAGATACAGCTTGAGCCAGTCCTTCAACCGATCCTTGAAGACGTAGCCGACGACGACGGCCGCGACGAACGGGATGCTGTTGGTCGTGTACCGGTTCTGCGCGAAGACGGTGATTCCCACGGCGAACAGCATCGCAAACCCCGCGGCCATCGCGAGCGGGATTTGCGAGATCCCTTCCCACTCCGACACCTCGGTGTTCAGGAAGAGCACGTTGGAGATGAACTTCTTGAGCACACCCCTGCGGTAGAGCAGCGTCGAATCGGTCCCCGTCGTGGAGAGGACCGACGGATACCCCATCGACTTCCGGTGGGACTGCTGACCGATGATGATCGCGGCCATCGCGGCATCGACGTGCGCGCACGACCCGGTCGGATCGAACCGCTCCCTGACCGCGTGAAGCAGCGTTGACAGGTAGTCCTGGATGGTCAGGCTGATGAACTCGTCGAAGAACAGGAAGCCCTCGCGCAGCCTGAGCGGCACCGTGATGTCCAGCATCTCCTGCCGCAGGTTGCGCACCGCCGCGAGGTACGCGTCGAGGTCGTCGAGGAACGCCTCCGTGCTGGTGATGAAGCCCTGCGCCGGCGTCGTGGTCGAGTCGCCGGGCTGGTCACCCGCCAGGCCGCCCAGCAGTTCCTTCACTGCGTCGCGGATGGCCCCCCGGGAGACCGCACCCAACAGCTTCGTTTCGCAGAAGATCGCCTCGACGCTCTCCCGGTCCTGGTCTCCCGCGAGGACGCGCCGCAGCTCCTTGCCGATTCGAACCAGCGGCGAGGCGTCATTCGAGGGTTCGATGATCTTCAGCAAGGAGAACTGCGGCGTCTTGAAGCGGATGTATCGCTGAATACTGCTGTAGAACAGGTCCTTGGAGTACGTGTTCGGGTTGACGTTCAGCGCCCTCGGCACGAAGAAATACGTGTCCACCCGGTAGCCGCTCGCGTCGTGATCGGCCAATTCGATGTCGAGCTTGATTTCGAAACGATGGCGGTCGTGGACCGATATCTTCGAATCTGCTATCTCGTTGACTTCCTCTCGCATGGGCCCGAACAGCATCTTCCGTATCCTCGAAGCCTCTTCGCCGTCGCGCCGACTGACCAGGCGATCGACAGCCATTCGTGGTGCAGACGTCGCACCCAGTATCTGCGGGTGGGTGCTGCGGTTCAAGGATTGAGTGGTCCGCTCGGCTGGTCGTGTACTTCCACGAGGTGGGAACGCCGCAATCGGCAGGCGTGACGACGCGCGGATTGCGGTCCTGGTGGGCTCTGAGCGCGGCAAGGGCAAGGAGGGCGTGAGGCTGGATGGTCGAAACCCGTTGCGGCTCTGCGGCTATGGTGGATTCAACGTCTCGACCGGAACCCGATCACGGGATGACGATACTCGCCGCCCGATCGACGGCCAGCGCAACCGGACCCTCCGCGAGGGCGCTCACGGCGGCCGACCAGGCGACGAGCACCAGGACACCACGGACGGACGAACGGCCAGGACGTGTCATGAACTCTCGTGAGGTGGCTCCGCTCAGTCCGAGTTCGAGTTGAACCGCACGCGTGTGGCGGTGATCGTGCCGGACGAGGACCGCGTCCCCTCGACCTCCACGCTCACACCGGCTATCGCGTTCGCGCAGGTGCCGTGGTCGAACCGCGTCGTCGCGGTGGTCACGACGGCAACGCCTTTCACCGTGAAGGCTGGCGCCGGACAGGCCGTCGGCGCCGGTGATGCAGCAATGGTCCCCTCGATCGAGGCCTCCGCGTCGGCACCCTCAGCGTCGATCTGGACGCTGGCCGCCGCAAGCGTGGCCCCGCTCAGCGTGCCCTTCGCCTCAACGGTGGCGCCAACCGCGATCGTCGTGCAGGAACCTTCGTCGAACCGGGTCGTTGCGGTCGTCGTCACGGTGGTGCCGTCGGCGAGCATGAACGACAAGTTCTGCGCCGAGCACGACGTGCCGGCCACGAGCGACGCCACGACGCCCATCACCTTGGTGCCGTTGGAGCCTGGCGCCGGCGCCTCGTTGCTGACCTCGACCGATTGCGCGGCGATCGTCGAACCCTGGAGCACACCCTTCACTTCGACGCTGGCCCCGGCCGTGATCGCCGCGCAGGATCCCTCGTCGAACCGCGTCGTCGCCGATGTCGTGACGGTGGTTCCGCTTGCGAGCATGAACGACAGGTTCTGCGCCGAGCACGACGTGCCGGCGAGAAGCGACGAGACGACGCCCTTGACATCTGTGTTGCCCGGTCCGGATGGCGGGGGTGGCGCGCCGTTACTGACCTCGACGGACTGCGCGTTGACGATCGAGCCTGCGAGGACGCCCTTCACCTCGACGCGCTCGCCGACGGTCAGATCGCCGAACGACAGCGTCTGCCCGCCCGACCGAATGGTCGTGGTCGACATCACTTGTACTGTGTTCGTGCCAACCTGGAAGGTCTGCGCCGACGTGCTAATCGAGGCAATCTGGCCTTCGACATCAGCGCCGTCGTCCGCCTCGACGCGTTCATTCACTTCCACCGTCGCGGAGTTGCCGGTGACCTTGACCGTGACCTGAACGCGCTCGCGGTCGGCAACCGGACCGAGGCTCGCCGTCGCGCTGCCGCCGGCTGACGCAACCCGAAGCGAAACGTTTCCGGCCGGCACGCCGCTCAACTGGAAACGGCCGCCACCGTCGGCCTGGGCAGTCAGAGTTGTACCGACGACGCCAACGCTGAGGCCGGAGCCGGCGCCGGTGACAGATCCGGTGACCGTCGCGCCAGACGAGGGCGATGTACCGAAGTTCGACGCCGTTGGAGTTGTTGGCGAGACCGGAGAGACGGCACGGCCGCAGGCGGCGGTCCCAAGCACAACAAGCGCGAGCATGACGGACGTAACGGCGGTGAGTCGATGTACTGGTTTCACGGGACTCTTCCTCCATGTTCCGCCGGGGGGCGGGTGAATCTCGGTTCCTGCCGAGCCCGGATGTTGGATCCGGTCCTGGCGATCTTCTTCCTTCGCAATTAGGGTGCCGGTCAGCAGGCCTTTGATAGAGTCCCCGGGGCGGCAGCGCTACTCATTGCGCGCGCTCGGGTTGGCTCGATCGGCTCGGCGGAGACGCTGCCTGGTCCGGCTGAGGTCGGGACCACGACGCACTCGGAAGAAATTACTCGATCAGCTGGCGTCGAGGTGCCGGTGGTTACGAAATCGGGCGCGCGCACTCCGTAACGAAAGGAGCACGACCACCACACCACACACAAGGAGCACGACGATGCCGCGACTTCCGTTCACCCTGCCGACCACCCTCGTCACGATGGCGTCGGTCGGGTTCGTAACCACAATTCTCGTAACCGCTTCGCCTCAGGCGCAGAGTCAGCCCTCACCGCCGAGCGGAGGAGGCCGCGCGCCCGCCGCGCGACAAGCCGAGGAGGGCCGCAAGACGTTCCGGTTCGACACATTCGGCGACGAAGCCTTCTGGGGCGACACGCTCAAGTTGCACACCGCCATCGAAGGCGCCCGCTTCAACGGCGTTGGACCCGGCGTGAGCCCGGCGACGGCGCTCGCTGTCGGCCTGAAAGTCGATGTGGACGCCCTGCCGCCGGCAGTCGTTGCGGCGCTGCGGGCGGGTCAGGTCAATCTCAACGATCCCGCGGTGACGCTGCTGCTGCTGAAGCTCAATGCCGTGGTCGGCGTCACAGGGTTCATGAACCCCGACGGGTCACTGAAATCGATGGGGATCCAATGCTCGCTGTGCCACTCAACCGTGGACAACAGCTTCGCAGCGGGAATTGGCCATCGCCTCGACGGCTGGCCGAACCGCGACCTGAACGTGGGCGCGATCGTGGCCCTGTCTCCGGATCTCTCGGCCGTCACCAACCTGCTCGGCGTGAACGCGGCAACGGTGAGAGCCGTGCTGAACAGCTGGGGCCCGGGCAGGTACGATGCCGAGTTGTTCATGGACGGCAAGGCGTTTCGGCCGGACGGGCGGTCGGCAGCGACCGTGATCCCCGCGGCCTTTGGCCTGGCGGGCGTGAACCTGCACACGTACACCGGCTGGGGCAGCGTTCCGTACTGGAACGCGTTTGTCGCAACGCTCGAAATGCACGGGCAGGGGACGTTCGCCGACGCGCGCCTCAACGACGCGGCGCGGTTCCCCGTTGCGGCGCGAGCCGGGTTTGCCGACGTGCGCAGCGACCCTGACCTCGTGACGTCGAAACTGCCGGCGCTCCACGCCTACCAACTCTCGCTGCCCGCGCCGCGGCCCCCGGCCGGCTCGTTCGACCACGCTGCCGCGGAGCGCGGCCAGCAGGTCTTCGACGGTCCGGCGCGGTGTTCAACCTGCCACGTCCCGCCGCTGTTCACCGAGCCGGGCTGGAATACCCACACGCCCGACGAAATCGGGATCGATTCGTTCCAGGCCGATCGCTCGCCTGACGGGCGCTATCGGACGACGCCCCTTGGCGGGCTGTTCACACGGGTGAAGGGCGGTTTCTATCACGATGGCCGGTTCGCGAGGCTCGCGGACGTCGTCGCGCACTACGATTCGTTCTTCCACCTGGCCCTCACCGACCAGCAGAAGCGCGATCTGGTCGAGTACCTGAAGTCGCTCTGATCGGGGTGGCCCCGGCGCGGGGCGACTACCGCGTGCGCCAAGCCGGCGCGACGGCCTCGATACGCGCAAGGACCACCTGCACCATCCGGTCGCAGCGCGGACCAAGAAACGGCAGGGCCTGGGGCAGCAGGGTCCCGGCCCTGCGATACAAGTCGTCGCGCAGCACCGAGCGTGCCCGGTGCAGGCGCATCTTCACCGCGTCCTCGGTCACGTCGAGGCAGGCCGCGGTTTCGGCGGTGCTCATCTCCTGCACCTCGCGCAGGATGAACACCGACCGGTACGGCGGAGGAAGGGTGTCGATCGCCTGCTCGAGCAGGAGGCGCAACTCGGAGGTCAGCGCCTGCTTCTCGGGATCGGGCTCCTTCGAATCGAGGGTCGTCATCGGATCCCCGTCATTCGTGTCCGCGTCAACGAAGCGGCGCTGCCGCCGCGCGCGAGCGAGGGCTTCGTACACCGCGATCTTCGTCAGCCACGTCGAGAACTTCGCACGGTTGGCGAATTGATCCAGGTGCGCGTAGGCGTTGACATACGCCTCCTGCACGACGTCCTCGGCCTCGTCCGGGCTGCGGACGATGCCCCGGGCGACGCGGTACAAGCGCTGGTTGTAGCGCCTCATCAGGAGTTCGAACAGAGCCGTCTCGCCGGCCAGGACGCGCGCGACCACCTGCTCGTCGGTCGGCGCGGCATCGATCTCGACGGTCTGCGTTGCGGTTGAGGTGGACCACATCGTGCATGCTTTCTGGCCGGGGAGATGCTCCGCCCGCGCCCTGAGCGTAGGTTGATGGTACAGAGTGACTGCGCGGCAGGAAGTAACAGCAACCGATGTGCCTGATGAGCGGAGGCTTCAGATGAGGCCCCGACGCCCGGACCAATCACCGCCCGGTGGAGGCGGGATTGGACGCGTCATCGCGCGACCCTCGCCATCACCTCCGCTTTCGCCAGGTAGGCGGGATCGATCTCGATCCCCAGACCCGGGCCCTCCGGCACAAGCAGCCGGCCGTTCCTGATGATGAAGTTCGGCGTGTACCAGTTCTGCGGCTTCTGCGGTTCTCGATACGAGTACTCCATCGCCGGACCGATGTTCGGAATGCAGGAGGCGAACTGCAGGATG
Source organism: Vicinamibacterales bacterium (assembly GCA_036504215.1). Lineage (NCBI taxonomy): Bacteria > Pseudomonadati > Acidobacteriota > Vicinamibacteria > Vicinamibacterales > Vicinamibacterales bacterium. The sequence continues at coordinate 77,121 of DASXVO010000059.1, read as the reverse complement.
TTCACCGAGGCGATGCCGGTCTGAGTGTTGTGCGGAACGATGGTCCTGCCGAACGTCCGCGCGATCCGCGCCACGCGTGCCGCCCGGATCAGGCCGCCGTTGTAGTTGATGTCCGGCTGCACCACGGCCATCACGCCGTTCTGCAGCATCCACTTGAATCGCCAGAGGCTCGAGTCCTGCTCGCCGCAGGAAATCGGGATCTTGAGCGCCTTGGCGACCTGCTGTGTCTCGCTCAGTTCTTCCCACGGGCACGGCTCCTCGAACATCGCGTAGCCGAGCGCCTCGAGCTGGCGTCCAATTTCGATGGCGGCGGACGCGTTGTACGACCCGTTGGCGTCGGCATAGAGCGTGATGCCGGACCCGAACGTGGTCCGCGCGAGCCTGATGAGCGTGTCGGTGCGGCCGGGGTACGCGTCGAGGTTGCGGCTCATGCGTCCGCCGATCTTGAACTTCACGATCTTCGTCCCGGTCTGCTCGGCGCCCCGGACATAGACTTCGACTTCCTGTTCGGCCGTCGTCTCGCGCACGGACCCGGACAGATACACCGGGATCTCCTTCCGGACCACGCCACCGAGCAGTGCTCCCACGGGCTTGCCGGCGATCCGGCCGAGCATGTCGAGCAGGCTTTGCTCGATGTAGGCGACCGGGCACCAGAACGGGATGCCGGCCAGCTTGTAGTTCGCCCGGTACACTTCGTCGATCAACGACTCGATGGTCCGCGCGTCCTTGCCGATGAAGTGCGGCGCCACCAGGTCTTTGAAGATGGGGATGAACGGCTCGACCTGCTTGGTGGGCGCGATGCCGACGGCGCCGTCCTTGGAGCGTGTGCGGACGAAGAAGGTGGTGCCGCGTTTCAGTAGCTCGATCGATTCGACCTTGGCCGCGTCCTTGACCGCGCCTGGCAGATCGAAGAGCGGCTGTTCGTAGTCCGGGATCGAGCGCTGCGCGCTCGCATCGGCGGAGGCGTGTGCCAACACGCCTGGCAGCGCCCCGCCCAGGGCTGCACCGCCGGTCACGGCGATCCATTCACGTCGGGTCAACATGGTCGTCACTCCTTCACGGCGAAGTCGCATCGCGGGTCCATCGACGCGCCATGTTACCGCGGAAGGGCGGGCCGGGCTTCCTGTGAGATTCCGAGGCCCGCGATCAGTGGTGCTGGACCTGAGGACGGTGCAGCCCGAAGAGATCGGCTGGTCGATTCGCTACGATTTGCGTGACCACTGCCGCAGCACGTACTTGGCGAGTGGCACCAGCGTCGCTCCCACCAGCGGCACCCGCGCGAGGCCGGCAATCTGGGCGCGCTCCCAGTCCATGCGCGCCTCGTAGCTCCAGCTCTGGAGGTAGTCGAGCAGCGCCGCGTGCTCGGCGCCCGGGGCGGGCCCGCCCCGAGCGTGCTCGCGCACCACATCCTCGTAGAGGCTCACCCACCGCGGAAGTGAGCGGTCCCACCCGGCTTCTTCGCGCACGCGCGAGCTGACGCGCGCTGCGTCCGCGGCATCGTAGCGCCGCAACTCCGCGAGCACACCGCTCGCCGTGTGCGGCCGCGCCAGCACCGCCTGGCCGAAGTTGTTCGCGCGAAGATCGTCGAACGCCGCCGCCGTCACCAGGGGCCCCAGGCCTGCGAAGTCGCATAACACCACCGCGCATCCCACGGCCATCGCCTCGAGCGCGCATCGCGCCTTCGCGAACACCACGTCGTAGCGTCCCAGCACCGCCTCCGGATGGGGCGTCTGCCGGCTGTCATCGCCGCCGAGAACGTCGAGGCGTATGGCGGCCCTCCGGCACGCCCTCCGCAGGGCTGGCAGGTACGTCGACGTCGTGGCGTAGTTGCTGAAGACGAGCGCCGTAGACGGCGTCTCGGGCAGAATCGCCCGCGGCCGAAACCGTCCGAGATCGATGGCATTCAGGTGCACCTCGATGCGCTCGCGCGGGATCTGAGCCTGGCGTTCGATGCGCCGCCGGCACCGCTCGTCCACCGCCACGTAGCGCAGGATGCGCGGGTGGAAAAATGGCTCGTCTCTCACCGAACTGCCGTCGTGGCACACGGCCACCGCCGGCACGCCCGGGAACCTCAGCAGCGACTCGAGCAGAACCTTCGGGTGATTGCCGTGGATGACGTCGGGCACATCGCCCACGGCTCGGACATCCCCGTGCACCGCGATTCCGGCGTCGCGGATTTCGCGGGCGATGCCTCCCAGGCGCGGCGCCCACACCACTGGGGCGTGGCCGAGCGCCTTGAGACCGATCGCCAGGTCGCGGGACACCACCTCGGTTCCGCTGTAATCGGTGAGTCGACGGTTCGCGATGAGGATGTTCACCGGTGCAATCTGGGCGCGCCCATCAGGCGCGCCTCCCATTGACGGCCGCGATGTGCCGCAGGAACTTGCGGTGCTCCACGGCGACGTTGCCGGTCACCTGCTGCCCCGGCGCCACATCGTGGATGACGGCCGCCCCGAGGGTGATGCGCGCACCCGCGCCGATGCACAGGCGGTCGCACAAGGTGCTTCCCGGCCCGATCCACGAGTCCTCGCCGATGACGACGTTGCCATTGACCACGGCACCGTGACCGATGAAGCAGTGCCGGCCGATCTGCGCATTGTGCGACACGAAGGCGAGGTTGCCGATGCGGCTCCCCTCGCCGATGACGGTCTCTTCGTCGAACAACGCGCGGGCCACCACTGCGTTGGCGTGCACCGTGACGCCGTCGCCGATATGGATCCCACCGGCGTGCGCCATGTCGAGCACCCCGTCGTCGAACCGCGACGTCTGGAACCCCTCGGCGCCGAGCACGACGCCTGGATGGAGGACAACGTCGGCGCCGATACGGCACCGGCCGAGGATCGTGACGTGCGGCCCCACGACAGCGCGCGGGCCGATCTGCACGTCCCGGCTGGCGATGCTGGCGGTCGGATGGACGTCGGCGGCCGGGTCGATGATCGTGGGCGCGTGGCCCCCGTAGAAATCCGTATGGCGCGCGAGGTGATTGTGCAGTTCGTAGAACGTACGGCGGGGATTGGCGGCCAGCGCCACGCCGTCGAGCTGAGGCAACTCCGGTGCGATGTCGGGCGTGGTGATGACCCCGAGGGGACGAGGGGATGAGCGGACCGCCTTCAGCACCCGGCGGGATTCGACGAAGGTGAGGATGCCTGGACGCGGCATCGAGAGGAAACCGAGCGTCGAAAATTCCCCGTCCCGGACGACATCGAAAGCGACCAGGCGCGCCAGCGCCGTGAGCGACAGCTTCATGCTGGACCCGTCAATGGCGAGGGGGACGCGGGTACCCGCGTCACGGACCGCGCCCTGGAGCCTCGAAACGCGTGCTCACGCGCCGCGTTGGCCGGTTCGAGCCGCCGTTTTGCTGGATACTCGACCGGTGGTTCAAGTACATTGTAGCCGCTTAACCGTCGAACGAATCCACCCGGAGAATCCCGTGCTGGTGTCCGACCTCGTATCTCGCGTGCCTGCCGACCGCGTCGCCTTGCGCACAGAGGGCCGGCCTCCGCTGACGTACGGGAACCTCTCGACGCTCATTGGCGCCACCACGCGCGGGATCGTGAATCGCCGGAGCGTGGAATCCACCGCTCCCATCGCGTTGATGCTGGCCGCCGGCCCGGAGCTGGCCTCGGCGTTCCTGGCGCTCTCGGACGCGACGGCTGTCGCCCCACTGAACCCTGCGTTCAAGGAGGCCGAACTCGAGTTCTACCTGACCGATCTCGGCGCAAAGACGCTGGTCACGACGCCCGGGCACGACGTCGCGTGCGGCGTCGCGCGGCGCCTGGGCCTGGACGTGCTGTTCGTCGAGCATCGTGCTGGCGATCCAGCCGGCGTGTTCCATCTCGATTGCGGAGCCAGCGCGCGGAGCGACGCGCCCACCCGCCGGCCCGTGCCGGCAGATGCGGCGCTCGTGCTCCACACCTCGGGCACGACGGCCCGGCCGAAGCTGGTCGCGTTGACGCACGCCAATCTGTGCGCCTCGGCAGAGACCATCGCGGCGTCGCTCGGCCTGTCGGCGACCGACTGCTGCCTGAACATCATGCCGCTCTTCCACGTGCACGGTCTCGTGGCGGCCGTCATGGCCTCGCTGTCGGCCGGGGCGTCCGTCTACTGCTCGCCCGGCTTCAATGCGCACCGATTCTTCTCGTGGCTGTCGGACTCGGGCGCCACCTGGTACACGGCGGTGCCGACGATGCACCACGCCATCCTCGGGCGCGCCAGGGTGAACCAGGACATTGTCGCCTCGCATTGCCTGCGCTTCGTGCGTTCGTGCTCCGCACCGCTGCCGCTGCAAACCTGGCGTGCGCTCGAGGACACGTTCCACGTGCCCGTCATCAGCGCGTACGGCATGACCGAAGCTTCCCACCAGATCAGTTGCACGCCACGTGTCCACCCCGAGCCGAAACGGGGCACCGTCGGACGCGCCACCGGCGCGGAAGTGGCGATCATGGACGAGGAGGGATGCATTGCCCCAGCGGGCGCGGTGGGTGAAGTGGTGATTCGGGGCGACTCGGTCATCAAGGCATATGCCGGTAACGCCACGGCGACGGCTGCGTCGTTTCGTTCGGGATGGTTCAGGACCGGCGACGAGGGGCGCCTCGATGCCGAGGGCTACCTCACGCTGACAGGCCGGCTGAAGGAAATCATCAACACCGGCGGCGAGAAGGTGGCGCCGCTCGAGGTGGATGCCGTGCTGATGGAGCATCCCGGTGTGTCGCAGGCGCTGGCCTTCGCCGTCCCGGATCTTTCCCTCGGCGAACGCGTTGCGGCCGTCGTCGTCCTGCGGCCCGACGCCGACGCCACGCCCGAGTCGCTGCGGGCCTTCGCCGCCGAACGGCTGGCGAGATTCAAGGTGCCGCGCACAGTCCTGATCCTCGACGCCATCCCGACGGGGCCGACTGGCAAGTTCCAGCGTACCGTGATGGCCAGGCAGCTCGGCCTTGTGTGACACCCAGCCACCCGCGCCCGCGCGTGGCGTCGAGCCGCGCAGCGAGCGGTTTGCAGGACGGCCCTACCGGGCGTTCAACGCCTGAACAGGGCGGGCGAAGCGCGAAGGGCCGTCCCACTCTTCGTCGATACCGTTGCGGCAACGCCACCGGGTTCGGATGCGCGGCCGCTCTGACTCCGGCCTAAAACGTGATCTTCACCCCCAGTTGCACGTTTCTCGGCCCGCCGCCTCCCAGGAACGGGTTGCCGACGGCCACGTCCGGTGTCGCGTTCAGTGCCAGGTAGCCGATACCGCGTCCGGTCTTCGCATCGATGCCGTTTACGAGGAAATCGGTGCTGAAATTCGGCATCAGCGGGTTCGAGTAGTTGGTGACATTGAGCAGATTGAAGACATCGACCCGAAGCTGGAGCGTCGCGTGCCGAAGGACTGAGAAATTCCTGGAGATCGCGATGTCGATGTTTCGATAGCCGGGTCCGCGGTACGCGTTGCGCCCCAGATTGCCGAAATGACCGCTGCCCGGCACGCAGGCGCCCTCGTTCGCGTCCCACCGGCACGGCACGGCAAAGGCCGCCAGGTTCAGGAACTTGTCGGACGAATTCGTGCCGGCGAACGGGTCACCAACGACGTCCGGCCTGCCGAAGAACTCGCCCGAGCCGTTGAAGTCTCCCTCGAACAGGTAGTTGAGGTTGTACGGCTGGCCGCTGGCCAGCGTCATCACGCCGTCGATGCCCCAGCCCTTGGTCAATCGCGGCGCACGCGACCAGGTCGGCAGCACGTAGCTGAAGGTGAGCGTGAAGCGATGCCGGGTGTCGAAGTTCGAGTCGGCCCATTCACGCTCCGGATGGAAGCTGTCATCCGGTTGCGTCGCGTTCGGCACGTAGTCCTGGCCGTCGCTCGCGTTGTCTTGTGAGTGCGACCAGGTGTAGTCGGCCCGCCACGTCAAGCCGTGCCAGTTCCGCACGTTGAACACCATCTGGAGCGCGTTGTACTTCGATTCGGACGTCGACTCGAACTGATCGACGTATCCGAACGTGCCGCCCCCGGGGGCGAACGGCCCGTTGTCGAACGGGCGCGCGCCCGTGCGGGAGTCCGCCTGGTTGATGTCGCGGAACCGGTAGAGACGGCGTCCGAGCGAACCCACGTATCCGACCTGCACCGCCGCGTGCTTTCCGATCTGTCGTTCCACGTTGACGTTGAAGTTGTGCATGTACGGCGTCTTCAGATCCTGCGAAACCGTGAAGACGTCCGACGCACCGAACGACGAACGCTCGAATACCGGGCTGCCCGGTACGAGAGTGCCGGTCGGCGAGTAGCTGAACAGGATCGGTGACGCGCCAATGCCGTTGTAGGCCGGCCCCGGGTTGAAGGTGTTGAACGGAAGCTGACCGACGAAGTAGTCCTGAGAATACGAGTCGAAGAACACGCCCCAGCTCGCGCGTGCGACGGTCTGGCCCTGGCCGCTCGGGTCCCAGACGACGCTGACTCGCGGGCCGAAATTCGCCAGGTCGCGCGGATACAGGGCGGCGAGGTCACTCGATCCCACCTGCACCAGCCCCTTCTTGGGATCGAGGATGCTGAGGCGGTTCGACTGCTCGCCGAGCACTCCCATGTAGTCCCATCGCAGGCCATAGTTGAGCGTCAGCTTCGGGCTGACCGCGAAGTTGTCCTGGAGGTACAGACCGTGGCTGCTCTGGGACGTGACGCGCTGCGAGTCCCCGATCACCTGCCGCCCGCTGGCCACGTTGCCCGCGAGGAAGTCGTCCAGACTGCCGAAATTCAGGACGCCGCGGTAGCCCGCGTCGAAATACCCGTCCACCGTGGTGCGGCGGAATTCGTACCCGGCCTTCACGTTGTGCCGGCCCGCGCTGTAGGCGAACGCCAGCACCGCGTGCAGGTTGGTGTCCGTCCGCCCGCGCGGCACCGACGCGTTGGTGCCGATCGGCGCATAGCCGGTGATGCGGAACTGCGGCAGGCCGAAGTCCTTGGAGGACACGCCGGTGTTCAGTCCGATCGAGTTCGGATCGAACGTCCCGTCCTCGGGGAGGAAACTTTCGACGAACCGGTTGTAGCCGCCGCGCGCCTCCATCAGGAGTCGCGGCGAGAAGGAGTGGATGAACGACAGCGAGACGATCTGCACGCGCGTCGGGGTCACCGTGTTGTAGCCGGGCAGGACGTTCCCGCCGAGGACGGCGAGCGGGAAGCTCTGGTCGCTGTCGCCAAGGAAGTAGCGGCCGGTGAACAGGTCGGCGTTGCCGATGTGCTGGTCGAGCTTGAGAATCAGGCTGTCCACGCGGTTCCGCGCGTTGGTCGTCGCCAGCAGGTTCGGCTCGTCGGGCCCCGCGCCGGCCACGTTCGGCGCCGGCCAGGGATTGAGCGCGACGAGTTTCTTGATGATCGGGTTGGTGGCGGTGGACAGCGCTGACGGGCTCGGCACCCGGCTGAGGCTCGGCAGGCCGACGTTCTCGCGCTGACCCTCGTACGCCGCGAACCAGAACGTCTTGTCGCGGACGACGGGACCGCCCAGCGAGAAACCGAACTGATTGTTGCGGAAGGTGTTCTTCGGCTGCGGCTCGGGGTTGAAGAAGTTGCGCGAGTCGAGGCTGTCGTTCCGGAAGCGTTCGTACCCGGTGCCGGCAATCGCGTTCGATCCCGACTTGGTGACGATGGTCACTACGCCGCCGGAGTTGCGGCCGAACTCGGCCTGCGCGCCCGACAGCACGCGAATCTCGGCCACCGCGTCCACCGGGAGCACGGTCGCCGGCGTGCCGAAGACGCCGCCTTCGTTGATGGCCGGCAGGTTCCGGTAGCCGTCGTTCATGTCGGTCCCGTCGAGCAGGTAGTTGTTCGACCGGCCACGGCTCCCGTTCATGCTGAAGAGGCCGAACGATCCGGGCGAGTCCATCGCGCCGCTCGGGTCGCCGACCGAGCCCGGGAGCAGCACCAGGAGCTTCGTGAAATCGCCCCCGTTGAGCGGCAACTGCGCCGCCTCCGCGGCGTCGATCGTGCCGCCCATCGTGTTGCCCGTCGTGTCCACGAGCGGCGCGGTGGCCGCCACCTCCACGCGCTCCTGCAGGCCGCCCGGGCTGAGCTGCAGATTCACTCGCTGGTTGCCGCCCACCACGACGCGGATCCCGGTGAGCGTCTGCGAACCGAAGCCGGAGAGTTCGGCGGTCACGGAATACTCGCCGAGAGGCAGTTCGGTGACGAAGTACTTCCCCTCCTTGTCGGTGACGATCGTTCGGGTCAGCTTCGTCGCCGCGTTGACCAAGGTCACCGTCGTTCCGGGCAGCGCGCCACCGGTCGAATCGGTGATGGTGCCCTGGATGCCGCCGCGAAACGTCTGCGCGACAGCCGGGTCCACGGCGACCAGCGTGACCAGGGTGATCAGGAACGCGAGGTGGATTACAGTGGTCCCAGGCCGGAGCACGAGCTTCATGCAAACCTCCGTACGGGTGGCCGAGAGATTTCAACTGCGCGGTATGAGGACTGTCATAACACCGGGGCGGGGGAGTTGCAAGCAATTCGCTGAGGGCCAGACGAAAACTTGTGCATCCGGGGTGGCATCCCGATCGGGAGGATGCGGCGACACCGTGGCAGGCGCGCTCGGTCCGCGCCGGGGCTCTCCCGTGTCCGTCGGCGCAACGCCGCGTGTCGTCGTCCGGGCAGGCGGCGCACACCAATCCGCTCCTCCAGTTCTCGAATCGTGTGGCCGCGGGCAGCGGGTGGATTGCACTCACTGACCTCTGTCGACCTTACCGACTAGCCAGGCGGGCACCCGGCCGATACTCTAGATGTGGAGGAACGAGAAGCAATGCAGAAACGCAAGCTTGGCAGGAGCAACCTGGAAGTGTCCGCGCTCGGACTCGGCTGCATGGGCATGACCTTTTCCTACGGTCCGGCTCCGGACCGGCAGGAGATGGTCTCGCTGCTGCGATCGGCCGTCGACCGCGGCGTAACGTTCTTCGATACCGCGGAAGTCTACGGTCCGTTCAACAACGAAGCACTCGTCGGCGAAGCGCTCGCGCCGTTTCGAGGGCAGGTGGTGATTGCGACCAAGTTCGGGTTCGAGCTCGATCCGAACGGCGGCCCGAAGTGGGTGGGCCTCGACAGCCGGCCCGGGCACATCAAGCAGGCCGCCGAGGGCTCGCTCAGGCGGCTCGGGGTCGAAGCGATCGACCTCCTCTATCAGCACCGCGTCGACCCGAACGTGCCGATCGAGGATGTCGCTGGTGCGGTGCAGGACCTGATTCGGGAAGGGAAGGTGAAGCACTTCGGCCTTTCCGAGGCGGGGGTGCAGACGATACGTCGCGCGCACGCCGTCCAGCCGGTCACGGCGTTGCAGAGCGAGTACTCGCTGTGGACGCGCGGTCCCGAAGCGGACGTGCTGCCGACGCTCGAAGAGCTCGGTGTCGGCTTCGTGCCCTACAGCCCGCTCGGGAGGGGCTTCCTCACGGGGAAGATCGACGAGCACACGACGTTCGACAGCACCGACTTCCGCGCCAGCCTTCCTCGATTCACGCCGGAGGCGCGGAAGGCCAATCAGGCGTTGATCGATCTGCTGGGCACGATCGGCGCACGGAAGCAGGCGACACCGGCCGAGATCGCGCTCGCGTGGCTGCTCGCCCAGAAGCCGTGGATCGTTCCCATCCCGGGCACCACGAAGCTGCATCGGCTCGAGGAGAACATCGGGGCCGCGGCGCTCGAGTTGACGTCCGACGATCTTCGGGAGATCGACCGCGCCGCCTCGGAGATAACGGTTCACGGGGCTCGGTACCCCGAGCAACTGGAGCAACTGACCGGCCGCTGATCGGGAAGCGCGAGGCGAGGGCGGCGGAGCCTGTGACCGAGTTCGCGAACCCGCGGTTGTGCGAACGGGTGGGCTTCATTGTGTGGCAACGAAGAACGCGTGACCGAAGGACGCGACGGCCATGACGCAGATCGCCATCCAGGAAGCGCTCGACGGCGGGACACTCGACTGGATGGAGAAGGTCGGCGACGACACGAATTGGCGTTCTCGGTTCGGTGTTGTTCGTGAGATCTCTGTGCGATCGATCGATGCGGGCTCGAGGCCTGGAAGCCATGGCGCCTCGGGCACCACGCGCTTGGCGGTCACCGCGTGCGCGTAGAGCCGAATCGCGTCGTCGCGGCGCCCGGTGGCATTCCCGTCGAAGGAGATCGTCGTGCGCGCCTGCTCGATGACGGCTGCTTCCTGCGAGTAGTCTGGCGGCGCCAGCTTCTCCGTGGCGGGCGAGGGCGCTTGCGTCTGCCCGCCAGCGGCGGCAGCCGGCACGGTTCCCCACAAGAGCAACGCGGCACATCCGAGCATCCACTTGGCCACCGGCTTCACCCCTTGCAGTTGAGAGGACCATCCTGTCCTGTGCGTCCGCCGGCGCCAGCGGGGGCCGGTCACGCGCGACAGGGCGCACCAGTGTGCGACCGGCCATGCGAGCGGTCAAGGCAGGCGCGCTTTGTGTGCATGCGACGCGCTTGTCTGGCGACGCGCTTGTCGCGCGACGTTCGTCTCGGAAAGTTCTGTGGCAACGGTCCGGGCCTGTGGCTCCGTCTCCAGCGGACCTACGACCTGTGGCACGCCGAGCGCGCGCTGGCCGACGCCATTGCCCGGATTCCCTCTCACCGATCGGCCACGTAGACCGGCGGCGCGATCTGACGAAATCGTAACGCCTCAGGTTTGGTCATGTTGTATATAATATGCTGCGCGGCAGCACGCTCGGCTCCGGCGTGGTCTTCGAGCGGTCCTGTCCGTGGCGCCGGAGCACGTCCCCTGGTGGCTGTGCACGAGCATGGCGACCGGCCCGGCCTCGCCGCGGGCTGCCACGGAGACGGCTTCCCGCCCCCCGCCGGCGCACCGTGGCAGCGCTTGGTGGAAGTCGCGGCGTAGCACCGAGGGCGACGATGCGCCCAGCCGGAAAGGCGCGACGACGGAGAATATCGGGCCATATTCGAGGGAGGAGCAACGCAGCCGGGTGGGATGCAGGGTCGGCCGAATGCCGGCGGGCCTTTCACCACGGGCTGCCAGACCATGACCAAGCGCGAAGTCGTCACATTGGTTCTGGACGGCAAGCGTCCACCCTACGTACCGTGGTCGTTCGGGTTCACGGTCGGGGCCAAGACGAAACTCCAGCAGCATTTCGGCACCGCCGACCTCGAGGAGGTGCTGCAGAACCACCTGCTCAAGCTGGGCAGCGACCTCGGATTCTTCGAGGACGTCGGCCAGGACCGTCGCCGCGATGTCTTTGGCGTGGTCTGGGACCGCAGCGTGGACAAGGACATCGGTACTCCCGAAGGTTGCGTCCTGCCGGCCCCGACGTTGCGAGGATATGACTTTCCCGACCCGCTCGACCCGCGAGTGTTTGCCGACATCCCCGGTCGCATCGCACAGTACGGCGACCGGTTCCGCGTGTTCCAGATTGGCTTCTCGCTCTTCGAGCGCGCCTGGACCCTGCGCGGGATGACGAACCTGTTGATGGATCTCCATCTCAACCCTGCCTTCGTCCACGAACTCCTGGGCGCCATCACCGAGTACAACATCGCGCAGATCCGTGAGGCCTGTCGGTACGACATCGACGCGATCTACTTCGGTGATGACTGGGGGCAGCAGCGCGGCTTGCTGATGGGACCTGTGCTCTGGCGGAAGTTCCTCAAGCCGCACCTCGCGCGCATGTACGCGGAGGCGCACCGCGCGGGCAAGTACGTGTTCATCCACTCCTGCGGCGACGTGGACGAGTTGTTCGACGATCTGTTTGAGATCGGCCTGAACTGTTTCAATCCGTTCCAGCCCGAAGTGATGGATACCACCGCGCTGCTCGCGCGGTATCGCGGGCGCCTGACCTTCCACGGCGGCCTTTCGATTCAGAGAACGCTGCCCTTCGGCACGGCCGAGGAGGTTCGACGCGAGACCCGGCGGCTGCTCGAGTTGGGTGGAGAAGGCAATTACATCCTGGCGCCCTCGCACGACGTGCCGAAGGACGTCTCGCTCGAAAACATGTTGGCCGTCATCGGGGTCGCCCAGCAACAGCTCTCAGCATGAGGCGCCGGCCATGAAGCCCGCCTCAGCCATCTGACACCACTGCCATGCCACACATCACGTCCGATGTGGTCGTGTTCGGCCTCTATCTGCTCGCCGTGGCCAGCGTCGGGTGGCTGGCCTCGCGCCGACGGGCCGATTCCGAGGGCTACTTCCTGGCCAGCCGTAATCTGACGTGGCCCGTCATCGGCGGGTCCATGATCGCGGCGAACATCTCCACCCACCACTTCATCGGCATGTCGGGCCGCGGGTACGAGATTGGCCTGGCCATCGCCAGCTTCGAGTGGATGGCGGCCATCGCGCTCGTGCTCTACGGGTGGTTCTTCCTGCCCTACTACCTCAAGAGCCGCATCACCACGATGCCGGAGTTCCTGCAGCGGCGGTTCGATGGCCGGGTCCGCACGGTTTACGCCATCATCAGCTTGATCGGTTACATCGTGATCGAGCTGGCGGTCGTGCTCTACACGGGTTCACTGGCCATCCGCGAGGTGTTCGGCCTGCCGTTGCCGTGGGGGTTGGCGATTCTGTGCGTGGTCGGCGGCGGCTACGCCATCGTCGGCGGGTTCAAGGCCGTCGCCTACACGGACGTCATCCAGGTGACCGTGCTCATCCTGGGCGGCCTGACCGTCACCTGGCTCGGGCTGCACCGGCTCGGCGTCTCGTCACCCGGGTACCAGGCATCGCCGTTCGGCGGCATGCAGGCGCTCATGGCGGCGACGCCGGAGAAGTTTCACATGGTCAGGCCGTGGAACGACCCCGAACTGCCATGGATCGGCGTGTTCTTCGGCGGCATGTGGCTCGCCAATATCTTCTACTGGGGCTGCAATCAGTTCATCACGCAGCGGACCCTCTCGGCCAAGGACGTCTGGCACGGCCAGATGGGGGTCATCTTCGCCGGATTCCTGAAACTGCTCGTGCCGCTCCTCGTCGTGCTGCCCGGCATGATCGCCTTCCGGCTGTACAACCCGGACACCGGCTTGTTGAAAGCGCAGCACGTGCTGACGAAGGGAGACCTCGCGTTTCCCACGCTCGTCACGCAACTCCTGCCGGCGGGTCTCACCGGGCTGGTCATGGCCGGGTTGATGGGGTGCGTGATGTCGCACATTGCCTCGATGGTCGTCGCCAGCTCGTCGATCATCACGTTCGACATCTACAAGAACCATGTGAAACGCGACGCCGCCAGCACCGACCTGGTGCGCATCGGGCGGCTCACGTCGCTCGCCGTGCTGGTCGCCGCCACCATCGTCGGCTACTTCTTGCGCGACCTCCGGGCCATCTTCCTCTACATCCAGAAGTACTGGTCCATCGCCTACCCGTCGGTGTGCGCGCTCTTCCTGGCCGGGTTCTTCTACAAGCGGGCCACCGCGCGGGGCGCGCTCATTGCGATCATCGTCGGACCGGCCTGGGCCCTCACCTTCACCATCGCCGAGGGGTGGCAGCTCGTGCCCTCGATTCCGTTCCTGACCAGGGCCGTCATCGACTTCATCGTCGCCTGCGTCATCATCTGGATCTACCGGACCAGGGGTGACGAGATTCCCGAGCAGGCCGTGGTGGACCGCTCCTTCTCACCGGAGGTGGCGGCCTACATGAAGACGATTCCGTGGTGGATGTCCTTCCCGTTCTGGGGCACGGTGCTCGTCTTGTGTGTGGTGGCCCTGTACGTGCGGTTCCTCTGATCGGCTCCAAGGCGGCAAGGGCGCCGGCTGCTCGAGCCGCGCGCACCACGGCCCGAACATCACGTGGCCACTTCGGATGTCCTCGAGCGCACTGGCCGAATCGCTGATGGGGCGCCTTGCGAGACGACGACAGCGCGTGCCGTCGCACCATGAGTAGTTCACGTAACGCCAGAGGCGTGCAAAGCAATCCACACCCGGAGGTTCGTTGCACCGAAGGCGAGAGCCGGGACAGCCAGTGCCAACGAAGCCCAGAACCCACCGGACCGCCGCTCCATGTTGCCCTCCGCCATTGCCGTTCGAAGAACCCGACAGCATCGTGCGTGTGCCCCAGACAACCGGGAGCGGCCTCGCAGTCAGACAGCTGTGCGATGAGTACGATGAGGCTCCAGAACTCCAGGCCGCACTGTATCTCTGCCCACTCGGCTCTCCATCTCTGGACTTGTCCTTGGGCGGTTGCTCCGCGAGTTGGCAGAAATCCTCCTGCCGCAGCTTCCGCTCGTCGTGGGCACGATCGAACCGCCTGACGATGTACGCGAGCGTGTCATCCCGCAGGCGCACCAGACCACAGGACGGAATGTCGATGCCCACGTGCTCCGCCATCCGCATCGTCAACAATTCGTTCTGACGAATCTCCGGAAACGTCTGCGCTTGTGGCTTCAGAATGGAGTGACCGGCGCCGAGCGAGCGTCGCAAACACCGGACATGATAGGGCGACGGATCCGACGGACGGAGACAGATCCGGCAGTTCATGATCGTCACTCGGTCTGGCGACTATCGTCCGCCAGCACTTCCACGGCGCCAACACAGTCGTCGCACGTCGCGAGCAGCAGGCCAAAGGCGTCGTCTTTCGGGATCTTCAATTTGGCCGCTGAGGGTGTCGGTTGCGGGCTGCGAGAAGGCTCGTCGGTCGGCCGAACATCGGTCTGCCAGGTGTGTTGCCGCGCGCGAGGTGTCGTGCGTGGCTCGACAATGTGTCGCGTCTGACGCGACGCTCTCTTCAGTGATCAGAAGCTTCCGGCACCGCGGGCTCCGCGAGTTGTTCGAGACGGGCCGGAGGGCAGGTGTTCGGCCGGATCTCCAGCGACGAGCCCTGACCCGTCTGAAGGTGCTGGACGAAGTCTGCGATCCCTCGAAAGAGGCGCTCAGATTCGGCCGCGAGGCGACGTTCGTCATGTCGCATGAGCACCGCCGGAGAGCTCGTACCCGAATTGCGTCACCGACGGGTGCAAGCCGACGCCGCTTGCCAGCGGATGAGTGCCGATGAGCTGCCACGACGAGCCGTCGCCGCATTCCTGCTCGCGATGTCAGGCGAAGGCCACGCGCACGAGGTCACGCGTCGCAGAGGAGAGCGGGGGAAACAGCATCTGCGTGCCGGCGGATTCCGCTCCACCAGTGACCGCGCCGCTCTGCACGCAGCGGGCAATCACCGCGAGGCCGCCGGTGTCGATCGATCCCCGCCAGGCGCCGGCGGTATCGTTCTCGAGCGTGACGTTACCGTAGGTGGCGTAGTGGCCCCTGCCGCGCATGTCGGCGGTTGGGTGCCCGACATCCTCGTCCCGGATCCCGGGACGGACCACGGCGGGAGCGTCGACGGCGACCTGGCCCTCGATGCCGCCACACTCGCAGATGGTCGGGAGGCAGATGCCGTGTTGGAACTGAAGCAGGCCGGCGCCAGCGCAACCTCCGCTACTTCGACCGCAACCTGTTGTTGAGCGCAAAGGTTGCTTTCTTCCTCAAAGACTCCCCCGGTGCATCGACCCGTTATTTCTCGAAATTCACGCGAGCGGTTTCAGCGGTGACGGGATTCGCGTCAGGGGCAGCAGAAGCGGTGCGCCTCGAGGTGTCATCGACGCCTCGGTCCTCGTCGCTGGCGTGGCCGGCTTTCGATCGGACGCGCCTCGCCTTCCCAGCGCCGTCCTGCTCCGTGATTCCAGGCCGTGCTGACGCGACGTCGGTCACTCCCGCACGTGCACCTCGGCGAGGACATCCGCGGAGTTGGCGCTGCGCAACTGATACGAGCGGGTGGCGGCACAGGCAGCGATGGCCCAGAGGAACCAGCTGCCGTAGAAGAGAGCAAAGACCCAGGTCGCGACGCCAGGGGCCCCGGCGCCCGAAGGGGCGTGCGCGGCTGGTGCTGCTAACGCAGAGACCAGCGCCCAGACGGTCGCAGGCCCGATCATGCCGACGATGGCGGTGGCGGTCCACCCTGCGAGCAGCAACAGCCGGCGCGGCAACCAGCGCCACGTTGGGACCAGGAGCAGGGACAGAATGGCCGCCGCCACCCACGGGATGGCGAGCACCAACGGGGCATAGCCTTCGCCGCCTGCACCGGGCCGATTGAGCCCCGACGTCCGGCCCAACGCCACGGCGAGGCAGAGAGCCAGTGCAATCCACGGCTCGACCCTGCTGCCCGGTGAAGCGCTGTTCTGCGGTTCCATGATTGGTCCTCCCTTGCCCCGGGAGTGACGGCGAACGCCGCGTCGCGGCGAACACATGTCCTGGTGCGCTGAACATCATTCGCGCGTCAGCGAACATCGCCGTGTTGGCGCCGACGCCTGGGCGATCACCGCAAGGAGCGTGAATCCCGGCGACTCTCAGGCGCGCGTCAGCGCGCGGTGAGGCGTCGCGACGTTGCCCTCTTCGGTTCAGGACTGTTCGCCCGCGCACATCGCCGGATCTCTACGCGATTAGACGGACGGCTCGGGCTCGATGTTCTTCGTTCGAGGCCGGCCGGCGATCCTGTCCTGCGCCGTCAAGCTGTTCGCCACGCGCGGGCTCGCCGCCACCAATGTGGCCGACACTGCCGCCCGGGACCTGGAGCGACTGCCGCTGACGCCGCGGCAGAAGGTCGAGCAGGCCGCCACGACGCTGATGCGGACGCTCGAGGAGTACGAGAACTTCTCCTGGATCAGCGTGCTGATCTCCACGGCGGGCATCTCGGACGCCGTGCCGGCGGAGACCAGGGCCATCATCCGCCGCGAGCGGGACGTTCCCTACGGCGTTGTCGCGCGCCTGGCGCGCGCTGGCCAGCGGGACGGCTCGTTCGACGACGGTCGCCCTGATGATCTGCCCCTCATCTTCTGGACGACGGTGAAGGGGCTGGCGCTGCACCGGCTGGCTCTCGGGTCCACTTACAAGTCGCCAGACCCGCGCATCCTGGCCCGTATTTTCTTTTTGGAGACACCCACTTGACCAGCGAGCTCACGCTCGACGGTCGGCCGGAACCCGTCGTCAGCAATACCTCCCGCGGGGCGGTCGAGTACGCCTCGTTCGGATCGGGGCCTGCCGTCCTCTGTCGGCACGGCGCAATGGGCGGGTACGACCAGGGCCTGCTGCTCGCCCGCACGACCGGCGGCCAGGGTGCCGCTACATCAGCCCCTCGCGCCCTGGCTACCTGGGCACCCCACTCTCGCGCGGCCGAAGCCCCGAAGAGCGGGCGTTGCAGACGTCGACCTGGCGGCCGTAGTTCGGGCGCGGTCTCATGCCGAGCCTCGCCCGGGCCAGTAGCCGCCTTTGGCTGTCAACCCGGTGTGTTCTCCCTGGGCATCGGATCATCCGCCGCCCGACGGGTGGCATGCGACGAGTCCGTTCGAGAGGTGGCGCTACATGGCTGCAGAGAAGGTCACGGCTCTTGTGGGCGCGGCCCGAAAGGGATACACCTACCAGGCGACCCGCAAGTTCCTCGATCAGCTCGAGGGGTTCGATGGGGATCGAGACCGCGGTGGTTTGCCTGGGCGATTATCACCTCGAACCGTGCCGGGGTTGCAGGGCGTGCTTTGCGAAGGGCGAGGAGTTCTGCCCGCTCGAGGACGACCGGGGCATGCTGCTCGCAAAGATGAAGGACGCCGACCGAGTCGTCCTCGCCTCGCCGAACTACTGCTTCGAAGGCGGTCCATAGGGCTCGGCGGCTGCCCAGCGAGAACGATTGACCGGTGTCTGCTGCCCAGCACCACCGACCGCATGACCCGACGGTTCCACATCACCGACAAGGACATCCTCGTCACCGTGGCGCGGTCATTTGCGATCACTTGCGAACGGACTCTTTTGCAGCACCTCGGCCACATCGCTTGCCGTGAGTGTCGTTCTCGATGCCTGGCCATATGGTTTTTGGGCGACAACCACGATCTGACACGGCTTCAACGGCTCGGCTGCAAGCAAGTCAAACCCCGCCCACGATACAACCTCCATGGCGAGCCGCGTATCGAACACGTGGTGATGGAGGCCCCGCACGGTTCCGTTGCGCTGCGCGCGCTCACGAAACGTCGCCTCGTCTACCGCGCCTGGGTCTCGCGCCAGGTCATGCAGAGCCAGGATTTCTGGGAGATGATCGAGGTTTGTCTCTGGCGTGCTGTTCTCGAAGTCCAGAACGAGGTGGTCCAGCGTGGTGATTGGTCGGCGATGGTCAAACGTTCCGTCTCTGTGGGGCAGGACTAGAATCAACCCGCCGCCAGCCTCGAGCAATCGCTTCCACTCAACGAGAGCAGCAAGTGGGTTGGTGGTGTGTTCGAGCATGTTCGAGGACAACAGGAAACGGTAGTCATCGCTCGGAATCATGTTCAGGTCGACGCCCTCGGCGATGAATTGTTGGCCCCGTGCACTTCTTGAGTTGAAGGCGAATGAATGGCCTTCCTCGATTGCGCCTTCCCAGAGAGTGGACCGCGCGAAGTTGCAGTTGTCCACGCGTTTGGCTGCCGGATAGAGGGGGATCATGCCGTAACGCGCGAATATCGAGCTTGGACCCCCAATCTCGATCCCGGTGGCGCCGCTGACGAACTGTCTGCACAGCGGGAAACAGCGCGCAGTTGGCGTCCGAATTCGGCGAACAATCGCGCCAACAACACCCCGGACCCCTCCTGCTCCATAGGCGCTCAGTACTCGCTTGACGATCAAGGTTCCTCCTGACGCTGAGGGCGTCGGCGGCGGCTCACTTGGCGCGCGCGGTGTTGCTCAATCTGCGGCTTCCACTCGTTGCGGCAGTGTTAGCCTCACGTAGTCTCGCAATCCCCCTGACCCAATTCGTCGGATTCTACCGGTGAGGAATCGGTGGATCGCTGGCCACAGTGTGAGCTGCGCGCCGACGGCGAAGTGTGGTCAGAACCTTCCCCACCGTCGGGACGAGCAGCGACGGGGAAGGGAGGCTGTGCTTGTCGCGGCCTATGTTGCCCAAAACGCCTGGGCGAAGGCAAGTCTCGCGACGTGTCCCCGCCATCGGCGCGGCGGGTGCGGGTTCGCCCGGCATGGGACGTATCCCCGGAAGACGCCGGTCGGGATGCGGATCACCCGCTACTACTGCCCGACGGCGCACGAGACCGTCAGTCTGCTGCCGGACTGTCTCGCCAGTCGGTTTCCGAGTGACATCGACGACGTGGAACGCGTGGTGATCCACGTGGAGGCGGCCCGCAGTGTCGCGGCGGCGGCCGACGCGCTGCGCCCAGATAGGGTGTTGCCGTTTGCGATCCGCTGGGTGCGTCGCCGTCTCCGCCTGGTGCGCGCGGGCCGTCGGCTTCACCTTCCCGATTTCGTCCTTCGGCTTCTTCAGTTCGTCAGTTTGGGCGGCCGGTCTGGCCTGCCCCTGACGGCGAGGTTCGAGGCGTTGGGTTCGAGTCTCTTTGCAAGGCCGTGCCGAAGGCCGCTATATAGGGCTGTCGACATGTTCGAACCCGGATCGAACCGCGACTGGCGCTGTGGTCAGACCGCCAGCTGTGCCAACTCGTTCCTGACCCATCGGGCCTGTTGGACGATTGGCAGGAACCGGTGCTCGCTGGCAAGCGCGCGACATCGACGCAAGCACTGCTCAAGGTGAGCAAGGATACGATCTACACCGCGTGCGAACGCGAGGAACTGTGCCACGCGCGCGTCCTCAGGCGCCGCGTTCGGATGATGCAACGCGGAAGGGCGAGACGAAGACCGAGCGGGGCAACGTGCAGCGGTGCGCCGACCCGCTCCGAGATGGAAGGGAGAGACGGCCGATGGGAGACACGTGGATCACCGACCTGACGCATTTCCTGGACGAGCACGGCTCCTTTCCGGCGAACATCCCCGGTCCTGCGCTGAACCTCGCGCTGTTCCTCGCCTCAATTGTCGCGTGGGTCACGAGCCACCCGCCGGACGAGTACGACGAAACGAACGTGACGTGTCGACGAAGCCCGAGCCGGAAGCGCTGCCTGGGCACCATCGTTGCGCGACTCGACGACGGGGAGGCCGTCGAGTGGGGCTGCCCGGTCTGCGGCGACAATGGCGTCATTCGGGGATGGGAATCGACGCCGTGGGACCGTCGAGACGGATGAGGTTCAGAGGCTCACGGTTGAGGCGCCGGAGGGCCACAACTGGGCGCCAGACCCGGTAGGATCGGTACCACATTCCGAACAAGGGACGGTTGGTGATGGGAGATCGGCGAACACAAGGGTCGCGCACGGGGAGGCAGGCCGACGTAACCGCTGGATTCAGAAGCGTTAAGCGGCTGGCTGTCTGGGATGGTTTCGGCCCGGAACTTTCGCCACGCCGTCTAGAGCGCCTTCCGCACGATCGTCACGGGGAGCGTCGGCGACGCGCCAACAGCCAGCGTGACCGTCTGCTCGCGATCCGATCCCAGAATCGTCGCAGCCGGCTGCCCGTCGACGGTCACCGTGTACGTTCCGGCCGGCAACCCGGAAACGGCGAGTTCGGTTCGATGGGCTGTGCCGGTGCGGTTCTCGAGCGTGAACTCGATGCGCGATAGATCGTCGGCAACGGAAATCGGCTGTTCCTTCGCGTACCCATCGCGATCCAGCACCAGGTGCAGCCGCTGGTTGCCGCGGACGATGTGGAAGCGAACGCGCAGGCCGTCACGGGACACGACC
Source organism: Vicinamibacterales bacterium (assembly GCA_036504215.1). Taxonomy (NCBI): domain Bacteria; kingdom Pseudomonadati; phylum Acidobacteriota; class Vicinamibacteria; order Vicinamibacterales; species Vicinamibacterales bacterium. Next base: position 56,619 of record DASXVO010000059.1, on the reverse strand, counting down.
TTCACGCGCTTGCCGTCGCGCGTCAGATCGCCTCCGTAGGCGACCTCGCCAAAAACCGGATCAAGGGTGACGATCGTCGCGTGGGTCCGCAGGGCGGCGCAGTACCCGACGTCCTCTTCCGCGCTGTAGTGCCAGGCGCCGCGGCCCATCTCTTTCCCGATCCAGCCGCGCCCGAACGCGTCCCCCATGAACCCTCCGCCGGTCGCGCCGTCGTTGTTCCGGCTCGGAAACCAGTAGCCGTAGCCGCTCGCCTCGGTGCCCGAGTTCACCAGCGCCCAGGAGCTGAGCGCCGACGCGTAACCGAGTCGAAGGTAGTCGGTGGGATCCGCAGCGAAGTGCAGGCCGTAGTCGAGGATCGACCAGCCGCCCATCTGCGACATGTAGCTGAGAAGGTATGAAAGATTGCCCCGGTAATCGCTCCCAAGCTGGAAATAGGTCGTCTCCAGCCACCCGCGGTCCGACATGTTGAGCAGCAGCTGGAGGTTCATGAACTTCAGCGCGGCCTCGGCGGTCACCCGGGCGCGGAAGTCGGAAGCCTGTCTCGTCACCGCGTATCTTGCGAACGCGCCGGTGGACTCGAACCCCGTTGAATCGAACGCGAACTCGGATCCGTACAGGTTCGGCGTGCGGTTGACGAAGCGATCGACTTTGCCCTCCCAGTACCCGCGAAGCGTCCCTGCCCATTCAACCTTCCCCTCGCGCTGCAGCGCGTCGATCAGTTCCGGTATGAATGCCTCGTTCATCGTGCCGACCGCGTCGGCGGACCACTTCTCGACTTCGAGCGGTACGGTCCAGTACGCGACGGCCGTGCGATACGCCCGTTCCAGGTAGGTGGCGGCGTCGAGATGCTGGATCTTGTCCGGATAGAACTTCGCGATCTGGTACATGCGGTAGTAGAGCAGCACGATGTGCGGGTAGTCGTAGATCCGCCACACGTGCGCCTGGCCGTTGCGTCCGGGATCCGGGCTCGAACGATTGGCCTTCCAGTTGGGGATGCCGTAGATGGCGTAGGGATATTTCTCCCGGTCGGTCATCTGCATGCCGCCCCACAGGTACTTGCTGACGTAGAGCTCGAGGCTCGCGATTTCCTTCGGCTCGGGAAAGAAGACGTTCTTGGACGCGATGAACGCCGGCCGGGCGTTTCCCGCGTCGTCGTTGGCGTCGGTGAGCCAGGCGGAAAGCGAGTCGCGATCCTCCGGGCTGCGGAGTGTCTCGTTCTTCTGATCCCAATCGCTGTAGACGCCCACGTACCATTTCGCCGGATCGGCATGCTGATGGTGGCTGACGAGAAAAGCGGCGCGCTTCCGGATGACGGTCTCGAGCGGCTCGGTGACGAAGAACTCCAGCGTCGTCCACTGCCCGCGGCCGTACCTGACACGAAGCACGTTCTCGCCGGGCTTCGAGAAGCGGACGCGAAAGACCTTCGCGCCGCCCGGCCGCTCACCGAGGGCGTCGATCGTCGTGGCGGAAGGATGCTCCGCCTCGATCGCTTCGATGCTGTTCTTCGTCCGCAAGGCGAATATGGCGGCCAGATCGGATGGCACCACCATTCCTGGGACCACCGACGTGTCGAACTTTCCCTCGTTGTACAGGACGTCGCGGACGCCGGCGAAATCGCGCGCCCACTTGAAACGAAACGCGTAGATGACCGAGGCGTTCGGCGCGATCGTGAGTGACGTGAGGGGAAGCCGCCAATTACCGCCCGCTGCGAGCGCTCCGGCGCTGGCAACCTTTGCGTGAATATAGGGCGTGTAGCCGAGGCCGCTTGCTCCGCCGCCGGTATTGTCCTGGTACTCGAACTTCGTCTGCCCGACGGGCGTCATCACGAGGTAGGGTCCCACACCGTTGCTGCGCTGCCAGTACACCCACGAACCGTGACCGGCGATGAGCGAGTGTCGCAACAGCTTGCGCGTGTAGATCTCTCCGCGCCCCGGTGTGCGCTCGGCGAAAGGCAGCGGGACGCCAAGGTCCGCGATTTCGACAGGGCGATCCGTCCGGTTGGCGAGCGTGATCGTCCAGTCGAGGGCGTCTGCTTCAAGGTCGAACCTCTCCGTCACCGCGAGATCCGAGGGCGCCCCCAGTTCTGACGCGGGACCGACGCGCCATTCGGCAACGCTGACGCCACCGCCCTGCGGCATCGTCGCCTCGATCCGCAGAGCCATCGTTCTGACGGCCGCGAATTCGACAACGGCGAAGGCGTTTGCCGCGACGGTGTACGGGCCGCGTGCCGCCACCTCTCTCCACTGCGAGTTGTCCTGGTACAACAGGCGCCACGACTGCGGAGGCGCCACCCAGAACACTTCGGCGCGCGAGATGTCTTCCTCGACAGGGAACGTGTACTGGACCCAGCGTGTCGAGGCCGCTGCGCCCGGGCCGCCCGCACCCGGCTCGTTCGGTCCGGCTGTCCACGCGAACGTCGGCACCTGCACGGCCGCGCCAGCACCAGATGGGGCCGGCACGAGGCCGTCGCTGAGCGCTCGCAGGCCGCCTACGCCGCGTTCGGCGCTCGGACTGGCCTTTGACGCCATCCCCGGCAGGACCGCGCCCAGGACGTACTCGATCGACGTCGTTTGTCCCGCTGGCCGCCGAATCACAGCGTCGCGCAGTTGCCGCCAATCACCATTGGGCGTGCTGCGGTACCGGACGAGCAACCGGCCCAGCGCGCCGCCGGACGCGATGTAGTCCGTGTCATGCACGTCGTTGGCGCGCTTCAGGCTGCGGACGCCCGATTCGTCGTAGCGGAGGGTGAAGGCCTGTGTGGACAGTTCCTGCGCCGGCGCTACGCCACTCAGGACGTGCAGGCAGGCGGTCGCCAGCAGCGGACAAAGCGCGCCGCGCGAGACACGAAGCGCCAGGTGCGGGGCTCGATGCAGGTGGATCATCGTCGCCGATACTACCTGATCCAGTGGCTTGACCGAACGGGCCCGGCGAGGAGCGCCGGGCGGCGCGCGCGCCGCCCGGCCCCTTCGACGCGGTCGAAAGAGATGCTTCACTGGTGACCCCTGGTTCGAGGTCCCAGCGAACGCATCGTGTCTTACCCAACCGGATCAGAATTCAATGTTCCCCCGGAGCTCGATGCGGCGCGAAGTGGCTAGCTGACTGCCACGGCCGAACCCGGTCGAGGCGAGGCCGACGGTACTCTGTCCGAAGGTCGGGTGGTTGAAGGCGTTCAGCATTTCCACCTGGAACTTGAGACGAACCCGTCCCTTGATCGGTGCCGTCTTTGAGATCGCAATATCGGTGTAGGTCTGGGTTGGGCCATGGAGATAGAAGATCTCCCCCCAGGTTCCCGGCACATTGTTGGAGGTGAGGGTGCCATCGGCTTTGACCTGGGCGACCCAGTCCGGAGGCAGGAAGTACGGCTGTCCCGCAGCGTTGAAGTACAGGCCGACGCGATCCTGAATGTCCTGCTGGGTGATTCCGTTCAGCATCAGGCCGCCGTCGCGCTTGTTGTTGAAGGTGTTGTTGTTGCCCGTAATCCGGAACGGGGTGCCGCTCTGGAACGTGACGACCGTGGCGACCGTCCAGCCACCGACGAACTTGTCGAGTACGCCATCGTTCGTGAGCCACTTCCTGCCTTTACCGAAGGGCAGCTCGTAGATGGCGTTCACGTGGACGACGTGCCGTCGGTCGGTACCCGCGGGCGCGTAGCTGGATGTGAGGTCGCGTACTGTGAACTGGGGATAGGAGCCCGTCCAGTCGCCCGCGGTCTGCACGCCCATGGTCTTGCTCAACGTATAGTTCGCGGTCACGGATGCGCCGTGCCACGGGCGCTGCCGGTACTCCACCTGCAGGCCGTTGTAGTTGGAGTAGCCAGTGTCGCTCATGTACGAGGCGCCGGTCCAGGAGCCGAGGGCGAACGGGTTGGCCAACCAGAAGTTGATCGGATAGCCCGCACCCGCGCCGTAGCTGGCGCCGCACGGCTGGAACGAAGAGCCCACCATCCGGCAGAAGTAGTCGCGGTTGGTGGCCAACGTGTTGGCAAAGCTACCGGCCTGGCCGTTCCGCAGCTGGTTGATGAACGTCGAGTTGGTGAAGCTGATGCCCGCCGCGGTCATGATGGGGAGGTTCACCTGCCCCGGCAGGCTGCGGTTGGCGAAGGAATTCACTCCGGCCGCCTGGTTGATGCCCAAGTTCGCTCGGGCCTTGTTGAATTCACTCAGGAAGCCATTTTCGAAGATGTTGACCTCGTTGATATCCATGGCGAGCCACAGGTTCCGCGTGATGTTGCCGTTATAGCGAACCTCGAGCGCCCGTCCCCCGCCGAGCTCCCGCTGAAAGCCGACGCTCCAGGACTGAGTGTAGGGCTGACGAATATCACTATTGATGGCAGCGGCCGCGCCTCCGACAAAGGTCGCGTCCTTCATATGGATGACTTTGTCGTACTGCTGCGGGCTGTACACGAAGCACGAGGGAGCGGAGGGAGTCGCGGCACACGATTGGGGCAGATAGCCCGGGCCGCCGAGCGCGATGCTCCCCGGCATGAATGTTCCCTTGGCACCCGAGGTGCTGGGACTTGACGAGAAGTTCTGGTAGAACCCGAGGCCATAGGAGGAGCCCATGTCCCACACGAACTGCTGCGGCATGGTGAACCGCCGGAACGAGTAACTGGCACGCACCACCGACCTGTTGCCACCCAACAACCGCTCGATGAAGCTGCCACCGGAGCGCGGCGTCCACGCGATGCCGATCGCCGGCTGCGGGGTGGCCTTCCAGTGCCCGTACGCAGCTTCCCGGGCTGTGTACACCGGATCATTGGTTCCGGTCAGAGACGCCGTTCCAGGATTGAAGAGATTGCCGGTGCCGGTCGGGCCGTAGAGATCCTGGGGCGTCAGGGAGTGATACTTCCCGGTACGGTCCACGTCGGGCGAGACGAAGTCCCAGCGCAGGCCCATATTGACCGTCAGGTTGGTCTTCAGACGGTAGGAGTCCTGGACAAACAGACCCCAGGACGTGAGCAGTTCGTCCAGCGTCGAGTACGCAACGCCGTTCCGGTCGGGCGTGCTTCCAGTCGCGTAGGTACCTGTGGACGGCACGTACGCGTGACGCCCCCAGAAGTTGGAAATCCGTCCGGTCAGCATCGCGTATAGCTGCTGGGCGTTGGCCCATTCGGCGTCGGTCGGCAAGGGAGCGCCCGGACCTGCCGCCGCCCGGATGGCCTCCTTGGTCAGTGCGTCCCGCGCGGGGTCACCTTCGACCATGCCTAGCGACATCAGAGTGAAACCTTCAGGCGGATCCCAGTACTGATTCACCTCGCGATAGGCGTTGAAGCCGAAGCCAAAGGTATGGGACCCCTTCACCCAGGTCATCGTGTCGGACACGCTGAAGATGGGCTGCTTACGCGAGTTCGGCACCTCGTAGTTATCGTCGTAGCCGCCGTAACCGTATTGGATGGTCGGGTTGGTGTAATAGCCGTCGGACCCACCCTGCCCGAACGCCGCGGCCGTGTACAGGTACCCGCCCCTAATCTGGTTGAGAAGGTTGGGCCGGACAATGGTTTCCAGTCCGAAGGCCATGCTCACATTGTTGCTGTTTGAACCCGCGCCGCGGCCATCCCCAGGCCAGTGCTCAGCGTTTGCGTTGGGCGCATTGAACTTCGTCTGGTTGTAAGCCACGTTCAGGCGCCAATTGCGCGACAGGTTGTAGTCCACCCGAAAGGTCGGGAAGTAGGTTCGCTGCGAGTTCGGGTACTGCCACTCCCACTGGCGCAGGTTCGGATCGGTCGGCTGGAGCTCCGGAGCAGACAGGACGCCGGCAGTCTGCCGATAGCCGTCCACTTGCGCGAAGCGGGCCTTCACCATCGCATTCATCTGCCCGACGGAGGCTGGAAACGCTGTGCCTTTCGACGCGTTGTAGGCCGCATAGATATTGAACAGGTTCGCCTGGGCGCCCTTGCCGTACGTGAATACCGCCTGCCTCGCGCCGTCGGTCAGGAAGGTGCGGGTGGTGAGGCGGCTACCGGGAACGTCCAGAAGGGAGAGGCTGCCAAAGAAGAACAGCTTGTCCTTGAGAATGGGGCCGCCGACACTGGCGCCGGCCTCGTTCTGGTGGTACTTGGGCTTGACCGTGCTGCCCCAGTTATTGGCGTTCAGCCAATCCGCTCGGAAATCCTCGTACACCCGACCGTGGAACTGGTTGCTGCCGCGGCGGGTTACGTACGTGATTTGCATGCTGGAATTGCCGAAGCCCTGGTTCATGTCCAACTGGTCGGTGCTGACCACCATTTCCGCGATGTTTTCCAGACGCGGGGTGATGGCGGTTTGGAGAGCGCTGTTGTTGGTCTGATACCGCCAGCGGTTGGTGTTGCCGATGATGCCGTCCACCGTGTTGCCCTGTGCCGCCGACGGCAACCCATTCCATGTGCCGTTGTAGCCGGCCGCCAACTGCGCAAATTGCGCAATATTTCGGCCGCCCAGGGGCAGATCTTCGATCTGTTTGATGTCGACGGTGGTGTTGATCGCGTTGGTCGTGCTCTCCACCATCGGCGCCACGGCGGAGACTTGGATGACATCCTGCAACGCTCCGACCTTCAAACTGATCTTCACGTCGGTGGTGCGAGCCGACTGCACCAGCACGTCGAGCGTCTGCGTCTCGAAGCCTGCGAGGGACACGGTCAATTTGTAGTGGCCGAAGTTGAGGTTGACGAAGGTGTAGTTGCCCGCCCCTTGCGTGGTTGCCGTGTGCGTGTCGTTCGTGGCGACGTCCGTCAGTGTCAACAGCGCCCCGGGAACCACCGCGGCGCTGGAATCCATGACGCTGACGGTGATCGTACCCGTCGTCTGCTGGGCCCAGGCTGTGGGGACCAGGCACAGACAGAGCAAAAGACATCCGAGCAGGCTGCCCCACAGTCGCGCGCCGACATGTCGCTTTTTCATAGGACACAACCTCCTTGCACCGTCCTGGTGATCTGACCGGCGGTCAACTTCACCCGCAGGTCCGTCGTCCTTGAGGATTCGACGATCAATTTCCTGAACACCGCTCTCTGAAACGCCTCGAGCGAGACCTTCACTTATGCGACCCGAAGTTGAGGTCCGGGAACGCGAAGAGGTCCGAATGGTTGCTGATCGTCTGCTTCGCGATGCCGGCGCCCTCGTCCATGAGCGGCACGCCGGCACCGGGGACGACCAGGTCCAAGCTGTCGGTGACGACGCGGACATGGCTCCGGCGATGCGACCCGCGCCGGCGCGGATTCAGCGAACAGCAGCACCGCGAAGACCAGGACCGGAACGACGGTTCTCAAGGCAGATTCCTCGCGCGGTCCGCTGTCCGGCCGCGGGCCGCGGTTCTTCGGTTAGACGTTGTGCCGATACGAACGCTGAAAGCCGCCCAGGGGCGGTGCCGTGGTCGATGCGGGGCGGGCGGACGTGAACGTTGCCAGCGCACCGTGAACGTTCACGGTGCCGCATATCATACGGATGAGCCGTCTCGCTGTCAACGGCCGTGTGCACGGCTGTCGTGCACGGCTGTCGTGCACGGCTGCCGGAGACGGAGGTCACCGGTCACACGTGACCGGCGTCGGCCCCGACCTTTTCCGGAGTCGACTCGTATGCCGTCGCCACCTGAGTGATCCCCAGCGTGGGCGACACCTCCTCAGACCCGCCCCGGCAGCGCATCTCGAGCAGGGTGGGGGTGCGATCCGCCTGGCTCACGACCACGAGGGGCCCCGCCTGCCCGGCCGCCAACGATCGCTCTGTCACGCACCGGGGGGAAAGGTGGTGAGAAACACCGCCTCGTCAGGGGGGAATGCTCGTGAGAAATCCGTCAGGCAGGGGTCCCTAAATCGTGATTACCGCCATTTACAGCGGCGTGGTGGGGGCGACCCCGGCGACGACGGAACGCCCGTTCGTCCGTCGTCCGGGAGCAAGGTGGCTCGGCGCTCGGCGAGGGTCAAGGCTCTTCGCTCCGCTCCGACCTTGCTGGCGCAGGGCCTACCGGGCCCTGACCGCAACCTCGACGCCGGACCCAGAGATCCATAGGACGACGGACGAGATGTCACCCATGTAACCGGTCTGATTTGTCACCCATCTTTCCGGTTGCACATGGTGGCGAAGGACGCGGGACCACTCGAATAGGGATGCTGGAGCGCTTCTGCCCAGGGGCTCAGGTCGCATCGCTCAGGTCCGGGTCGATATCGTCGTCCCATACGCGTGGGAGGAGGACGCGCATCTGCCGAGCGATGCGCTCGATGTCCGTCGCGCGTCTTGCGGAGTGCGTCCAGGACCGCTCGAAGTGTAGCGCTCGTGTCCGTCCCGATTCGCGCCTGCAGCCGGCTCCAGCTCACGTCGTCCAGGGACTGGAGCGCGGCCGCGAGGATGTGGCGGATGCTGTGCCGGTTCGAGCCGTTCGTTGCGCCATGGGGCGGTTCTTCTGCGGGCGCGCCTGCATCTTCCGCATCGTTTGCCTCTCCAGGTCTATCCACAGGCGCGGTGATTCTGCCCGCGCCTCAGGGGCGACGATGGTGAAGGTCGGTAGAAACTCAGTTGGGGTTGCACGAAGCGGTATGATGCGGCCATGCGACGCGCGGATGTCATCGCCTTGGTTTCAGCCCGCCGGGACGAGATCGTCCAACGCTTCGGCGTGAGCTCGCTATCGCTGTTCGGATCGGTGGCTCGCGACGAGGCTGGACCCGACAGCGACGTCGATGTCCTCGTCGAATTCGAGGGGCCGACGACCTTCGACCGCCACATGGGCTTGCTCATCTTCCTCGAGGATCTCCTCGGTCGCCGGGTGGATGTTCTGACGGCGAAAGGGATCAAGCCCCGTCTCCGTCCGCTCATCGACCAGGATCTTGTCCGTGTCGCGTGATGCCCAGCTCTACATCGCGGATGTCGTCGCGGCGGGCGAAGCCATCCTCCGCTACACCGACGACGTGACGTTCCAGGTCTTCGCTGCCAACGACGAGAAGCGCGCCGCCGTGGAGCGCCAGCGGTTCATCATTGGCGAGGGGGCGGCCCGTCTGCCGGACGAGTGGAAGCGGCGCCTGCCGGAGGTTCCATGGCGCAAGATCGTGGGATTGCGGAACCTGCTGGCGCACGGCTGCTGGACGATTGACGCCGAGGAACTGTGGGACGTCGCGCGGAACAAGGTGCCGGAGTTCCTGGCTGCGCTCCGGCCATTGCTCTGACTGGTCGCCGTCCGGCGCTCGTTCGGCCGGCGTCCCTTCCAAGCGTCCTGTCCTGCAGGCATTTCTGCGGCGCCTGGCGGGCCGCGGGCTTGCCAGCCGGCATTCCAAGGTTCTGGAATCTTGAATGCCTCAGCGATCACCTCCCACGAGCAGCGGGTAACCCATCTCGCGTACGGCCCGCCTGAATGCGGCCTCGGATTCGGAAGGAACCACGATAACGGACCCGTCTGCGGTCACAGTGCACAGGCGCTTCGTCCGCCTGTCGCGCGCCAACTCGTAACCGACCTCCGAGTCGGCGCACTCGATCAGCAGGGCATGGCTGGTGATCGACAGCATCGCGGCACGGTGTGCCATGTCCTCGAAGAACGCGCGGGCACCCGCGGGCAGACCTCCCTCGCAGGCGTCCTCCAGGAAGCCGGCCAGATCCCCGAGACGATGCCCCTTCTCGACCGCTGCCGCGACCAAGGTGGGCTCGAGCGCGAAGCCGCCGGCACCGCGTCTGCAGAACGTGGAGAGGAAGGCCTCGTCTCGAGCGTCGAAGTCACCATCGGTCGGAACCACGTGAAGATTCGGGAGAATCTTCAGGCGGCCGGCCGACGCCGTTGGAGGTGCTGCGACGTCGTCCACGAGGCCGAGCACGAACGCCCCAAGCCGTGTCAGGCGAATGCAGGAGAGCCCGTCGTAGCGGCTCAGAAATGCGAGGTCGTCCGTGCCCCACATCGACCGGAAGTCCGGTCGTGCATCCTCGGGAGTCGTGCACGCGACGTCCACGACGCCGAGGGTGGCCGCGTACTCCAACAGGAACGCCATCATGTAACGTTCCTGAAGCACGTCCCACCCGCCGTTTCCGTCGTATCCCAGGCTGCCGTAGTTCCTGTCCGAGATGTACAGATCCCAGGGATTGTGAACGACATCGAACCCATTGCCCGATGCCCGCATGTGACGGGAGAGTTCGCCTATCGTGATCCAGGCGCCAACGGGACACTCGGTCAACGCGTCCACAATGGCCTCGCGTCGGCCGGCGACAGCGGTCAGGCGCTTGCGATCGCTCTGCCCCTTGATGGCCTCGATGCGGGAGAGCTCGTCGAAGATCGAGTTCGCGATCCACTTCTTCCAGGCGTGCTGGAGGATCTGCGCCGGCGCCTGCGAGAGAGCGCGACGGCCGGCGGCTGTGAGCGCGAGTTTCGATCCGGCGGCCGACGCAAGGCCGGCGGCCTGGACGATGAGGGGCCAGGCATAAGCTCTGATCGGCCCGATGTCGGTGTGCCACCGGCTCGTCCGCTCGGCAGCCACATAGAAGTCGCCGCCGACGAGGACCTCGCGCACGGCATCAACGCCCTTCTGCGCCGGGCGGCGCGTTTGGGCACTGACCGGCACACCGCCGCGGTCCACCAGTTGCAGCACGCTGAAGATCTCGCGCACGGCCGCGTCTTCGGTCTCCGCCACGACAAGAGTAAGTTCGGCGCGAACCGGCACGGGTTCCGGGATCGATGCGAGCGTTTCCTCGCGAGGGGGAGGCACGAAGGCGCGCAGGCGGATCGACAGATCTTCCGGAAGGAACTGGGCGCGCCCCTGGCCGCGGACGGCCCCGGGCATCACGAAGAGCCCGAGGAGTTTCACCTTGCCCCCGGCCCGCTCAAATGAGGGCCACTCTGGCAGCGACCCGTACTTCGCGCGAAAGCGGGCGAGATCGAGGATGCGATCCGGATCGTACAAGGTCTCGGCAACCGCGGCTCGCTCGATCTCGGTCAGGCGCGCGTGGAGATCCGCCAAGGCGCGCGTGCCTTCGCCGCCGAGCATGACCTCGGCGACGGCGGCCGCCAGATCCACCTTTCTTGTAGGGCCGGCGATGTTCAGCGCACGGGCGAACTCACGAAGCCGGTCCGCGTTGTAGCAGTCCTCGAGCGCTTCGCGAAGCGTGGCCGGGCGGCCCCCCAGGTTCGGAACGAAGGTCTGGTTGCTCATCGCCGTCTACTCGTCCTCTTCTCTGCTGGCGCGATGGCCCGACCAACGTCGGTAGGCCTCGATCCACTCCGCGCCGTCGGGTGACGGGTTGGGAATCGGCAGGTCGAGAATCCCGATCCGCTGGCGTGAACGTCCACGCCTGCAGACGGCGACGATGCGCTCGTCATCCGTCAAGTCGACACGTTCGACGATGACAGCCGTATCGAGCACGTTCGTCGCGAACGGCACCGCGAGGTGATCCTCCAGCATCGTGAAGAACCCGACCGTCTGTTCGGACTCGCCGTAGGCATCGACGATCGCTTCCTCGATCAGGCGGTCGAGGACAGCCGTAGGCCACGTGCGGGGATGTGGTTTCCGAGCGCATCCCGCGTTGGGCGATCCTGCCATGCGTCGCTCCTCCGAGATTCCACCCAACCGACCACTGACGTCGCTGCCGCTTCACTGGTCGGCTCGCCACCAATCGCGCCTCCAGCCACGAACTACTCACATCTTGTCTGGAACCCAGGGACTTCGCGCGCGGACGGCGTCGACCAGGAATCGGACACCCTGGTTGTCCGATGGGTTGAGCCAGAGCATCCGAACGAAGACACGTTCGGCTTCGTCGAATCGGCGTAGGCGCCAACAGCAGAGTCCGAATCCGTGAAGGCAGCGAAGGAAGGGCCGGTTGTCGATGACGCCCCACGGCAAAACACCGTCGAAGCCGGAGGGCAACGACAACTCACCGATCTGCACGCCCACTTCGTAGTGACGAATCGCCAATTCGGGGTCGTGCTCGAATGCCAGGTTGCCGAGATGCGCATGAGCGTCGAGGCAGCGCAGGTCGGCCTGGAACAGTCCCATCAGTATTCTCAGCGCACCGCGAACGTCGCCGGCGTCTTTGAGATCGTTCGATTCGGTGATCGGGTCGGACTCTGGGTCCTCGGGGTCGGTGCCCGGCAGCACCTGCTCCATCTCGAATTCGCGTCTCTCGCCACGAGCGATGATCGGTTTCGCCCACTCGTCGAGCGGTTCATCCGGCTCGCCCCAGTACTGCTCGCACGGATCCCACACGCCCTCGTCATTCAACTTCAGGGGCACGAGGTCGAGCGCGGATACCTCCAGCCGCGCCGACTGCACTTCGCCCGAAAGATATGGCTGTCCGGCGTAGCTCCATTGCTTGCGCGGCTTCACGACGACGATTTCGCCGGGCACGACGTCCCACAGCTTAGTGGCGCGGAGGGTGATGGCACGCCGGGTCCCAAGCAGCAGACAACGCGCGGCCGTCTCCTTCACCGAGAGGAGAACGAGTTCGACAGGGCCGGTCAACTGGAGGTCCCGCGCCGTGGCCTTGTGCTGGCGAGCGGCGCCAACACTGAGGGTTTCTGGGTGGAAGGGCTCGAGCCCCAGCCATCGGCGATAGGCAGCGAGCCCGTCTCCACCCGCGCTGCCAGGTAGAAGGACGACATCACAAGCCGCCACGACATGCGTGGTCTGGTCCGACCGGCGATATCGCGCCGTCAAGCCGCGGCGAGGATTGCCGTCGTAGCAGAGCTCCACGACCGAGATAGGCTCGCCGATCACGAAGCCATCGCATGGCAACGCGACCCGTTCATTCAAGAAGCCGTGCCACGCTCGGAACCCGTCGTCGTCGGTTTGAGCAGTTCTGACGACTTCCTGGATGTCGTTGTCTGGCGACCTGTGGTCGGGATCGGTGATGCGTCGAGTCAAAAGGTCCTGCCTCCGGTTCCGCCGATCCTACTCGCCATCGGTATCGTCGTGCGACAGACCACCGACCCGTTCAGGACTGCGTGGACCGCGGTCGACGACAAAGTGGAGGCGCCGGCGGCACTCCGTAGACCCTCGGCCGTCCGGTGCCAGCGTGTCTCATTCGTGTCTCACCAGGGCGCCGAGAGTCCACTTGCACGACCGGCAAGGCGAAGAGCATCAACAACTTGAGGGAGTTGACGCCGCGCCCGATGACGTGGTGTCAGGGCGGACGCACAGCCTGCCCTTTGTCGGTGCCGTAAGTGCCTATATCTAAAGGGATTGTTTTGGCTGGGAGGCAGGGATTTGAACCCCGATAACGTGGTCCAGAGGCAGAAAGCCCGGAGACGCCGGTGACCGATCGTCGCGGTTTTCCTCGGGTTTTCTGCAACGACCTTCGGGCTGGCTGGGGCGAACACGGGCCGTCGCGGGCGCAGTTTGTCAACATCGTGTCAAGATCGGCGCTCCCTTGCTCCGACGAGGTCAAGCTCTTTTCGAGATGACGAAGCCGGGCGACGGTCCCCTCTAGCGCCTCGGACGGCGCCTCCGGTCGGGAGTGGCGTGTCGCGGTAGAGATGCGGAGTTCTGTCGCCGCCGACGCGGCGCCGACTTCGGTCGGTCGCGAAGGACCGTCATGTCCTCGACCTCGATGACGAGGCGTTTGCCCATGGCCCGGAACGCCGTTTCAAGTTGCTCCAGCTTTGACCCGTGGGTCATGGCAAGCAGTCGATCGACCTGGGGAGGGTGCCAGTCGAGCCGTTTCGCGAGCTCTGACTTGCCGATCTTCGCCTCGCGCATCGTCTCGTACAAACGGATCTTCGCCTCGACCAGCGCAGGCACCGTCACTCGGTGTGTCGTCACACACGCCGAGGGAGAGGGAATGCCTCGCCGGTCCCTGATGTAGGCGTCAATCACCGTGGCGAGAGCATCCGGCGCATGCATCAACGCGTCTTCCATGTTGCCGCCGTAGGTATGTGCCTCCGGAAAGTCTGGAAAGCTGACCAAGATCGTGTCGTTGTCGTCTCGCTCCAACTTCACCGGATAGTCCATGGCAACCCCCAACCCGACGCGGCTGTCCACCACCACGCAGCATTCGTCATCGCCCTACTTCAGCTCCAGGTCCTTCTTGATGCTCTTCACCAGGCCGCTGCCCAACTCCTTGTGCTTGCCGTGCATCGGCAGGATGGACATCTTGTTGCCGTGCCGCACGATCAAGTGCCCGCCGTGACCCGGTTCGAACGCGCAGCCCTGCCTTCCAAGCCAGCGCTTGAATTCCTGGCTCGTCATCAGGATCAGCTTACAACAGATCTGTTGTATGAAGCAACAGATCTGTTGTCGCGTCCTCACGCCCTCAGCGGTCGCCGGGGCAGGGTGTGCACGCGCCCAAAGGGACCGCTCCGTCGTCAGTCGGGGAAGCGGTTGACGAGGGTTTGCGGTTCAGCGACCGGCTCAGGTCCGAGTGCCCGAACGATAGATGCGGCGACCCGCTCGCCGATACCGTCGACGTTCGCCAGCCCCTCGAAGCCCGCGGCCATCACCGCTGCGACGCTACCGAACGAGTCGAGCAGTGCTTGCGCGCGCGCAGGACCGACATTGGGTAGACCCTGCAGGATGAACGATGAACGTCGCCGCCAGCCCTTCGGCCGATACCCTGGCCGCGCATACCCGAGGCTTGAGCTGCGCGCCAGTTGACGGCCCGCAGCGACAATCATCTCGGCACTCTCGTGGGGACACCCTGTCATGAGGATCGGAACCCCGAAGATCACCGCGACGCTGACCAGTGCGCCACGGACGGCGTGCCAAGGCACGCCGGATGGCGTCGTCTGCGGCAGGAGGCCTTCAACGAGCAGGACCGGACGGTCCGCGAGCCGCCGTAGCCTGGACATTTGTCGGAAGAGCCTGCCGTCGATGATCGACCGCCCCAGATCGTCGGCTGTCTTGCGTTCGAACGACACTTGCCCTGCTATGGAGTAGTCCCCGAATTCCAGCGTTGCGAGAGTCATCGCGACGTCGGACCGAGACTCGAGAGCGGCGAACGTCTCGGACGGCCGTTCGCGAACATCCGCGACAATATCGACAATGATCTCCCGCGCCGGCGCCCCCTCGGCACAGGCTGTGTCTGAATTGCTCACCCCTCCTCCCCTCACGACCCTTGAGTAGATGCCGTGGATCGATGTCATCGACGACGATGCCATCGTCGGCAAAACTGCGTCAACTGTGCTGGGGTTGTGGCCTTGAGGCGGAAACACCACATCGGTGGCGACGACCTGTGTTGTTTCGTCTTGCCGGCGGCACCGGGCGCCCAGGCCCGGGATGGTTGTCGTAGCAGAACTCCACCGCCGAGATAGGCCTGCCAATCACGAAGGCCGCAGGGCAAGGCGAGACGTTCGTTTGAACGCGCGCTGCCACGCACCGACCGCTTCGGTCGTCGGTTCGGGCGCTGCTGGCGAAGTGCTGGATGTCATTGTCCAGTGACGCTTGGTCGGGAACGGGGACGTGCCCACCCACACGGTCGTGCCTCCGGTCCTGCCGATCCCGATCGCATGTACCGCAATCGCGCGATGGGACACCGACCCGCTCAGGAAGCGCTGAACCGCCCGTCATCAGACCGTCGTGGCGCGACCTTTTCGTCAACTTCCTGTCTAGATCACCAACCGAGGCTCGGCGAACCAGGCTCGTCGATGTGGCCATAACCCGCTCAACGACAAGGTGTTAGGACGACACCTCCGGGGCGCACGGCAGGCACCCCGATAACGTGGTCAAAACCACAAATTCAGGAAGCCGGACCAATTGGTCGCAAGCGATTGATGTGTAAAGGGTTGTTTGGCCCTTCGACAGGCTCAGGGCCATTCTCCACGGGGACGGCTCGCCATGAGCGAGCGCCCGATGCAGGCGAGTCGAATGGCTGGGAGGCAGGGATTCGAACCCCGATATCGTGGTCCAGAGCCACGAGTCCTACCGTTGAACGACCTCCCAGTACAGGCAAGGCAGGACGCGAATAGACCACCAATTCTATCGAATGGCGCGCGGCTGCGCAAGCCACAGGCGCGTTCTTGCGTTCACTATCTCACATTCGGCGGTCAGGCCGGCCGGGGGGCGGCGGCCTGATCGCGCGGCGCCGCCAGAAAGCGCTCGAGCTTCTCGAGCCGCGCCACGGCGCGTTCCCGGCCAACCAGCGAGACGACGTCGAAGACGCCGGGGCTGACGCCCTGGCCCGTCACGGCAATTCGCGTGGCGTGAATGAGTGTGGCCGCCTTCACGCCCCGCGACTCCGCGAGCGCGCGCAGCGCCGATTCAATCGCGGCCGGCGTGAACGGATCGATCGCGGCGACAACCGCGCGCCACGCGGCGAGGTGCTCGCCCACTCCTGCCACGCCCAGGTGCTTCTTCACCGCCGCCTCGTCGTAGGTCGCCGGATCGGCAAAGAAGTAGCGTCCCTGGTCGGCGAGGTCGCGGATCTTCCGCGCGCGGGGCTTCAACACCTCGACCACCTGATGGAACCACTCTCGCCGCGCGCCGCGGACGTCGTCGTCCCACAGGCCGGCTTCGCGCAGCATCGGCTCGAGACGGTTCGTCAGCTCGTCGCCGCCGAGACGCGCGAGATGCTGGCTGTTGAACCACTCGAGCTTCTCCGGGTTGAACACGGCGTTGCTCGACGCAATTCCTTCGAGCGAGAAATCGCGGACGAGTTCCTCGCGCGTGAACAACTCGCGGTCGTTGCCCGGCGACCAGCCCAGCAGCGCGAGGAAGTTGAACATCGCCTCGGGCAGGAACCCCTGGCGCTCGTACTCCATCACCGACGTGGCGCCGTGGCGCTTGCTGAGCCGGCGCTTGTCGGGGCCGAGGATGAGCGGGACGTGCGCGAAGCGCGGCACCGGCGCGCCGAGCGCCTCGTAGAGCAGCACCTGCTTGGGCGTGTTCGAGATGTGATCGTCGCCGCGGACGACGTCCGTGATCCGCATGTCGATGTCGTCCACGACGACCGACAGGTGGTAGGTCGGCTGCTGATCCGAACGCAGGACGACGAAGTCCTCGATGACGCTGTTCTCGAACTCGATCCGCCCGTGCACCACATCGTCGAACGCGGTGGCGCCGGCAGGCATGCGGAAACGAACGGCGCGCGTTGCCCCGGCCGCCTCGCGTCGCGCGATTTCGTCCGCGGAGAGGTTTGCGCAGGTGCGGTCGTAGCTCCACGACTGGCCAGCCTGATCGGCCGCCTCGCGCCGGGCCTTGATCTCGTCGGGATTGCAGTAGCAGTAGTACGCCTTGCCGGAGGCGACGAGCGCGGCCGCGGCGGCGCGGTAACGATCGAGACGCTCGGACTGGAAGTAGGGAGCGTGTGCGCCGCCGACCTCGGGGCCCTCGTCCCAGTCGAGGCCGAGCCACCTCATCCCGTCGAGGATCCCCGCGACCATCTCCTCCGAGGATCGTTCGACATCAGTGTCCTCGATGCGCAGAACGAAGATGCCGCCCGTGTGCCGCGCATAGAGCCAGTTGAAGAGCGCCGTGCGGGCGCCGCCCACGTGCAGGTAGCCAGTCGGCGACGGCGCAAAGCGAACGCGAGGGGAAGACATGGGACAGGATTCTGTTGAAGGGGTCCGCGATCGCCGCTTCGCGGCTATGGCGAGACAGCCTTCGCTTGCGGTGAGTTATGGATGACGCGCGCCTTCTGGCAACAACGGCCTTGGGTTCCACCAGTTCCGGGGTCACTGTCGTTCCCGGCAGTGGCCCCGCGCCCTCTCTATTCTACCGGAGTCGTGGAGACATTCCATCGGTGGCCAGCGTCAGCCGTGGGCCGCGACATCAGAACCGGTATCGGGCCTGAAACTGAAACTGGCGCGCCGGACCCGCCACGGTCGGCTGGTAGGCCAGGGTGCCAGTCTCGTCGGGCCGAACGCCGCTCGCGCCGAAGTTGAAGAAGCCGGAGAAATTGACCGTGTTCAGGACGTTGAACACGTCCGCGCGCAGTTCAATCGCGCCGCGGGTCGTGTGGAATTCCCGAACGATGCCGAGGTCGAGTTGACGGAAGCCCGACGTTCTCAGGGTGTTCCGACGCGCACCGGCGGGCCGGTCGTTGAAGATCGTGTCGCCGTTGTTGTCCACGCCGGTGAGCGGATTGAGAGGCTGGCCGCTCGACACGAACAGGACGGGGGCGAGATCGATACGCAGCGGGAGGCGGACGATCGCGTTGAGCGCGAGCACGTGTCGCCGGTCGTTCAGGCTCGCCCCCCACTCGGCGTCGGGACGACGGCTATCCACCGGACGGAAGTTGATGTCGTCGGTGTTGTTCAGGGTCCGCGAGAGGGTGTACGCGAGGTCGAGCGCGATTCCGTGCGAGTATCGCTTGCGCAGGTTGATGTACACGCCGTCGAATCGGCTTCGTCCCGACGACTGATCCTGCTCGATCAGTCGGAATCCGCCCGGCGCGGGCGCGACCGGCCGTGTCGCGTCGGCCTCGGCCACCGTTCGGATCGCACCACCGGGCGGCGACGTCGGCGCATTGATGTCGATGCGGCGGATCAGGTTGTGGCCACTGTTGTGCACGTAGTCGACCGACAACGCCGCGTCCCAGGCGAGCGTCACGACGTACCCGATCGAGAACTGCGCGTTCCACGGACTCTTCAGGTTGGGGTCGAACACCTGCACATTGCGGGGCGGCAACTGGCTGACCGGGATGTTCGACAGCGCGCCGGGCGGAAGCGTCGCCGGAAACCGCGGCGGAGCGAACGGCGTTCCCGGCGCGAACGTCACATCGATCGCGCCCGCAGCCGGACTGTTGAAGACCGTGTCGGAGTAGACAGCAAACGGAATCCGCTCGTAGAAGATCCCGAACCCGCCGCGAACCTGGTGGCGCTGGCTGCCCCCGGGCGTCCAGCTGAACCCCGTTCGGGGCGCCACGTTGTTGAGGTCGGGCCGCCCGACGGGCGTATTGGTCACCGAGTCGTAGTCCCACCGCGCGCCAAGCGTGAGCGTCAAGTCAGCCGCCGCGCGGATCGAGTCTTCGACGAACGCCCCGACCAGTGTCTGCGTTCGTATCACCTCCGGGTTCACGAACGACTGCGAATACGACAACACCATGACGTCGCGCGGCACATCGGATACCGACAGGAACGGCCCCGAGGGCACGACCGTTCGACCTGCCAAGTCGACGACGTAGGCACCGCGCGCACCGGGGCCCGACCGGATGTCGAAGGCGCCCCGCAGCAGATCTGCACCGGCCTCGAGGCTGTGGCGCCCGGCGACGTGGCTGAATACGTCGCGGACCTGGAGATCGCTCTCGGTCCAGAAGAAGTCGTTGCTGACGGCTCCGATCACGGCGAGCGTCGCGCCACGGTCGGTGACGATGGCCCTCGGACCGGGATCCAGCGACCGCCAGTTTGCACGGAGTTGGCCGACCTGGAGCCCGAGCTCGTTGAGGCTCTGACGGCCCACGATCGAGCGGTGGGTCAAGGCCGCGTACTGGTTCCGGTAGTTCACCTGCAAGCCTGCCGACGGTAGCGTGAGGCCGCCGATGAACCCGGCGTCCTGATCGTGGGTGTAGTCGCTGAACAGGTACCTGACCGAGGTGGATTGGCGCTCGTTCCACCGCTGGTCCAGCTTGGTCATCGCCTCCAGGTTGTGGAAGCTGGTCGGGGCGAGGCCCGCAGACAACGGCGACGTCAGGATCGCATCCTGCTCTTCTCGCGTGACCTCTGCGTTGACGAAGAAGAACGTGCGATCGGTGACGACCCGGCCGCCCAGCGTGCCCCCTGCCTGGGTTCGCCGGAAACTGTCCGGAAGCACCTGTTTGTCGCTGCCTCGTGGTGCGAAGTAGTTGGGGGCGTCGAGGACGTTCCCGGGCCGCACCGTGAGGAACGCGTCGCCGCTGGTCAGGTTGGCGCCGCTCTTGGTCGTCACGGCGAACACGCCGTTGCCTGTGCGGCCGTACTCGGTCGAGTACGAGTTCACGAGAATTGCGAGATTCTGGGTCGAAGCGACCGTCACCGGAACTTTCGGCCCGCCCAGGAACAGATCGGTGTTGTCGAACCCGTCGACCGCGTAGTTGGTGACGAGCGACGAGGATCCGTTGATCGTGAGCCGGGGCGCGAGGTTGTAGAACCCCCGCGCCGGCGCTGCGCCCGGCACCAGATAGGCGAGGCTGACCAGGTCGCGCCCGTTCGTCGGCACCTGCTCGATCCGGGCCTGCGTCAGCGACCCGCCCAGTTCGGGCGTGGTCGTGCGGGCGATGGCCGCGTCCGGCGTCACATTCACCGACGCGGTGACCCCGGCGGGCTCGAGCCGGAGGTCCGTGACCCGACGTTCGCCGGCTGCCAGCGACTGCACGAGTTGACGGGATGGCCGAAACCCTGCGATTGCAGCCTGGAGTTCATAGAACTCGGCGGGCGGCAACCCGAGCACCGTGAACGATCCGGCGGCATCGGTCGTGGTGGCTCGGGCTTGGTCCGTTCGCACGTTGCGGACGGTCACCGACACGCCGGGGACCACGGCGCCGCTCGTGTCCCGGACCACCCCCTCCACCGAGGCGGAGCCCTGCGCCATCGCGGGCGCTGGTGGCAACGCCAGCAGGCTTCCAAGCGACAATACGACGATCCAACGCGCTCGTCTCATCGGGACTCTCCCAGCTTTCAAATCGCAATGTCAGTCGGTCACGATTCGTGGCGGCTGACTCATCGGGCCACGTCGTTGAGCGACCAGTCATAGTCCAGGAACCGAATCTTCACGCCTGGAGTCCGAGCCAGCGCCGATGCCCGCGCCGGTCCGTACGTCGTGATGACGGCGACGATGGCGGACTCCTTGGCGTCGCGTCCCGCCGGACCCAGCCGGGCGAACCGGTCCACGAAGTCCGCTCCGTACCATTTCAGAATCGAGGTTACAGCGAGCGTCGAGTGCTCCACGGCGGCGCCTTGCGGACTTCCGAGATACGTCCGTGCCGCCTCGTCCAGTTGGGCCTCCAGTTGGGCGGCGAGATAGGCACTCGACCGCAACGGCGGGCAGCCTAGCGATGCGCAGTTGATCGCGAAGTGAATCCGCGGCTCCCTGTAGACGGGACGCAGGATGCGGTGCTCGATGTCGTCCAGAGTCAGATCGCGTCCGGCGACCCGCCACGTCAACTTGGACCACACGCCGTCAATCTGGCGGATGCTGTTGCGCGGGTACAGGCTCAGCCAGCCACCCCGGATGGGATAGTGGTCGAGGACGGCGCGAAGCGTGAAGAAGTTGTAGGTGTTGATCCAGAAGGCCAGGCGCTGATCCAGCGTCCACGCCTTCTCGCTGTCTGGTGCGACCTCTCCGAACGCGCGCGCGACCGCGGACAGTGCTGCCCGCTCCGCCGCGAGGGATCGATAGTCGACCCTGCCGTCCCGCACGTAGGCCGCCAGGAGCCGTCCGTAACCCGTGTACTCGTGATCGAACGGTTCCGCGGCGATCCCCGGTTGCGACCACGACACCAGTGCGGTCGCGACCGCCAGAAGGCCCGCCACGGCCGGCCATCGCCTCGACGTGTGACGTCTGAACCTCATGTCCACATCAGTCCGCACGCGACCCGAAACGTTACGCGCGCTCTGCGGGCGGCGGGGTGTGGTCTCGCCGGCAACGCGGCCCCGAAGTCGGTGGCCCGTGTAACGCTCGTCGAACCCGCGAGACTCCATGGCGAGCGTGCAGAGTGGAGAGCAACGGCCCGGCCGAACTCGATCAGCAGCCGGACCGCTCCCGCTGGGAATGACCCCATGCCGCCAGCTCGTGGAACGAGCAGGAGATACGAACATGTCACTCAAGAACGCCGCCGTTGCCGCCTTCGTCGTCTTCGCAATCGGTGCACAGGCCCCCGCGGTGCGGGCGGCCGACAACAGCTTCGCCGGAACCCGCGTGTCGGTGTCGTCCGGCAAGTCGTTCGAGCAGGTCGTCGAAGCGTTGAAGTCTCTCGTCGCCAGGAACGGCATGATGGTGATGGCCGAAGTCGACCAGGGAAAGATGCTCTCCATGACGGGCCTGAGCCTCAAGGCCACGCTCTTTCTCGTCGGCAACCCGACGGTCGGCAAGCAGATCTTCGAGCAGGAGCACGCTGCCGGCCTGTATATCCCGCTGAGGGTGTTCGTGTTCGCCGATGCGAACGGGCGGACATTCGTGGAGTACGACAAGCCTTCGTCGCTGCTCGGACAGTACAAGAACGACAAGGTGGCGATGGTGGCGGACATGCTCGACAAGAAGCTGGAAGGCCTGGCCACGATGGCCGCGCAGTAGGTCCGGGCCGTTGCGAGAAGGGACACCCGTGCGACGAACACAGCGGGGAGCCTGACGCTCCCCGCTCCGGAGGCTGATATGAGTCGCGAGGTCTACAAACCGCTCGTTCTGAGACTCGTGCTGGCCGGGATCGCC
Organism: Vicinamibacterales bacterium; assembly: GCA_036504215.1. NCBI lineage: Bacteria > Pseudomonadati > Acidobacteriota > Vicinamibacteria > Vicinamibacterales > Vicinamibacterales bacterium. Next base: position 34,412 of record DASXVO010000059.1, on the reverse strand, counting down.
GCGGTCGGCCCTACCGCGTTCCCGCTGTCACAGCTGGGATACGGTTCCCTCCATGCGCTCTCGCTCGCCCTCATCCTGCCCGCCGCGGCGGCGCTGGTCGCGGCGTGGGGTGTCCTGGCGTGGCGAGGGTCGTCCGTCCAGGCCGGGCTCCTGGCGCGCGGTGCGCTGTCAGGCGCGCTGGCGACCTTCGCACTCGAAGCCGTGCGATACCCGGGCTTCAGGCTCGGGTTCATGCCCGGCAATCTTCCCCAGTTGATGGGGGTGTTGTTGCTCGATCGGTTCGCTCTGGGCCCTTCGACGGCGTCGAACCTCGCGGGCTTCGCCTATCACTTCTGGAACGGCGCCAGCTTCGGGATCATCTACGCGCTCCTGGCTGGGCGCCGGTCCCCGTGGTGGGCGGTTCCTTACAGCATCACCGTGGGCCTCGGCTTTCTCGCGAGCCCCGTCGTGCTCGCGCTCGGCGTCGGCCCGTTTGGACGTGAGTTCGGCTGGCACTTCGCGGCCACGGTGCTGACAGCGCATGCCGCGTTCGGGCTCGCGCTCACCGCCCTCATGGCTCGGGCGTTCCTTGGCGAGGGGCGGAGTCCGATCCTCTCCGCGCCGAACCGTGGAACGGTGCTCCGTGCGTAGAACCGCTGGTTGGGTCGTCCGCAACGGAAGCGCGCCCCGCATGTCGTACCCGCCATGACGAGAGTCAGCCGACCGGCGTCTGGTGTAGACTGGCGCAGATTCAGGCCGGTCACGCAGATCGATCGACATGGCCACCTCACCAGCCGGTCAACAAACGCGACCAACCGCAGCCGACGGTCTCCCGGGAGATACTGCTGCCGCGACCCGAGATCCCGGCTCCATGGGCGACCAAGCGGCGTCCGCCGAGAACGATCTCGTCAGGCGGTTGCTGGACGGCGACGAGCCCGCATTCGACATCCTCGTGCGGCAGCATCACGGCGCCATGATGCGCGTCGCCAGGGGATTCATCTCGAAGCCCGACGTGGCGGAAGAGGTTGTGCAGGAGACCTGGCTGGCCGTGCTGAAGGGATTGACGGCTTTCGAGGGGCGTTCGTCGCTGAAGACCTGGATCTTCCACATCCTGGCGAACCGGGCGCGATCACGGGCGACGCGCGAGGGGCGGGTCGTTCCATTCGCGGACCTGACGCCAGCGGGGGACGAGGGGCGAGACCCGACCGAGGAATTGCCGTTTACGCCGACGGGGAGCTGGGGTGAGCCGCCGGCGCCGTGGCAGGTCGACACACCGGAAGCGATCGTGCTTCGTCGGGAGGCCGTCGATCAACTTCAAGGCGCCCTGACCGCCTTGCCGCCGGCCCAGCGGACCGTCGTCATCCTCCGGGACCTCGAGGGACTGGACGCCGCCGAGGTCTGTAACATTCTGCAGATCAGCGAGACCAATCAGCGGGTGCTTCTGCACCGGGCGCGAACGCGCCTGCGGAAGGCCCTTGACGGGGTGCTGGGCCATCGGGCCTGAGGGCGACATGTTGAGCTGCCGGGAAGTAACGTCGCTGGCCACGGAGTATGCGGAGCGCGGCCTGCCCTGGACCACGCGGCTGCAGGTGCGCCTGCACCTCGCGATGTGCTGGATGTGCCGTCGGTATTACCAGCAACTCGCGCTCACGTCCCGCGTGCTGCATCAGCTCTCGGGAGGTGACGCGCCCGTTCAGACGCCTGAATCGCTTCACCAGGTCTTCCGGCAATGGAAGGCGGAGCGGCCCAACCGTCCCTCGGACCATCAGCAGTAGTCCTGGAGCGCGGCAGACGGGCCGAGTGGCCAGACTTGGCTCACCCCGGCCGACGTCTCGGGTGGACCGACGGACTCATTGCGAAGCCAGAAGCCCGGGAGGGATGGATGCTCGATGAACGCGTCCGGGCGGTGCTGCCGCGAACGGTGAGCCACCTCGTTCGCCTGCTCGTGCGAGCGGGAGTGACGCCGAACGCCATCTCCTTCGGGGCATGCGTCGTCGCCGTCGCCGCGGCCGGCCTCGTCGCGTCGGCGCATCCGCTGGCGGGAGTCATCGTCTGGCTGTCGAGCCGACTCGCCGACGGCCTCGACGGCATCGTGGCTCGAGAGACAGGTTCTGTCAGCGCCTTCGGAGGCTACCTCGATATCACTCTCGACATGGCGGCCTACTCGGCCATGGTCGTGGGGTTTGCCATTGCAAACCCGGACCTCGGCGTGGTGTGGTCGGCAATCCTGGCGGGCTACGTCCTCGCCATCACGACCACCCTGGCGCTATCGGGCGCCGCCACCACTGCCGGGCGCCGAGCCAGCGAAACAAACCGGACGTTTCAATTCACGACCAGTCTCGCCGAGGCCGGTGAGACATCCATCATGTACGCGCTCTGGGTCGTGCTTCCGCAGTGGCTCGTGTGGCTGGCCTGGGCCTGGTTCTGCATCGTCATGCTCACGGTCGTCCAGCGCACGTGGCTGGCACAACGTCTGCTACGTGAGAACCCCGGACCGTGAGCGTGCGGCACCGGCCGGCCCCCTACACGTGCACCGCGGTCGATCCGCCAGCGGTGGGGATGACGGCGGCGCTTTGCGCGGGGTCCGCGGGCGTGGCCAGCGATACGATCACGCCGGTCGCGAAGATGAGCGGGATCCCGTACATCGCCCACGGCCAGGTGTAGCCCCCGGATTCGCCAACCACGAGAAACGACCCGACGCCCCAGACGAAGCCCACGACGACGCTGGCCCAGGCCCCGGCCGCGTTGGCGCGCGGCCAGTGGAAACCGGCGAGCAGTGCGAACGCGAGCGCCGCGACCGGGATGTTCGCCAGGATGAGACGGTTGAGGATGTCGTCCACGAGAAACACGCCACCCAGCCAGCTCGCCAGCGCGAACCCCACGATGATCCCCCGCTGCTGGCCGACGTGCCGCCCCTCGCGCCAGCCGAAGTCCGCGGCGACCATGGCGGCCATCGCGGTCCAGACACCCGAGAGTGTCGTGAGCGCCGCAGCGAACAGCATCGCAAAACCCACGCCGCGAATGCCCGCCGGCAGCCACGCGGCGACCAATGCCGGCACCGCCGCCTGTGGGTCAGCAAGGTTTGGCGAGACCACGCGGAAGTGCGCGGCCGCCAGGACCATCACGCCGTACAGAAGGAACACGAGGCTGGCTGCCCACGCCACTGCGGCGAACGCCGTCCGCTCGTTTCGTGCGGCGAAGATCTTCTGACCGTACCAGGGAGCCGCAATGTACGTGAAACAGGTGAGCACCATGAGCGTGCTGACGAACCGGAACGGCAGCGCCGGATGGTTCCACTGGGTGAACGGGTTGAACGCGAGTTGATCCCTCGGAAAGACGGCGGCCAGGCCCCCGAGCCGGGCACTGGCGGTGACACCAACCAGAAGCAGGACCGGCAGAACGACCAGCGTAATCACGAAGCTGACGATGTCACTCCGGACCACCGACACCAGGCCGCCGGGGAGTATGACCACGAGCACGACCGCCGTCAGCGCTGCGCTCAGGAGCCCGAAGGAGACGCCCGGCAGCAACGGTTGCGCCAGGAGCGTGAGCGACTTGACGTAGGTCGCGCTGAACCCGGTCATCGCCAGGAGCAGCATGGCCGACACCAATCGCCCCAGCGCCGGGGAATACCGCACGACAAACAGCTCCGCCACTGACAACCGGTCGAATCGCTTCCACGCCTTCGCGACGGTCACCGTGTAGAACAGGAGACCGACGAGGAAGACGAACGGAAGGGCTATCGCCATCGGACCAGCCCGGTAGCCTGCCGCGCTGAAGGCCAGCAGCGTGCTCGTGTTGAATTCCGTCATCACGAGGGTGGCGACCAGCGGGAAGAGGCCCAACGACCGGTCTGCGACGAGGAACTCGTTGTCTCCCCGCGCGCGGCGGCTTCCCGTCCACGCCAGGACTCCGAACACGGCCACGAATCCGATCACATCGGCCATCATCAGCGGACGCCTCCGGTCCCGGCGCTCATGCGCCCTTCGCGCCTGGGGTCTGTTGGAGCAGTTCCGCGACGAGTGCCGTCCATCCGGTCTGGTGCCCGGCTCCGAGCCCGGCACCGGTGTCTCCGTGAAAGTACTCGTGGAACATGATCAGGTCGCGCCAATGCGGATCGTGCTGCATCCGATCGAGCCCTCCGTAGACCGGGCGCAAGCCGTTTGCGTTCCGGAGGAAGATCCCGGATAGCCGATGCGACAGCTCGGCGGAGACGTCCCGGAGTGTCAGCGTCGTCCCGGAGCCGGTCGGACATTCGACCGTGAACCCGTCGCCGAGGTAGTCGTGGAACTTCTGCAGTGCCCCGATCAGCAGGACGTTGACGGGGAACCAGATCGGGCCGCGCCAGTTCGAGTTGCCACCAAAGAGCCCCGTCGTCGACTCGCCTGGTTCGTAGCTCACTCGATGCTGCCGCCCATCGAGCTGGAGGACATACGGATGCTCGCGGTGAATGCGCGACAGCGCCCGGATTCCGTGCGGAGAGAGGAACTCCTGCTCATCGAGCATGATCCGCAGCACGCGGCGAAGCCGCCCGGGATCGACGGCCGACAGCAGGTAGCGCTCCCCGCCACCGGGCGCCTGCTCGCAGATGACGCCGTCGGTCAGGTCCGGCCGGTTGTCCAGGAACCACTGCATCCGGCGCCGAAACGCCGGCAATCGCTGGAGCCTCGCGTGATCGAGGGTTTCGGCCGCGAACAGCGGGATGAGACCGACCATCGACCTGACCTTGAGAGGCTGGTGATCGCCGCTGGCCATGTGGAGGACGTCGTAGAAGAAGCCGTCCTCCTCGTCCCATAGGTTGAGGCCTTCGTGGCCGCCCCGACGGCTCATCGCGTGGGCGATGTAAAGGAAGTGCTCCCAGAACTTGCTTGCCATGTCTTCGTAGGCGGGATTGCCGTCGGCGAGTTCCAAGGCGATGGCCAGCATGTTGAGGGAGAACATGGCCATCCAACTGGTGCCGTCGGACTGCTCGATGTGGGCGCCCGTCGGTACGTCCGCACTTCGATCGAAGACACCGATGTTGTCGAGTCCGAGGAAGCCTCCCTGGAACAGGTTATGACCCTCGGCGTCCTTGCGGTTCACCCACCAGGTGAAGTTCAGCAGCAGCTTCTGGAACACCCGCTCCAGGAACACGCGGTCGCCGGTGCCGCGGCGCTGCTTCTCAATCGTGTACACGCGCCACGCCGCCCACGCGTGGACCGGTGGGTTGACGTCGCCGAGCGCCCACTCGCAGGCCGGCAGTTGGCCATTCGGATGCATGTACCACTCGCGCAGCATCAGCACCAACTGGTCCTTGGCGAAATCCGAGTCGACCAGCGCCAGCGGCACCGCGTGAAACGCGAGGTCCCAGGCCGCGTACCACGGGTACTCCCACTTGTCCGGCATCGAGATCACGTCGGCGTTGAACAGGTGCGGCCATTCGTGGTTGCGGCCGTTCCGGCGCTCGGGCGGCGGCGGTGGCTGTCCCGGATCGCCCTCGAGCCAGTCCTTCACCACGTAGTGGTAGAACTGCTTCGACCAGAGAAGGCCCGCGAACGCCTGCCTCATGACGCGTCGTCCGTCTTCGGACTGGCCCGCGGGAATGACCGAAGCGTAGAACTCGTCCGCTTCTGCACGGCGCGCCGCAAACACGCGGTCGAACTCCACGTCGAACGGGCCTCCAACCCATGCCGCGGCTGGCTGGTCCGTCAGCCGGACGCGCAGCCGCGCCTGTCCGCCGGGCTCGACCACCAGCCGGTAGTGCGCGGCCGCCTTGGTCCCTTCGAGTGCCGGATTGACCGCGTCGGTCCGCCCGTGGACCACGGCATCGTTGATCCCGTCCTTCGCATGGCGCGGACCGGCGGCGCCGAACAGCCTGGCGACATTGGTTTCGTTCTCGGTGACGAGCAGTCCCGCCGAACCTTCGCAGAACAGCCAGCGGCGGCCGTAGTAGGGCTCGTCGAGTTCGATGGTGGCATACGACTCGCCCGGGTTCGCCCGCAACGCCGGCTTGGTGACGTCATGGCCCCACGCCCACGTGTTGCGGAACCACACCGTCGGCAGGAGGTGAATCGGCGCCGGATCGGGACCACGATTGATCGCCGTGATCTCGACGAGCAGGTCGTCCGGGCCGCCCTTGGCGTACTCGGCCGTCACGTCGAAGTAGCGGTCCTCATCGAAGATGCCCGTGTCGAGCAACTCGAACTCCGGCGCCTCGCGTCCGCGCCTGCCGTTCTCCTCGACGAGCCTGCCGTATGGGAATTCGGCTTGCGGGTACTTGTAGAGGAACGTCATGAACGAGTGCGTCGGCGTGCTGTCCAGGTAGAAATAGCATTCCTTGACGTCCTCGCCGTGGTTGCCCTGGCTGCCGGTGAGCCCGAACAGGCGTTCCTTCAGGAAGGGATCGCGCTCGTTCCAGACAGCCAGCGAGAAACAGATTCGTTGATGGCGGTCGGAGATCCCCGCCAGGCCATCCTCGTTCCACCGATAGGCCCGGGAACGCGCGTGGTCGTGCGGTAGGTAGTCCCAGGGAGTCGCTGCCGCGCTGTAGTCCTCGCGAACGGTGCCCCAGGCGCGCTCGCTCAGGTACGGTCCCCACCTCTTCCAGTGGTGTCGGCGTTGTTGGTCGGCTTCGAGCCTCGCGTGTTCTGCGGTCATCTCATGTCCCGACAATCTCCGACAGCTTGACAGAGAGCGCGTGTTGTCACGGTCCATTGGGCCTCGATTCCGTTACATCATCTCGACCCCTCGGCGTCGGGGGACAGGCGCCACTCCGAGCCATGCCCGGCTGATCAGGGTGCCGAAAGGCCTGTAACGCCAGCCGGGCTGGGGAGACTATGATCGACGAGGGAGCTTCGCAGGATGAGCATGATTGACGCCAAGTATCGCCACCGGGCGCTCTGCACGCTGCTACTCGCCGCGCTCGTGTGGGTTTCGCCGACCGGGGCGGCCGACCCGGCCGCTGCACCGACGTCGACGCCGGCTGTCGGCGACGCGGCGCGCGACTTCTCGCTGCCGGGCATCGACGGCAAGCCGATCACGCTGTCAGCGCTGACAATGCAGGGCCCGGTCGTGATCATCATGCTCCGGGGATGGGTCGGCTATCAGTGACCGATCTGTACCCGCCAGGTTGGCGGGTTCGTCGGGCAGGCAGAGGCCCTCGAGGCGGCCGGGGCGAGCGTCATTTTGATCTACCCGGGGGCTGCCGCGTCCGTTCAACAGTACGCCACGGAGTTCATCACCGGAAAGACGCTGCCTGAGAACTTCCACTTCGTCACCGATCCCGACCTGAAGGTCGTCAATCTCTACGGCCTGCGATGGGACGCCCCGAACGAGACCGCCTACCCGTCCACGATCGTCGTCGACCGTCACGGGGTCGTGCGGTTCGTGAAGATCAGCCACTCGCACGGCGACCGGAGTTCGGCGCCGGACGTCCTGGCGGTGTTGCACGGCCTGAAATAGCGGGTCATCGAATGGCCGACGGATTGGGCGTGGAATTGGATCCCAGGCTCAGCGTCTGAGGCGCGCCGCTGGCCGTCAGCCCGCGCAACAGGAAAGTCGGCCGACGTCCTTGGTGAACGTCTGCGCCGCCAGCTTCAGGCCTTCGACCATCGTCAGGTACGGAAACAGCTGGCCGGCCAGTTCCTGCACGGTCATCCCTGAGCGGATCGCCAACGCCGCCGTCTGAATCAGTTCACCGGCCTCCGGCGCGACCGCCTGCACGCCGAGCAGGCGGCCGGTGCCCGCCTCGGTCACCAACTTGATGAACCCGCGCGTGTCGAAGTTGACGAGCGCCCGAGGCACGCTGTCGAGTGGGAGAGTCCGGCTGTCGGTCTCGATGTGCGCCCGGCGCGCCTCCGCCTCGGACAGACCGACTGTCGCCACCTGCGGGTCGCAGAAGACCACGGCCGGCATCGTGGTCAGGTCGAGTGTGGCGTCTCCGCCGGTCATATTGACGGCGGCCGTGGTGCCTGCGGCGGCGGCCACGTACACGAACTGAGGCTGGTTGGTGCAGTCGCCAACGGCATAGATGTCGGGCACGCTGGTGCGCAGGTGATCATCGACGACGACGGCGCCGCTCGCATCGAGTGTGACGCCCACGTCCTCCAGGCGCATGTCGTGTGTGTTGGGCGTGCGGCCCACCGCCACCAGCAGCCTGTCCGCCCGCACTTCGCCGCGATTGGTGACCAGCATGAACCCATCGGTTGCGAACGACACGTGCAAGGCCTGCGTCCCGGACAACACCTCGATTCCCTCGGCGCGAAATGCGTCCGTCACGGCCTCACCAATGGCTGGAGCCTCGCGAAACAGCAGCGTGTGGCGGGCCAGAATCGTGACCTGGCTGCCCAGTCGGGCGAACGCCTGCGCGAGCTCCACGGCGACGGCGGATGAACCGATGACGGCGAGCCTCGGCGGGACGTCATCGCTCGCGAGGGCCTCGGTCGATGTCCAGTAGGGCGTGTCGCTCAGGCCAGGAATCGGCGGAATGGAGGAGCCGGCCCCGGTGGCAATCACGCAACGATCGAACGGAACCGGACGCTCGCCTCCGCCGTCCAGGTTCACAGCGAGCGTTCGGCCGTCCTTGAATCGCGCCTCGCCACGCACGACCGTGACGCCCGGGGTCGAGGCGAGAATGCCTTCGTACTTGGCGTGACGGAGTTCCTCGACCCGGCCCTGCTGTTGCGCAAGCAGGCGTGGCCGGTTGACGACCGCAGGCGTTGCGGACAGCCCCGCATCGAACGGGCTTTCGCGACGGAGGTGGGCGATGTGCGCCGCGTTCCGAGGCCTTCAGCGCCGCCGCCATGGCCCCACCGCCGCTTCCGATGACCGCCACGCGGGTCGGAGGCTCGAGGGCGTGTCGGGTGACCATGGCGCTACTTCCTCTCCTTCACCTGCGACGGGTACCCGGCATCGGTCGTGGCCTTGATCAACGCTGCCACGCTGGTCCTGGCATCGTCGAACGTTACCACGGCCTCCTTCTTGTCGAGATCGACCGTGGCCTTGCTCACGCCGTCAACCTTGGTGAGCGCCTTCTTCACGGTGATCGGGCAGGCCGCGCAGGTCATGTTCGAGACGGCCAACGTGACGGTCCTGGATGCGGCCCAGACTGGACTTGCAAACAACATGGCGGCGACGGCGGCGACGAGTACTTGCTTCATGGGGGTCTCCTTCATGGTGTGAGGTAGAGGGACATCAGTAGAGGTACGGGACAACGAGTGGAAAGCCGGCCGCGATGACCAGCAGGACGACGACGGCCCAGAACAGGGCCTTGTAGGTGGTCCGCACCTGCGGAACCGCACACTCCTCGCCAACCCGACAGGCGACGGCCGACCGGAAGATCTTTCGGTACGCGACGACCAGGGCGACGACGGCCCCGCCAAGGAAAAGGGGACGGTACGGCTCCAGCGCCGTCAGGTTCCCGATCCATACGCCGCTGACGCCCAGCACCAGTAGCACGAGCGGTCCGAGACAGCAGGTTGATGCCAGAATGGCGGCGAGGCCGCCCACAACCAGCGCGCTCCGTCCCCCCTCGGTCTGCGACATTGACAGGCTCCTTTCACGGGATGCCGATATGGACTAATCTTGAGTCCGTACTCAAGTACGGAGTCAAGCGCATGACCACACAGGCGGACCGTCTGTCGATCGGCGCCGTGGCGGCTGCGGCCGGCGTTCATGTCGAGACGATTCGCTTCTACCAACGCAGGGGTCTCCTGAACGAACCGCCCCGACCGTACGGCCAGATGCGGCGCTACGGGGAACGTGATGTCGAACGCGTCATGTTCGTGAAGGCCGCGCAGCGCCTCGGGTTCAGTCTCGACGAAATCGCAGGGCTGCTGAGGCTGGAAGACGGGACACACTGCGACGAGGCCCGCACGATGGCCGAGCAGAAGCTCGGGAACGTGCGCGCGAAACTGCGCGACTTGCGGCGGATGGAGTCGGCACTGGCGCGCCTGGTCACGAGCTGTCGGGCAGGCCGGGGAACCGTCACCTGCCCGTTGATCGCGGCACTGCGTAGGCATTGAGGGCGATCTGAGCGTCGCTACCAGACGCGGACCAAGTCCGCTTCGGCAAACATGCCGGGGACGTCGAGGCCCAACGGTGGCCTCCGGTAGAACTGCGGAGGCACCCCGATGTCGGCGAGGTAGAGTCCAGTTGATGGCGAGGCACCTCGGCAAACCGCTCGTCGTCGGCGGTCACCGCAACGACGACCCTGGCTCCCCACGCAGCCAACCTCCTCGCGCAGACCAGCGCGCCTCCACCGTTGCCTCCGGGACCGGCTAGTACCACGACCTCGCGGCCACGGGCATCGCCCGAGAGGAAGCGCTCCCGCGCGAGATGTGCGAGATGCCGTCCGGCATGCTCCATCATCTGCAGGAGGAGGACCCGGAAGTCCTCGACCATGGCCCGGTCGACCTCCACCATCTGCTCCGTCGTGAGCCACGGGATCGATTCTGCCTCGGGCGAGAGTCCGGGAATCGAGTGCATCGGTCACCTCTCTGTGGTCGAGTCGGGTCACGGGATCGAGGCTCGCCGGTCATTCTCGCGTGCTGCACTGTCCGACGGATTGCCAGTTCGTTACGGTGCAGCGAAAGGCAGCGGGGGGGCCGGCCTTCGTCCGAGATCCCGGTGTGCAGGGCGTAACGTCCGGCTGACCTGGAAGACTGAGCGCCTATGACATCAATGTCAGAACTCCTGGACCGCCCCGCCGATCACCCGCTCGTGGAACCGCTGGACGAGGCCAACCAGGAACTGCTCGCCCGGGTGCATCCTTCCGGGTGGACCAATCCGGTTGGCGGCGGGGTGTACGACCTGGTTGTGATCGGGGGCGGCACGGCCGGCCTCGTGAGCGCGGCGGGTGCGGCAGGCCTGGGTGCCCGCGTGGCGCTGGTCGAGAAGGCGCTGCTCGGCGGCGACTGCCTGAACAGCGGATGTGTGCCGTCGAAGGCGTTGTTGCGGTCCGCGCGGGCGGTGGCCGAGATTCGAAGGGCCGGGGCATTGGGCGTGCGAACCGTTCCGGTCGATGTCGATTTCGGGGCCGTCATGTCCCGCATGCGCCGGCTGCGGGCGGGAATCAGCCCGCACGACTCGGCGCACCGGCTGGCGAAGGCGGGCGTGGACGTGTTCCTCGGCGAGGGCCGGTTCTCCAGCCGTCGAACGATCGAAGTCGATGGTCGCACCCTGCGCTTCAACCGAGCCGTGATTGCCACCGGCGGGCGCGCGACAGCCCCTCCGATTCCTGGCCTGGGCGACATCGGCTACCTCACGAACGAAACGCTCTTCTGGCTGACCGACCTGCCGGCGCGCCTCCTCGTCATCGGCGGCGGCCCCATTGGAAGCGAGATGGCACAGGCGTTCTCACGCTTTGGCAGCCGGGTGACCATTTTCGAAAGTTCGCCCCAGCTCTTGGCGCGTGAGGATGCCGATGCCGCCGCAGTCGTTCAGCGCCGGTTCGTGGCCGAGGGCATTCAGCTCGAATTGGGCATCAATCTGACGCGTGTCGAGGCGCGCGGATCCGAGGTGGTGATCCACGCTGAGCGGACAAGAGGAGACGGTTCGACCGAAAGGCTGGAGGTGGCGGGCGACCGGGTCCTCGTGGCCGCAGGACGCGCGCCGAATGTCGATACGCTCGGTCTCGAGGCCGCCGGCGTCGAGTTCACGAGGCGCGGTGTCACCGTGGACGACCATCTCCGAACGAGCAACTCCCGGATCTTCGCCGCCGGCGACGTGTGCTCCCGGTTCAAATTCACGCACGCGGCCGACGCGATGGCCCGCATCGTCATTCAGAACGCGCTCTTCTACGGACGGCGAAAGGCCAGCGCGCTCGTCATCCCGTGGGCCACCTACACCGAACCTGAGATTGCCCACGTCGGGCTGTACGAGACGCAGGCGAGGGAGGCAGGGCGCACCGTCGAGACGATCACCGTCGCGCTGAACGATGTGGATCGTGCCGTGCTCGACGACGACACGGACGGGTTCGTCCGTGTGCACCACGAGAAGGGGCGGATCCTCGGCTGTACCATCGTCTCGGCGCACGCCGGCGAGATGATTGGCGAAGCGAGCTATGCGGTAACTCACGGAGGCTCGCTCGGTCAGTTCTCGGCCACGGTTCATCCATACCCGACCGAAGCGGAGGCGTTCCGCATGGTTGGCGACCGGTACCGCCGTTCGGCCGTCACGCCGAGAGCGGCCCGGTGGCTGGCTCGGTACTTCCGCTGGACCAGAGGGGGAAGCGGGTTGTGAGCCGCTCGAAACTGCTCGGCGCAGCCGCGGTGCTGGCGGCGCTGGTCGCTGGCGCCAGGCTTCTGCCACTCGCTCATTGGACGGTCCAGCTGGTCTCGCTCATCCGCGAGTCGGGCGCGTGGGGCGTCCTGCTCTTCGTGGCCGTCTATGCCGTGAGTGCCGTCGCGCTGCTTCCTGGCTCGGTGCTGACCATGCTGGCGGGCTTTGTCTACGGTCCCATCTACGGGCTGCTCGTCGTCGTGCCGGCCTCGCTCCTTGGCGCAACCTGTTCGTTTCTGCTGGGTCGAACGATCCTGCGGGACTGGGTTCGCCGCAAAATGGCGAAGTCGCCGCGCACGCGGGCGCTCGACGAGGCCGTCGACCGCGACGCGTTCACGCTGGTGCTCCTGCTCCGGCTCTCGCCGCTGGTCCCGTTCAACGTGCTCAACTACGCGCTCAGCCTGTCGGGACTCTCGCTGCGCAGATTCGTGGTGGCGACCGTGCTTGGAGAGATACCCGGCGGGTGGCTGTATGTCTACCTCGGGTCGCTGGTCACCACGGTCGCGCAACTCTCGACATCGTCGACGCCGCAGACGCCGCTCCGCGCGTGGTTCTACGTCGCCGGATTCGTGGCAACCCTCGCAGCGGCCCTTGTCTCCGCGAGGATCGCCAAGCGTGCGCTGGCTGGCAGGCTCCCGCCTGGCGACGAGGTGTGAACTCGAGGCTCGTCGGGCGTCCCTGGCAATCGGGATCGATCGAGAAGACGCGCCGCGCACGGCGGCTGAGAGTATGCTGACTCACATGACGACGAGGCTCCGACTCGTGGCGTTCCTGCGCGGCCTGCGCGAGGTGCTGGACGGACTGACCCGCCCCACACACGCGACGTGAGGCTTGGATCCAGTGTCCTGGGAGCAGGACATGCGCGCGCGGCAGAAGGCGGCGGATTCCCGACGTGAAGATTCGACGGTGCACTAGGTTCTGCTGGTCCAGCGCCGCCGACTGAGCGAACAACAGCAGGGCGAACATCGGCCCGGCTGGAGCTGCGCATGACCCGGCGCGACGCGCACCTCGATCCGCCCGCGTTGGACATCGCGATTCGACCGCTCGATCAGACCGCTGGCGTTATGCCCTCCGACTCGGTCGCGCTCGGGGTCAGGGTATTCTCCCTCGCGCGGCAGGCCGGACGGCCCGCCACGAGAGAATCCGCGGGCTTCCGTGAGTGAACCGCGGGTGAGTCGAATGGAGACATTTTGGCAACGGTTGTCACGCCGCCGGGCGTGCCTTTCGGATCGCCGACGCCACGTCGCGGGGCGTCGCGCCGAGGGTGAAGAGGGCGCTCAGCAGCAGCTTGGTCTCCACGAGCGCTGCTTCTTCCGCGCTCAGTTCGAGGAACTGGGCGGCGTTCCCCACGCGCCACCCGCGGGCCTCGAGGCGCGCGCGTTTGTTCTTGTTCATGGTCCTGCCTCTGACCGGCGACGGCGTCATACGCAGCCAGGCGCCGCCGACAGGATTCAATGACTGTCTTGGGAGTCGCCTGGCCGGCACGCGTCTCAGAAATGCCCCTTGATCCTGGATGCGGGGGCTCACAGAAACCGAACGGATTCGCGTGGTGCCATCGGTCGGCGCGCAGCGTTCCATGAAACATGTGATTCCTGAGACGCCAACTGACCCGGGCGCGAACCCGCATAGCCCGGCCGTTCTGGAACCAAGAGGGTCGGCCGGCGTCAGCAGGATTCCGCTCGCCAGGTTAACCCGAAGTTCCACTGACTTATGAGTTGGATCCGCCGTGATGACAGAAGGATACGGACTTTCGGTGGAGAGGATTCTGACTACACGGCGATTTCCTTCAAGAGCGTGAGCGCGTGACGCTGCTCGGGCGTCGGGGTCGTCGTTACCGTGAAAGTGGCGTTATCGGCTTGGCCTCGCGCGCGACACCGGTTCCGGACGATGGTCGTGAGACTGTCGAGCAGTGTGCGGAAGCTGTGGACGGGCCGGCCCTCCGTCGTGAGATGGGTCGCGGCTTTCTGGTCGGCCTCCGCGGAGCGGCGGGCGGGGGCGACGGGGTCGCGAAAGACTTTCGCGACCTGGTCTTCATCCGCAAACAGCAACGGCCGCCAAGCGTCACGCATGTGCCACTCGACGTAGTACGCGAGCATGCACAGCAGGATGTGACTGCGCACGCGGTCCGCCGTGCGGTGATGGACGGGCCGGACGTGGAGGTCGATCGTCTTCAGCGTGCGAAAGGCCCGTTCGACCTGACTGAGCGCTTTGTAGTTGCGGACGGCGTCCTCCGCCCTCATCCGGCTCGCCGGGACATTCGTGCGAATGAGATAGATCCCGTCCAGCGACGCCTCGACCTCGATACGCGCCTGACGGCGGGCAAACGTGAAGCGCCGATCCTCGATGGTCAGGGTAAAGTGCTTGGCGACTTTGTATTTGTTGATGACACGGCCTGCACGAAGGCCGATCTGATCCCGCCCGTGCAGGCGCCCCGCATTGACGGCCCGTTGCACCTTGGTTAGTTCGCGTTCCGTCGCCTCGAGGAGTTCCTGCCGTTTGTGCGCGCGCAGTTTCGCGAGTTCGGGATTCCGACACGCGACGAGGCGTTCGTCTCGGTGGTCCGGGTGACGGAGCTCGAAGAGATTCCGCTCATCAAAGAGCCCGAGTTGCAGGTGGCCGCCCTCGAGCAGCGTGCGGATCTGCCCGGTCTTGAGCGCCGTGATCCACGCCAAGCCATCGTGCTCCCGAAAGTCGGTGATGGCCCGATCCGAAATCATCCCGCGGTCGCCGACCAGGACGACCTCACGAATGCCGAAGCTCTCGCGCAGACGCGTGACTTGGGGGGCCAGGGTCTTCGTGTCCGCGACGTTGCCATCGAAAACGGAGACGGCCACCGGGCACCCGCGTCCGTCGGTGACCAGCCCGTAGTTGACCTGCAGTTTGTCGCGCTTACCGTCACGATTATGGCCGTAGTGCGCGAGCGGACACGTCGTGCCCTCCATGTAGCTCGAGGTCAAGTCATAGAGCACGAGGCCGCCGGCCGAGAGGTGGCGCCCGGCTAGCTTCGTCTCGATCGCTGATTGCCGTGCCAGCAGCCAATCCATCGCCGCGTAGAGATGGTCTTCCGTCGCCTCTTGCACGCCCAGGTCCTCGGCGAGGGTGCGCGCGTGCCACCAGCGTGTGGTCGCGAGCTTGGTGTGCGGCGCCAGGATGCGGGCCGCGATCATCGCGAGCACGAGGTCGCGTTCAGGGCCGCGTTTGCTCCCCAGCAGGCCCGCGAGATCCACTCGCTTCATCGCCGTGAGGACCGCCTCGACATCGCCGTGGCTGACGGAGTGGACGATCTCCAGCTCGCTGGCCGCAAACACCGGCTCCTCATGGAGCGCCCGTTTGATCAGCTCGATGACGTGGCCGGGCAGATGCGAGAGGTTGCCGACGGTTTCGTTGCGGACGCGTGCCCCTTCCCGAAAGCTGCGGCGCAACAAATGAGTCTGGTAGGTCTTGCCGTTGTACTCGCGCGTGGTCGTGACGACATGGACGGCGCCACTTCGCCTCGGCATGCAGACAATATGTGCCAGCCCAGCCGTTTTGTCAAGCGGTCTTTAGTGACTACATATTACCCGGATAAACCAGTCACTCTTCCTATGAATCATTCCGAAAAGTGATCACTTCCAAGGGTCAAACGGTACGGAACTTCGGGTTAACGCAACGCCCGCTATCCGACGCCGTGGGCGCCCCCCGCCAAGCCCCAGACACAGCCGAAACACAGCTACCAGATCGCCAGGATGGCCGCCCGCAACTCAGCGATGTCCACGGCAGAGATGACCGTGACTCCATCCGCGATAGTGGGGTTCGTGTAGGTCGGCGCCGTCCGCACGGCCGCCGTGTACACCGCAGCGAGCGCCGTCCGCAACTCCGTCAGATGGACCGCCTTGACCGGCGTCACGCCCGAGACGATGGTCGCGTCCGTCCAAGGGAATGCACCCAACGACGGGTACCGCGCCCGCAGGGTGGAAATGGCCTGGCGCAGTTCCGTAAAGTGAACGGCCCTCACGCGCGTCGCTCCGATCGCCAACGGGTCGTCCGTGAACGCCGGAGCGGGGCCCGTGACGATCAACGACTGGCTGTTGGATAATCCGCCCCCTGGTGGCGGATTGACCACCGTGATCGCACAGGGACCCGGCGGGCACAGCACCGCCTGCGACACGGTCGCACGTAGTTGCCCGTCGTTCACAAACGTCGTCGGTACGACCTGGCCGGCTACGTGCACACCCGACACGCCCGTGAAGAACCCCGCGCCGTCGACCGTGAGGGTCAGGCCCTGCCCCGCAACGGTGGCCGCAGGTGAGAGGGCTGTGACCTCCGGTGTGGGGCCGGTGGTGACATCGACGCGCTGGGGGTCCGACCCAACGCGATACTCGTCTCCATCGGACAGCCCGTCCCCGTCGGTGTCCGGACTGGTTGGGTTCGTGCCGATCTGCACCTCCGACCAGTCGCTCAATCCGTCGCCATCGGTATCGACGAGCGTCGGGTTCGTGCCCAACGCGGCCTCTTCGACATCCGACAATCCGTCGCCGTCCCGGTCTGTGTTCGAGACGAGAACCGAGAACGCACTCTCCTCCGCGCCCAGAAGCGTGCTCACAGCGAACTGCGTCGGCGGCACCACCGATGTGCCGCTCCACGGGTCGTCGACGGCCAGCCAGCTCAGGGCATCCGCGGCGACCGTGGCCACCAGGTCGAAGCTCGGGAATGCGTCGCGTCGCCGGAAGACGCGGTAACCAGTCGCTCCTGGGACCGCTGGCCAACTCACCCGCGTGGCGTTGCCAAACGGCGCAGTTGTCACGAGCGTCGGTGGAGTGGCGCCGACGTCGACACCAAAGGACTGCGTGGCCTGATTCCAGGTCAACATCAGTGCCCGATCGGGATGGCTTGTGTGGAACCGGTAGTCCTGCGTCTTCACTTCGTCTGCAGCGAACAGCGCGATCGACACGGCGTAGTCGCCACTCCCCGTCGCCCTCAACCGCACGCGCAGCGAGTCGCCACTGCCATCGGCCAGATACGGATGTCCGACCGAGACGTGCGTCTCCCCGCCTGCTACACCTAAGTCAGATTCGGGCAGATCGATGATCGGCAGCAGGCCCGATGTGACACCGGTCGCCAAGCCCGGCGCATTCACCTGCTCGACCAGCGCGACCGCCGGGCCTTCAACCGAGAGGCGGAGCATCGTGGGACCAAGGCTGCTGGCAGCCGCCGCCGGCTGAATGCCTTCTCTGATGGCGGCCGCTCTCGGCGCAACGGCAGCGGCCCCGGTGATGAACTCCACCAGCCCATTCAGATGGGCGCGGATCAGACGTCCATGGCTGGACGCTTTCTGCGTGACGGGAAGCCAGGCAACCAGCGGAAGCGTGGAGATCCCCAGGCTAGTCTTGAGGACTGTCCCGTCACCGTCGCCTCCTGGCAGGCTGTTGTTGACCTTCGACGGCGCCCCATCGTCGTACGGACTCTCTTTCTTCCATACGAACGACGCGTCCGTCGGCTCTCCGGTACCGCCGAAACCTCTGACCACCGTGCTTCGGAGATAGGTTTCGCCGCCCAATACGTTCCACAGAGTCTTGTTGAGGTCTTCAAGCCATTGGTTCTTCCTGTCGGTATGAGTCAATCCTTCCTTGGCGCCTGTTCTGGGGTCCTCACGAAAGTCGAACGTCGGCAGCAGTTGCCGGCCCGACTTGACCTCACTTTGGACGAACTTCCGGACTTCACTTCGATCGACAAACAACTCCTTCGTGAGTTCAATTGGTCCGATGGAGAAGCGGTAGATCGAGCCGAATGGGTGAAGGCCTTCATACAGAGAGCTGATCGTGTTCTCATAGACGCCCAGCTTGTTCCCGACCACCGCACCTAGGCCGTCGGCCCGCCTGACATCTCCGCCTTGCCACAGGTAGTAGGCCTTCACCGCCCCAAGATTGGGCGTGCCCACTAACGCTAGCCTCCGGACATCGACGTCTTCGTCCGTGGCGAATCGCAGACCTCCCTTGTCCTGAATGTACGCCCGGGCCACCAGCCCGCCC
The DNA here is from genome assembly GCA_036504215.1 of Vicinamibacterales bacterium. NCBI lineage: Bacteria > Pseudomonadati > Acidobacteriota > Vicinamibacteria > Vicinamibacterales > Vicinamibacterales bacterium. Next base: position 16,167 of record DASXVO010000059.1, on the reverse strand, counting down.
ATGCTGTGGGCGATGATGTCGACTCTGTGCATACCGGACACTTTCTTCGCATCCTCAATCACGGGCGCCAAATACTCGTTGACAATCTCGTCGATCCCGAGCCTCCAGTCGTACGGAGCGGGGAACCACGTGCATCCAATTTCGTCGTTTCCTCCAAGCTCCTCGGCGAGAAGATCCCAACCAAGTTCCCAAGGGGTTAGACCGAGTGGGTCGAACAGCCCGTGGAATGAGCCCACGTTTATTAGGCCGGCGTCCCAGTCCGACCAGTGATGGCCAGGTGCTGTTCCGTTCGGAAGGGTCGGATGAAATAGGGCCCCCCCGGTGGTCGAACCCAACATGCCTGGCAGCAGAATGACAGGGATCTTCCCGGTTGGATTGCACGTCGAGCCAGATAGCGAGAGGGAAACTGCCACTGGTCGTCCAACAACGCAAACCACCGGCACGGTCTTCTGGGCCGTGCGTGCCCCAGACGCTGCTTCAACGAGAGCGTCATGACCGCACTCGACCGTGCCCGTCGCGATTCCAAGAGCGTTGGTCGGCGTTGACAGGGATACACCGCCGACCCGCACTGTCGCGCCGACGACTGGGACGGCACCCGACCAGTCGAACACTCGGACGTTTACTGTTACGGGGTACGTGGCGCCGGTGACTGTGAAGGGTAGACTCTGAGCGGAGACGCCGGCCCTCCACGCCATCAGCGCCACCTGCGACGCCGGCTGGCCGATGGTCACATTGGCCGTCGCTTGACCCGAGGCAAACGTCACCTTGGTTGGGGTGACGGCACCGATCGTGCTCGACAACTGCACATCACCCACAAACGACGTCACCACCGCGCCATACGCATCAACGGCCCTGAGCGTAATCGGGAACGGCACTCCCACCGCCGGTGGAGAGGCAATAGACCCGAACGTGAGCAGCGCGCCGCTCGCGACCTTGATCTGGGCCCAGATCGTCGGCGAACTCCCCACGTTGATCGTCCAGCCGACGGGCTCCACCAGCCGCCAGTCCTCGCGATACGTCGCGGTCGGCGCCGGAGCCGTGCAGTTCGTAGCAAACGAGTGGGTCGCATTCGGCGCGACCGTTCCGCTCACCGCAACGAGCGTGTGGCTGCACCCCGCGTTGCCGGACACATATTGCAGGCTATAGCCTGACGTCCACGTCGTCGTCCCTGTGTTACGGAGCGTCCACGTCTTCGTGAAGCTCTGGCCCGGCAACATTGTCGTGTTGTCGGGAATCGTTTCGTTGACGAAGGCCGCGCCCGTGGAAGAGGCAGAATCGCCAGGCCAGACCCAGGTGTCGTTGCGGATGGTGTAGTCAGCACCTCCGAACAGGACCACTTGCCCCTTGACTGCGTCGTAGGCCATCGCGTGCTCAGCGCGCCGTGTCGGGCTGTTCGCTGGGCTCTTCTCCATCCAGTTCGTCCCATCCCAAATCCACGTGTCGTTGCCGTAGGTAGTGCCATCGCCTCCGAACAGAATCACCTGCCCACGCGCGATGTCGTAGGCCATCGCGTGCTTATAGTGTACTGGCGGGCTGTTCGCTGGGCTCTTCTGCGTCCAGTTCGTCCCGTCCCAGACCCACGTATCGTTACGGGCGTTGCCGCCGTCGGAGCCACCGAACAGGACCACTTGCCCGCGTGCCGCATCGTAGGCCATTGAGACGTAGGCGCGCGAGCCAGGGCTGTCGGCTGGAGTCCTCTGCGTCCAGTTCGTCCCGTCCCACACCCACGTGTCGCTGCGAAAGCCAAGGTCAAATCCTCCGAATAAGACGACCTGCCCGCGCGCGGCATCGTAGGCCATCGCGTGCAGACAACGCGATGGCGGGCTGTTCGCTGGACTCTTCTGCGTCCAGTTCGTCCCGTCCCAGACCCACGTGTCGTTGAGGGAGGTGCTGTCGCTGTCCATGCCTCCGAACAGGACCACCTGTCCGCGCGCCGCATCGTAGGCCATCGTGGAGGCGTATCGCGGCGGCGGGCTGTCCGCTGGCGTCTTCTGCATCCAGTTCGTCCCGTCCCAGACCCACGTACCGTTGCTATAGCTGTAGTTCATACCTCCGAACAAGACCACCTGCCCCCGCGCCGCATCGTAGGCCATCGCGTGTCCAGCGCGCGCCGTTGGGCTGTTCGTCGGCGACTTCAGCACCCAGTTAGATTCCTGGGAAGATGCGGTGAAGACCCACGCGGCACCAACAAAACCGTTGTCGCCGTACCCTCCGACGAGGGCCGTGTTGCCGTCGGCGGCGAGGGACACGGAAACGCCTTGGTAAGCGGTCCCCACGGCGCCTGATCCGACCAGTTTGGTTCCCTGCTGGGTCCAGACTCCTCCGCTCCTCGTCCAGACCCACACGGCCCCAGCGTTACTGTTGTCGGTGTACCCTCCGACGATAGCCGTGTTGCCGTCGCCGGAGAGCGATACGGAAATGCCTTGGCTTGCGAATCCCACGGCGCCAGCGCCGACCAGCTTGGCGCCCTGCTGGGTCCAAACCTCTCCGCTCCTCGTCCACACCCACGCGGCCCCAGAGCCAGCGCCGTAGCCTCCGACGATGGCCGTGTTGCCGTCGCTGGAGAGCGATACGGAATAGCCTTGATAGGCGTTCCCTGTCGATCCCGAGCCGACCAGCTTGGTACCCTGCTGGGTCCAGACTCCTCCGCTCCGCGTCCAGACCCACGCGGCCCCAGCAGGGCCATCGGTGTGGCCTCCGACGATGGCCGTGTTGCCGTCGCCGGAGAGCGACACGGAATAGCCTTGAGATGCTGCTCCCACGACGCCAGCGCCGACCAGCTTGGGTCCCTGCTGGGTCCAGACTCCTCCGCTCCGCGTCCACACCCACGCGGCCCCTGCTTGACTGTCGTCGACCCACCCTCCAACGATGGCCGTGTTGCCGTCGGCGGAGAGGGACACGCAATAGCCTTGTTTTGCGGCTCCCATGGCGCCCGCGCCGACCAGCTTGGGTCCTTGTTGGGTCCAGACTCCCCCGCTCCTCGTCCACACCCACGCGGCCCCAACGCTACTGTTATGGTCGATGGGCCCTCCGACGATGGCCGTGTCGCCATCGGCGGAGAGAGACACAGACCAGCCTTGGTTAGCGTTCCCCACGGCGCCTGAGCCGACGAGCTTCGTTCCCTGCTGGGACCAGACCCCTGAGCTCCTCGTCCAGACCCACGCGGCCCCAGCTCCACCGTTGTCGTCGTACCCTCCGACGATAGCCGTGTTGCCGTCGGCGGAGATGGACACGGATTGGCCTTGGGCAACGCCCAACCCGACGGCGTCCGCCGCAACCAACTTCTGCCCCTGCTGCGAGAACTGCGCGAGGGCTGGATGGGGAGACAGCAGCGTGGCGCAGAGGAGGACGATAAGCGCAACGAGATGGCGCATTTTCAGTCTCATCGAAACTCGACGGAGGGACGAAAGGCCGGATTACCAGAGTCTTCACCGTTCGCGAGATTAGCAGAAGGCCGTTCTCTGGCACGGTCCGCCGGCGCCAGCCTTGGAACCGCGCCCCGGGCTGATTATGTTGGCCGTGGCCGATATGTCAACAGCAGAGATCCTTGTTGGAGAACGCATCGTCGGAGAACTCCATGCTGGAGAACTCGTTGCTTGCAGATAACGGGGCTCGACCTGTGATCGCCTGGACGAGGAACAGGCGGACCTCCCACGAAATTGGCACCGAGTGGGCCGGTCACGTGGACGCGTCGAAGGCGGCGACGCCCGCGTGCTCATCGAAGGCCGGGGCCTCGAAGAGCGGCGGCGGCGGGTCTGTAGGCGGCGCGGTGACTCCGTTGGGCAGGCCCGGCAGCGCCAGCCGCGAGCCTCACGCTTCTATCGCCGCCGCTGCGTCGTCGCTGTCATTTGCTTTCGCGGCGCGGCTTCTCGGCGCGCATCGGGCCGCGAGTGCTTTCCGCCAGACCGGCGTTGCCGCAGCCGGCCCCGCTGAACTCCTCGCCGACTCGCACGTTGGGTCGCGCGTTTCCGCGTTGAGTACCACTGTCTCGCCAATCAACTGATTCCTGAGACGGGTCATCGGTGCGCGCCAGAAGGACGCGAAACAGGCTCATCGGGCGGACAGGTTTTGTGAGACGGATCCCCACCACCGCGTCGCTGTCCAGACGGTAGATGATGCGCCTCGTCAGATCGCCGTCCGGGATGTGCGCTTCGTGACAAAGCACACCGACGACCGGCATCGGTCGAGACTGCGGCATTCCCGGCCGTTCTTCGCGCTGGAGCGTCCGCAAAAGCAGCCCGGCCTCGATCCTGGCCTCACTCGACAGCGGAGGAGTCTTGATCTCCCCGTGCAGCCGTGCGAGCAGCCGTGCGAGCGGCTTGTCGGCGTGAGGCAACGAGGCCATGCTATGTCAAATATGACATGGCGTCAGGACGGCCAGTCCCCATGCAGGGCCACGGTACTCGTCCAGACGGGGCCCGTGGCGGCAACCGTGGCGCGAGGTTGACGGAGTTTTCCGTGGAAGTCGGGAGGACGGTACACGAAGGCCGCGCCGCTGAGCGACTGCCGCGCCGCTGCATCACCGGCCATGGACCACAGCCGACCACCGCGGAGTTCGTGAGACGAGGTCCGTCCTGCGGCCGCCGCCCTGTGGAGCGACTCCTCGATGTTCGAGCCCTGGCCGGTGATCTCGCCGATCTCGCGTGTGGTCAGCGGTCCGTGTTCGGCGAGGAGCTCGCCGACTGATCGCGGTTCGTGCCGCACCAGTCGTAGCGCCACCTGAGCGAGGATTTGCTCGTACGTGGCCAGCGAGCGGTGACCGCCGACGAGGATGCCCGGCTCGGCGTCCGCCTGGCCCGCTTGCGCCGCGGATCGAAACAGCATCGTCGGGAAGCCGGTCACTCCGTGGGCGGCGCAGAGTTCGAGGTCCTCATGGAACGCGGCGCGGGGGCGCTCGCTCCCGAGCTCGCGCCGGAATGCTTCGACGTCGAGGCCAGGCACTTGGTGAGCGAGATCCACCTGGACCCCCAGGTCCTGCACCTGCGCACGCTCGGTCAGTGCCGCTCGGCGAAGCCGCCGTAAGTACCGCTCTCCGACGGTCGTTCCCTGCGCCGTCGCGGCCTTCACCGCGATGCACGCAGGCCACGTGGACCAGTGCGGGTCCGTGATGTCGAGCATGAGGCGCTCGTCAATCGGCTGGCCGGAACGCTCCGACACCATCCGCCAGTGAGGAGCGACCTCGGCGGTGCCCCGGATCGCGTTCGCCGCATCGAAGAAGTGGCTCATGTCCTTGACGAGCCGGCCCATGATGTACCTAACCACGAGTTGATCGCGGTACCGTTCCCGCAAGGTGAGCAGCGCGGGCTCACTCGCCCAGCACCACGAGCAGAACGGATCCGTAAAGGCCAGCAACTCCGCACTACCCTGCATCGTCGTCCTCCAGTGTTGACCCGCGCAGCGGGCCGCAGTGGCCCGTCTTCAGGTCACAAAGCTCGGCCGGTTCTTCGCCGATGTCGTCCCAGACCCGCACGAGCGGACTCGTGACGTGTGTCTGGGCGTTCGCCGCCGCGGGTCCTGTTGCCGTGCCGAAGCCAGACTGCTCGAGCCACCGGCAAGCCAGGTCCGCCTCTCGACGGCCGGGCGTCGTCACCATGATCTGCCCGGCGGCTCCGAGCGACTGGCGAACTGATAGGAATACCCTCTGCCATCTGTCCGGTTGTGCCGCGAGATCCGGGCGACGCAGCAGCACGACGTCGAACTCCTCACCGCGACGCGCCGCCGACGCGTCCTCGCAAGCAAAGGTGGCGTTCGCAACCCTGGCTTGTGCCGAATCCACGGCGGCCTCGTCGATATCGAGGCCGGTCACGTCGACCCCGGCAGCCAGCAGCGCCTCTGCTTCCAGGCACTCGCCGCATCCGAGGTCGAGAAGGCGGAGCGGTCGCTCACCTGGGAGCCGCTCCACGAGCCACCTGTACGTCTCGTGTTGGTTCGTCATCAGCAGGGCCGCCCACACCCTACAACCGGTTTCAAAACCCCATCTTCCGCCGTTCGGGTCCTGCCGGCGAGCAGCCCCACCCGTCCTCGGCGCCAAAACCGCTTGTTACATGGGTGGCGCCTGCGCGGCGGGCGGGGCGGCCCCGCTCGCCATCACCCGCCCGAGGGTTCTGAAACCAACTCTAGGAGCGACCTGACGCCGGCAACAGATCCCAAGTCCCCGCGCCCGACTCCGCGCGTGCCGCCCGGGGGACGGGACGCCAGAGCGCTCGAGACGTGGCCACGAGGCCGAGCGCCACGAGCGGCATTGCCATGCGTCCGAGTGGGTCACCACTGGCCGCATGCGACATGAATGCCGAGACCATCGTGATGACAAAGCCCGCGTAGGCCCATTCACGAAGCAGCCGGGGCACTTGCGGGATGACGAGCGCGAGGACGCCAGCGATCTTCGCCATCCCGAGCATCAGCCTGAAGTAGTCAGGGTAGCCGAGATGGCGGAACGCCTGGACCATCTGCTCGGAGCCTGTGAGATAGGCGAGCGCGGAGGCCAGCATCATCACCGAGAACAGCGCGGTCGAAACGAGATAGCCGAGTCGAGTCTTCATGGTCTTCCTCCATCGTTGGAATTCATTCAACACTTCCATGGTTACAAATGAAATCAAAAAAAAGGGAAGCGGCCCAACTAGTCCACCTTCGTGCGCCGCCTGCTCCTGTGCACTCGGACGAGCAGGTCCTGGAACATATCGGCGACCGTCGCTTCGTCCAGGCTTCGCTCCAACGCGGTTTGTGCCCTGCCGAACACTCCCTCGAGGTATGCCGCGACGTGCGGGCCGATCGGGCACTCGCGGTTGGGGCCCGAAGGATGCCGCCCGAACAGGACGAGCTTCTCCTCGACGGCCGCGTACACGTCCCGCAAGGTAATCTGCTCGGGACGCTTCGCCAAGGTCACGCCGCCGCTCGTGCCGCGTTTTGACGTCACCAGGCCGGCGCGGGCCAACTCCGAGACCAGCCGCCGGACGACGACCGGATTGGTCTGGATGCTTGTCGCCATCGTCTCGGACGTCACGGCCCCCCGGCCCTCCTGGTCGGCGTGAGTCAGCATCGCGAGCACGTGAGCGGCCATGGTGAAACGGCTATTCACAACAGTCGTTATTTGTAACCGTCACTGATACTAACACCGTGCGCGCTTCCACGCAAGGGCCCCCGCGACTGCCGCGCCGGTGTAGGCCCGATGTCGGCTGCGGTGAGGGCCACGAGACGGAGGCACTTGTCGGCGAAGAGGTGATTGGCGCGGGCGACATCCAGAGAGCGGGCCGGAACGCCGGAGCAGGGCCTGGCGGGCGTCGAGGGCTTTGTGAGGTTTGAGGTCCACCTTCGCGGTGCTGCGGGTGGACGGGATGGTCCTCGGGCCGCTTCGGCGAGACTGCATTCCATCAGGGAGCCATCTCGCCGGGTGGGTCCTTCGACTCCCCTTCGAATCGGTGCCTCCGGCACCTCGCGTCGTTCCCTCGCTCAGAGTATTCTCCGTCGGATGGCCTGCCATGAGCCCCTCGACCACGCTCGGGGCTCCCTGAGCAAAGTCGAAGGGAGCGAGCCTGGCGCGGCGCGGAGCGCAAGCCGGGCGAGTCGAATGGAGACATCATTTTGGCAACGGGGGTTGACGGGGAGGGAAGCGACGGATAGTCCGCCTTCGCCACGCGCTCGCTTCGCTCGCGGCTACGGCGGACAACCTTCGCAGTGTCAATGGCTTGCCAACCGTAGCTCGCGGAGGAAAGTGGCAAGCCGGACGTGAGCGAAAGTTGGCGGTGAGGCAGGGATTCGAACCCTGGGTACAGGTTTTAGCCCGTACAACGGTTTAGCAAACCGCCGCCTTCAGCCTCTCGGCCACCTCACCGCATTGGCAGCGGCCCGCGGCGGCCGCTGGGCGGCCGAACCACGGACGAAAGACAAGGATAGCACGAAATCCTGGCCTACCCGGGCTTGGCGCGGAGGTACTGTCTCGGCCAGTCCACGGCGGCTCCGAGGCGGCGCGCCGCGACGAGCGGCCAGTACGGATTGCGCAGGAGTTCGCGCGCCAGTAGCACGGCATCGGCCTGGCCGGTGGCCACGATCTGCTCGGCCTGCTCGGCGCTCGTCACCATCCCGACAGCGCCCGTGGCAATCCCCGCCTCGCGCCTGATGGCCGCGGCAAGCGGCGTCTGGTAGCCGGGGCCGGCGGGGATCTTCGCGTCCGCCACCAGGCCGCCGCTCGAGCAATCGACCAGGTCCACGCCGATCGCCTTCAGCCTCCGCGAGAACTCCACCGAGTCGGGCAGCGACCAGCCACCATCCACCCAGTCGGTCGCCGAGATACGGACGAACATCGGCAACGGCGCGGGCCACGCGGCCCGCACCTGCTCGATCACCGCCAGCGGGAACCGGACCCGGCCGTCGAACGACCCGCCGAAGTCGTCGTGCCGCAGATTGGTGAGCGGCGACAGGAACTCGTGCAGCAGGTAGCCATGGGCCGCGTGAACCTCGACGACCTCGAAGCCGGCCGCGTGCGCCCGGCGCGCCGCATCGACGAAGCGCCGAACCAGGTCCTGCAGATCCCCGGCCGCCAGCTCGCGAGGCGTTGCGAAGTGCGACGTAAAGGGCAGAGGGCTTGGCGCGACGGGAATCCAGCCGCCATCGCGCTCCGCCACCTCTCCACCGCCATCCCACGGCGGTGCCGTTGACGCCTTCCTTCCGGCGTGCGCCAACTGAATGGCCGGCACCGCACCCTGCGCCTTGATGAACGCGGCGATGCGCGCCAGCGCGAGTGCGTGCTCGTCCGACCAGATGCCCATATCCGCCGGCGAGATGCGGCCCTCTGGCACCACGGCTGTCGCTTCCACCATGACCAGCCCCGCGCCGCCGACGGCCCGACTCCCGAGATGAACCATGTGCCAGTCGCTCGCAAACCCATCCGTGCTCGAGTACTGGCACATGGGCGAGACGAACACGCGGTTGCGAAACGTCACCTCACGGAGCGTGAGCGGAGTGAAGAGGCGCGGCTGATGAGGCATGGCGGACTCCTCCGGTGATCCTAGCAGGGATCGGGGGAGGCAGGGATCGGCGAGCAGGGGTCAGGATTCTCCGACCCCGATTCCCCGGGATGTGCTACAACTCGCGGCCAAGGAGTCGCCTCATGAGAAGTCTCGTCGCGATCCTGGTTTGCCTGCTCGCCCCGCTTGGCGCCGCGCCGCCGGCCGCCCCTCCCGCCGCGCCGCCGGCTCCGCCGCCTGCCGGGTTGCTCGACATCCTCCAGACCGAGCTGAAGCGAAACGTGGACGTGCTCCAGAAGGAGCCGGTCCCGCCCTACTTCGTCGCCTACACGGTCAACGAGACGCGGTCGATCAACATGTCCGCCTCGTTCGGGGCGCTGCAGGCGAGCATGGACACGCACGCCCGCTCGCTGAGCGTCGAGGTCCGGACGGGCGACTACGCGCTCGACAGCACGCACGAGATTCGCGGCGAGATGTCCGGCGCACCCCCCCCGATGGGTCGGGCAAGCATCCCGCTGACCGATGCCGGTGCCCCCGTCGCGCTGACGGCGTGGCGCGCCACCGACCGCGCGTACAGACAGGCGGTCGAGCGATTGGCGCGGGTGAAGACGAACCTCGCGGCGAAGGTCAAAGAGGAGAGCCCCGCGCCCGACTTCTCGCGCGAGGATCCGCAGCGCTTCACCCTCGATCCGCCGGTGCTGTCGCTCGACAGAGCCGCGTGGGAGACGCGCCTGCGCCGCTTCTCCGCGCCGTTTGCCGCCGACCCGCTGATCCTGGGCAACAACTTCGGCCTCACGGCGCAGATAAAGACCCGGTACCTCGTCAACACCGAAGGCACGCGGCTGCTCACGGCCGAGTCCTCGTATCGCCTCATGGTCAGCGCGATGACAAAGGCCGAAGACGGCATGGAGTTGCCGATCTACGCCAGCTACTACTCGGCCAGCGCAGAAGGACTCCCGACCGAGGAGCGGCTTCAGAAAGACGTGCGCGAGATGGTCGCCACGCTGGCGAAGCTGAGGGCGGCGCCCGTCGTCGAGCCCTTCTCGGGCCCCGCCATCCTGTCGGGACGCGCGGCGGGCGTGTTCTTCCACGAGATCTTCGGCCACCGCATCGAGGCCCATCGTCAGAAGAACACCGACGATGCGCAGACGTTCGGGAAGAAGGTGGGACAAATGGTGCTGCCGACGTTCATCAGCGTCACCGCCGATCCGACGATCTCGAAGCTCGGATCGACTGAGCTGATGGGCCACTACGACTACGACGACGAGGGCGTGAAGGCCAGGCGCGTGATGGTGGTGAAGGCGGGCGTGCTCGAGGAGTTCCTCCTCAGCCGTGCGCCGCTCGCGAACTTCCCGACGTCGAACGGCCATGGCCGCGCCGCCGACGGTCAGCGCCCGGTCTCTCGACAGTCCAACCTCGTCATCGAGTCATCGTCGGGCGTCTCGCCCGACCAGCTCGTCGAGCGGCTTCGCGACGAGTGCCGCAAGCGCGGGCAGCCGTTCGGCCTGCTGTTCGACCACGTCGAGGGCGGGTTCACGATGACCGGCCGGTACATCCCGAACGCGTTCAACGTGACGCCGGTACTCGTCTATCGCGTGTACGCCGATGGTCGGCCGACCGAACTCGTGCGCGGCGTGGATCTCATCGGAACGCCGCTGGCCGCATTCGGCAAGATCGTCGCGACCGACAATCGGATGGACACGTTCAACGGGATGTGCGGCGCGGAGAGCGGGCCGGTACCGATCTCCGCCTCGTCGCCGGCGCTGCTCGTGTCCGAGGTCGAAGTGCAGAAGAAGCCGAAGTCGCAGGACACGCTGCCGATTCTCGCGGCGCCGATCAGGAAGTGAGGAGGCGGGCCCGCCGCCACTCTCGGGTGAGTGGCATGGGCGTCTCGCCCTTGCTGGACGGGAACGGAGGAACGACGATGCGAACGCGACTTGCCATGCTGCTGTTGGTCGCCGCGGCGGTTCCGCTGCTCTCCGAGCCCCGCGCGGATCCGCCGGTCCTCCGCGCGATGCAGGAGGAGCTGGCGCGGTCGATGTCCGGGCTGACGATCAAAGACCAGCCGGCGCCGTACTACATCGCCTACAACGTGCTCGATGCCACCGAGAGCCGCCTCGTGGCGACGCTCGGCGCGCCCGTCAACGACCTCGTGGCGCGCATGCGGCTGCTGCGCGTCGACGTCCGCGTCGGCGACTACGGGTTCGACAGTTCGCGCTTACTGAGCTTCGATCGCGACGCGGGGCTGCTCGGCATGCTGGGCCTGTCGGTCTCGCCGCTGCCGGTGGACGATGACGAGACGGTGATGCGGAGGCAGATCTGGCTCGCGACCGACGCCGCGTACAAACGAAGCGTCCAGATCCTGGCGAAGAAGAAGGCGGCCGCGCAGAACCGCACGGACAGCGATCCGATTCCCGATTTCTCCAGGGAGAAGCCGCTCGAACGCGTCGAGCCCGTGGCCATCGCGCAGCCCGTGGACCAGGGCTGGGCAGACACCGTGCGCCGGGCCTCGGCGATCTTCCAGGGTGCGGCCGACGTCGTCAGCTCGGACGCGCAGTTGAGCGTTTCCGAAGGCACGCGGTACTTCGTCAGCTCCGAAGGGTTCCGCACGGTGCTCCCGGCGAGGTCGGCGTCGTTCCGGGTGAACGCGGAAGTGCTGGCGGACGACGGGATGGCGCTGCATGATTCGGTGCAGGTGATCGCGCAATCGCCGAGAGACCTGCCGCCGGCCGCGGATCTGCTGGCGCGGACGCGGCGCATGCTGGAAGACCTGCGTGCGACACGCGCCGGCCGCGTGGGAGACGACTACAGCGGCCCGGTGCTGGTGGAGAACGAAGCGGCCGCATCCCTGGTCGCACAGTCGCTGGTCCCGCTGTTTCTATCGCAGCGCGCGCCCGAATCCGACGATGCCCGCATGGGCTCGCTGTCGCAGCTCTTCTCCACGCCGTTCCTGACGCGCATCGGCACCCGCGTGATGCCCGAGTCGTTCACCGTGAGGGACGCGCCTTCGGTCCAACGCTTCGGCGCCGAACCGGTCGCCGGTGCGTACGCCGTTGATGACGAAGGGCTGGCGGCCGAGGACGTGACGCTCGTTCGGGACGGCCGGTTGCTGACGATGCTGACGTCGCGGACGCCGCAGAAGAACCTGCTGCAGTCCAATGGCCACGGGAGGAAGGGCGGCGCGCAGGCGGGCGTGCTCCTCGTGGAGAGCGCCACGGCGATTCCGGCCGCGGGCCTGAAGGCGAAGTACCTCGATCTCCTGAAGACGCAGGGACGCACCCACGGGTACATCCTGCGGCGGCTGGAAACGTCAACGGCACGTCCTGGCGATCGGCAGGGCCCGGCGATCGTCCGCGCGGTGAAGGTCACGCCCGACGGCAAGGAGGAGGCGGTGCGCGGCCTGGCGCTCGGCAACATCCCGCACACGGCGTTCCGCGACATCCTCGGCGCGTCGCAGGAGCGGGTGCTGTTCAACTACCAGGGCCAGTCGCCGGCGTCGATGCTCGGCGGGGCGATGGTGATGCCGGGGGCAACCACGCTGGTCTCGGTCATCGCGCCAAGCCTGATCTTCGAGGAACTCGACCTGCAGAAGAACAAGCAGCCGTTGCCGAAGAAGCCGATCGTCAACTCGCCAATCAAGTGACACGGCAGCCGGGACCGGCGCTTGCGGGGCGGGGATCAAGGGTTGGGGTTGGGGTTGGGGCCAGGCTCAGGGGTCAGAATGTCGCCGCGGCCGGGATCGTCCAGTCGGTCTCCGCGGTAGTGACGCGGTTGCGGCCGTTCTTCTTGCTCGTGTAGAGCGCCTGGTCGGCCCGATGTACCAGCCAGGCGCCGGTCACGTCCGGCGTCACGATCGCGCTCGCCACGCCGACGCTCAGCGTCACCCACGATGACACCTCGGACGCGCGGTGCGGCAGTTGCCGCGACTCGACCGCCGCGCGGATGCGGTCGCCCAGTTGCCACGCCTCCCGAGGCGTGACGCCGGGCAGGATGACCGCGAACTCCTCGCCGCCGTAGCGCGCCGGGAGTTCCCCCGCGCGCTTGAACGTCTCCCGGAACACCGCCGCGACGTCCTGCAGACAGCGGTCGCCTGCCACGTGGCCGTAGTGGTCGTTGTAGGGCTTGAACGAATCGAGGTCGCACATCAGGAGCGCGAGGCGTTCGGCGACGCGCTGCGCGCGGCGAATCTCGGTCTCGAGCGCCGCGTCGAACTGCCGCCGATTCGCCAATCCCGTCAGCGGGTCGGTAATCGACAGGCTTTCCAGGAGGTCGCGGGCACGCTTGAGCTCGAGGTGATTCCTCACGCGGGCCCGCACGATGCACGCGCGGATTGGCTTGGTCAGGTAGTCGATCGCGCCGACGTTCAGTCCCCGCTCTTCATCCTGTTCGTGATCCATCGCGGTGACGAAGATCACCGGGATCCGTTCGGTGCGAGCCTCCCGTTTCAGCTGGCGGCAGGCCTCGTACCCGTCCATCCCCGGCATCATCACGTCCAGCAGGATGAGGTCCGGCACCTGTTCGCGCGCCAACTCGAGCGCCTCCTGGCCGCTGGTGGCAAACAGCAACTCGTAGTCCGGGCCGAGCACCTCGTGCAGCGCTTCGAGGTTGGCCGGCGAGTCGTCGACGATGAGAATCGATTGGCGTGAGGCTTCCATACCTCCCTCGTTCCCCGTCACGACAGCTCCACGCCCAGCGTGCGGGCGATTGCGGGCAGCATCTCCCGTGCGTGCTGAAAGTCGAGCCGATCCAGGCAGAGTTGCACGGCCTCGAGGCTCTCGCGCAGATCCGCCTGCGGCACGTGCTGCCTCAGTTCCTCGAATTGTCTCCGCGCCGAGAACCGTCTCGTCCTGAGCAACGCGTCGAACTCGACCAGGAGCGCCGCCACGCGCGTCGTGTCGGCCGGCATCGGTTCCGGCGTCGGTGTGACCGTGCGACGAACCCCGACATCGAGGGCGCCAACCGCCCGGCCCACCACGTCGAGAGCCGCAGCCAGACGCGAGAGGTGATCGTCGATCGCCTGGCGATCGCCCTGACGGATGCCGGCTTCGAGCGCACGCGCGGCACCCAGCACCTCGAACGCGGACAGCGTGCCGGCGACACCCTTCAGCGCGTGCGTCAGCTTCGACGCGGTCTCGAGGTCGCCGCGACTGACGGCCTCCGCAATCTCTGCCGCGCTTCGGCCGTGGTCGCTGACGAATCCGCGCAGGAGTCGGACGAGCAGATCCTGCTTGCCGTTGAGCCGGCCAAGCGCCGACGGAGCGTTCACGCCTGCAATCTCGAGCGTGGGCACATCGGCGGACACGCCGGCGACCTCGGTGGCTGCCGGCCGCGCCGGGACGTGGGGCGTCACCCACCGCTTCAGCATCGCCTCGAGACGCCCGGGATCGACCGGCTTGGCGAGGTAGTCGTTCATGCCCGCGTCGATGCAAGCGGCTCGTTCCGACTCGATGGAGTTCGCGGTGACGGCGATGATCGGCAGCAACAGGTCGGGACGCTTCTGCCGTATCACTCTGGTGGCCTCGTCGCCATCCATCTCCGGCATCTGCAGATCCATGAGGACGGCGTCGAATCGCTCACCGACGCGCATCACGACGTCCACGGCCTCCCGCCCGTCGGTGGCAATCTGCACCGACGCGCCCAACCCCTCGAGCATCTCGCGCTCGACCCGCTGGTTGATCTGGTTGTCCTCGACGAGCAACACTCGCACGCCCGACACCTGCGAGGTCCGACCGCGCCCGGCACCGGCTTGCGCCGGCCGGTCGGAACGCGCGGCGGCCCGATCTGCGTCGGACCGGGCCGCGTCGATGAGCGCATCGGACAGATCCCGCTCCACCACCGGCGAGGTGAGGTCCGCTTCGCTCCGGACGCTCTCCGGAACGCCCATCGGCGCCGTGAACCAGAACGTGCTGCCCGCCCCGACGAAGCTCTCCACGCACAGGTTGCCGCCCATCAGGGCAACGAGCTGTCGGCAGATGGCCAGGCCGAGGCCTGTGCCCCCGTGCTTACGGCCGACCGAGCTGTCACCCTGGGTGAACGGCTCGAACATGCTCTCCTGTTGCTCCGGGGCGATGCCGACGCCGGTGTCCCGGACGGCGAATCGCAGGCGTACGCCGTCGGTTTCGCGACTCACCAGATCGGCGAACACGATGATGCGGCCGTGCTCGGTGAACTTCACCGCGTTGCCGAGCAGGTGGGCGAGCACCTGGCCCAGCCTGGCCGGGTCACCGATGAGCGCGCGTGGCACGTTCGACGCTGTCCGGGCGACGATCTGCAGACCCTTCGCTTCGGCATTCGGCGCCGCTTGCAGCACGATCCCGCCAATCACCTCGTCCAGCGCGAACGTCGTCCGCTCCAGCGCCAGCGTGCCGGCCTCGATCTTCGAGAAGTCCAGGATGCTGTTCACCAGCTCGGTCAAGGCCTGAGCGGAGGACTGAATCTTCGCCAGGTAGTCGCGCTGCATGGTGGTGAGCGGCGTCCGCAGCACCAGGTGGCCGAGACCGACGATTGCGTTGAGCGGAGTGCGGATCTCGTGGCTCACGCGAGCCAGGAACTCGTGCTTCGCGTTGGCGGCCAGCTCGGCCGTCGCCTTTGCCAGGCGAAGTGCCTCCTCGTCCGCCATCCGGTCGGTGATGTCATGGGCGGCCACGTAGTTGAGGTCGCCCGCCGGAATTGCCCGCCACTCCAGCCAGCGGAAGCTGCCGTCCTTTCGCTCGAGGCGGCTCAGGAAGTTGAAGACCGGGCGTTGGGAGGCCAGTTCATGGAACGCGGCTACCGTCCGCTGGCGGTCGTCCGGGTGGACCAGGCCGAACAGTGGCCGCGCCTTCAGTTCGTCGCAGCTGTAGCCGAGCGCCGTCTGCCACGCCCGGTTCACCCGGAGGAGCCGGCCCTCCGCGTCCGTGATGCAGAGCATCTCGAGCGTGACCTCGAAGAACTGGTCGAGCTCACTGACGAGTGGCAGAGGAACCCTCTCGTTCGAATCGTTGAACATTGTGGATCTTGCCCAGCCAACCACAACCGGTTGGGGTTCAGCGGCCGTGTCCGGCGCGCTCACTGGCGCACACGGGTCGTCACACCGCTACACAGGAAGAATCGGCTGGAAGTGGAAAGAGAAAAGTGCAGAGTGCTGGGTGCGCGGGAAAGTGCTCGGTGCAACGTGCCACGTGCCGGGGAGGGTGCCGGCGAACCATCCCGCCGTCGCTCGCGCCGC